>JBKJJF010000048.1:0-19791 GCA_046598195.1 Rhizobacter sp. | reverse complement strand
CGGCCTCACGCCGTGAACAAAAGTCGAGACAAAACGAACCGTCCGAGCTTCCCTGCTCCGCAGGAAGCGCGCTCTCAGGCCTTGCGCCGCAACGCCATCAACAGCTTCTCGCGCTCGGCGCCTTCACCCACCTGCTCGCCCAGCAGCACAAACAGCTGCTCCTGCGAGCGCGCCTTGGCCACTGCCTTTTTGACCACGATGCTGGCAATTGGCCCCATGTGGCTGCTCAACACGCGGGTGGCGGCGGCAATCACCTCCGGCGACACCGCCGAGCCCACCGCCGAGCCCGCGCCGCTCAGCGGCTGGGTGTGTGGCAACGCGCCCGTGACCTTGGAGCCCCCGCTGATGTGGGTGCCCCCGGTGGCCGCGCCAAACTTCGCCAAAAAACGCTGCCGCTCCTGATCCGACGGCAGGTGTTCGCACAGGCTGGCCTTCAGCCCGGCGATGTCGAGGTGGGTTTTGGCCGCGTGCCGCACCATCACCTTGGCCATCGGCCCGACGAAAGACGCCAGTGCCAGCTCCACTTGGTGCAGCGTGGCCGGGTCCCAGCCTGGCAGCGTGGTGCTGGCCGAGCGTGGCACGCCACTCGGCGGCTCCAGCACGCCGATGCCGGCGAAGGGTGCGCTGTGGTGGTGGCCGATGATGACGGTGGTCTCGCCGGTGTCGGGCTCGGCCGACAAATCGCGCTTGGCCAGCGCCGCACGGAACTCGGCCACGCTTGCGTAACGCTGCTCCGGCTTTTTGGCCAAGGCCTTCGCGACGATGGCGTCGTAGAACTCGGGCCGCCCCGCCTCGGGCACCTTGCTCGGCGGCACCGGGTGCTCGTTCACCACCTTGTACATGACCGTCTCGGCCGAGCCCTGGAAGGGTGGGTGGCCGACCAGCATGCCGTAGAGCAAGGCACCGGCGGCAAAGATGTCGATGCGGTGATCGACCCCTTCGCCGATGTACTGCTCGGGCGCCATGTAGCCCGGCGTGCCGATGGTCGAGGTGATTTGCGTCAGCACCACCGACTCGATGCGCGCGATGCCGAAGTCAGTCACCTTCAGTTGCCCGGCGCTGGTGACGATCAGGTTGGCGGGCTTGATGTCGCGGTGCCACACGCCGTGTTTGTGCGCGCAGTCGAGGGCGGCCAGCAGCTGATCCATCAGCGTCAGGATGTCGCACTCGGGCGGGCGCGGGGTGCCACCCAAGATTTGCGAGAGCGTGCGGCCCTCCACGTATTCCATCGCGATGTAGGCGGTGTTGTCGTCTTCGCCGTACTCGTAGATGGCCACGATGTTGGGGTGCACCATGCGGCCCACGGCGCGCGCTTCGTTCTTGAAGCGGGCGGTGGTCGACGAGCCCGACATGTCTTGCCCGATCAGCGCCTTGTGGATGGTCTTGATGGCCACCGGCCGGTTGATCACCGGGTCGAAGGCCTTGTAGACCACCCCCATGGCACCTTTGCCGAGCACGCCGGTGATCGGGTATTTGCCAAGTTTGTCGGGGTGCGTCATCCGTGGATTGTCGAACTCAGTTGTCCAGCATCTTCATCGCATGGACCATGCTCTTGCGCATGCGCGTGAACGATTGCGCCAAAGTGGCGATCTCGTCTTTCGAGTCGACGGCGAACTCGGGTGCATCAAGCTCGCCCAGGCTCACACGGTCAGACAGTTGCGACAGCCTGCTCACCGGCTGGATGACGAGCTTCCACAGCATCAGGTTGAGCGACAGGCCGATCAGCAGGAACACCCCCGCCAGCAAGGCCATCACCACGCCAAAGGCGCGGTCGGCGCGTGCCAGCGGCACCGCCATCGGCACCGACACCACCTGCGCACCCAGCACCTCGTTCAGGTTCCAGCCAAAACCGTTGGCCGGGCCGTACTTTTCCACCAGCGGCTTGGGCGCTGCTTCAACCGTGCTGTGGCAACGCAGGCAGCCGGGGTTGCTGATCTTGATCGGGCGGGCGATGTAGGTCACCGGGCCCGAGGGCGTCATGCGCTCGCCGATGAACTCGGTGCGCTCGGGCGACTGCTTGAACTGCTGGATCACGTCTTCCTCCCAGTCTTGCGCGCGGTCGCGCGGGTTGGTGGGGTTGAGCATGGCCGGCTTGTAGGCATATTCGGGGTGGTTCTTGCGCAGCGCGTTGAGCACCTCGGAGGCCGAATACGCGGGCACCGACTGTGGCAAGAAGGTGTAGGCCATCTGCGTCTCCAGCAGCGGCGCCACCTGGGTCGAGGTGTAGGTGCTGACGGCCATGGCGCTTTCCATCAGCAGGCGGGCACGGTCCAGCACTTCTTCGTGGGCGCCTTGTTGCAGTAGCTTGCGCGCGATGTAGCTCGAAGCCCCCAGGCCGAGCGCAAACACCACCAGGAACACGAGGTTGAACTTGACGAGCAGTTTCATGGCGACTCTTATGAAATAGGTAAAAAGTGGGGGCCCGATCAGGGCTTGGCGCGGTAGGCGGGCGCCGCGCTGGCGGCTGGCTTGGGCAGGTATTTTTCGGGGTAGACGACACGATCCCACTCGGGATGGGCGCGCATGTTGGTGGCCAAGCCGTCGCGGAAGGCCGCGTTCTGCGCCAGCGCCTTCCAGCGTGCGACAAAAGCGGGGCGCAAACCGTCGGCGTCGATCCAGGCTTCGACCTCGGAGAAGCTGATCTCGCCCAGCGCCTTGGGCTCGACCTCGCGGCCCTTGAACAGTGCGGCCCGCGCCGGCAGCGTGTCGAGAAAGGCGCGCGGCAGCCGCTGGATGAAGGTGGGCGTGGGCCGCGGCGTGACCGCCGCCTTGGCTTCGCCGACACGGGCGAAAAACTCGCCGCTCTTCAGCGCAAAGTTGCCTGCCGGCTTGCCGCCGCTGCGCTCGCGCAGCACCACCTCGCCCGACTCGGCAAAGGCAAACGCTTCCGTGCCCTGCACCATGAACACCGCACTGCGCAGCACGCTGCTCACGTCGAAGTGGGGTGAAGACAAGGTGGTGGCAGTGTTTGCTGGCGCCTTGGGCACGCTCAGTTTGGCCACGCCGCGCAGCAGGTGAAGGCGCGCCGCCAACCGCGCCCGGTCGCCGCCGAGCTTGGGCGCCAGCAGGGTGCGCGTCTCGGGGCCCAGGTCAAGGATCAGCCCATCGTTGAATTCAATGCGCACCAGCCGGCCCTTGGCCGTGGTTTCGACGATGTCGTCTGCGCCCAGGCGCACGCCCTCGGCCAGCTGCAGCTTTGTAGCGCCACGGATCAGCAGCACCTCACCGTCGACGATGGTGGCCGTGGCCAGGGGCGTGGCGGCCCACACCCCGGTGGGCCAGGCAAAAAAGCACCACCAGAGCGCACATTTCCAGACGACGGACTTCATGAGTATTTTTATGGGGTGAACCGCAGCGGGCCGAAGGTCGAGCATAGCGGCATGACCATGCGAATCACCCTGTAAGAAGCACCGGGGTGTGGGCCTAAGGGGGCGCAAAAGGTGCGACGGAAGTCACACAAACCGCCTGCCGCGCCGGAAGCGCTCATCAAGGTGCACGACAGCCTCGACCGAGAAGAGCGTCGCTTTATTCGCGAAGGGGTTGAGACCGAGCAGAAACTGGCGGTGTACGACCTGCTCTCCAAACATCTGGGCGAGATCACCAAAGGCGACATCGCTAAGATTAAGAGCGTGGCCATGGCGCTCATGGCCACAGTGGGGACGCAGCGGCTCGCGCTGGGCGACCTGCGCGACCGGGCTTCAGCCCAGGCCCAGATGAAGACGGCCATCATCGACCGGCTGCTTGAGGGCTTGCCTGATGGCTATTCCAGTGAAGACATTGATGCGCGGGCTGAGGTGGTGTACCAGTACGTTTCATCTCAGCTTCAGTCTATGGCGGTGCATTGACGGTTGGCGCTTCGCCTGGCCGGTTTCGCTTGGCGATTGGCCTCCGGGCGCTATCACACGCGAATCCGGAAAAGACGTAAAACTCCTTATAAATCAAATGGTTGCAATCACATGGCGATGAAGTACTGGGTCGCGGCTGCATTGCATGGGCTGGAGGAGTGCCTCAGCCCCGTACCGCACGAAGTGAACGAGCTGGACTGGAAGGCTCGCCTGTCTGACTACCGCGATCGGCTGGCCGAGCACCTGATGGCGTTTAGCAACCACTCGAATGGTGGTTGCCTTGTTTTTGGGCTGACGGACAGTGGGCAGCTCGAAGGGGTCGATCAGGCCGCCGTGGCTCAGATGGTCAACACCGTGGCCAACCTGGGGCGCGACGCTGTTGATCCGCCACTGGCGCTCGATCACGCGGTGGTCGAGTTCCGCGGCACGCCGCTGCTGTTTGTGCACATCCCAGAGTCGGCGGTGAAGCCAGTGCACCGGCGCGGCAAGTCAATCGAAGAAACCTGGATACGCTCGGGCGGCACCACGCGCAAGGCCTCACGACAAGAAGTGGGGGCATTGATGCTGAACAGCGCCTCTCCACGTTGGGAGGAGTTGCGTGCATCGCCTTTGCTCGATCAGCAGCAGGTGTTGGCCGCGCTGGATGTGGACACGATCGCGAGTCTGCTTGAGCGGCCCTTGCCAGCCGACATGACTGAGCTGGGCCGGTGGTTGATTGCTGAAGGGCTGACCGTGCCAGATGGTCGTGGCCACTACATCACCAACTTCGGCGCCATTGCTGCCGCACGCAAGCTGACCGAGTTTGCTTCGCTGGAGCGCAAGCGAATTCGAGTCATCCGCTATCGCGGCACCAACAAGGTCGACACGATCGACGAACTACCGGGGCAGCGTGGTTACGCGGTCGGGTTTGAGGGTCTGATCTCATACCTGAAGCGCGCACTGCCTCACTCGGAAGTAATTCAGCAGCGCGCTGCGCAAGGAGGTCAGCCTCTATCCCGAGATTGCCTTGCGCGAGTTGATCGCCAATGCCTTGATCCACCAAGACTTCACTGTGAGCGGTGCCGGCCCCATGGTTGAGATTTATGACGACCGCATCGAGATCACCAACCCGGGCACCTTGCTGCCAGGCAAGCGCCCTGACAGGTTGATTGGCACGACGCCAGAGTCGCGTAACGAACAGCTGGCCTCGTCGTTCCGGCTGTACCGCATCTGCGAGGAGCGTGGCACCGGGTTTCAGAAGGTTGTGCGCGCCATCGAGCTTTTTGGCTTGCCGCCGCTGGCTTTCACGCCGCAGGAGAACGCGTTTCGGGTGACGCTCTATGCCCCGCGAAAGTTTGCTGACATGTCACAGACCGAGCGAATCGAGGCCTGCTACCAGCATGCGGTGCTGCGGTACCTGTCGAGTGCGACGCTCACGAACACAACCCTGCGTGAGCGCTTCAAGCTGCACGACAAGCATCGCAACCAGATCACCAATTTGATTGGGGACGCGGTGGCCGCCGGGCGCATCAAACGCAAAGACGCTGGAAGCGGCAAGAAGTTTGCCGAATATCTGCCCTACTGGGCCTGAAGGGCGGTCGGCTACAAATCCCCGGCGGCGGGTCTCGCGCTGTGCAGCTTGTGGATGGTGATCTTGCGCACCTCGGCCTTGCTGGCTTCGATGTGGGTGCGCAACATCAGCTTGGCCGCGTCGGCACGGCGCGCGAGGATGGCGCGCAGGATCTTGGCGTGTTCGTCGTAGGTGGCGGTGATGCGCGGCGGCTGGGTGAAGTCGAGCCGGCGCACGATGCGGATGCCGTCGGTCACGTCGCCATGCACCCGCGCCATTTGCAGGTTGCCAGCGGCGCTCACCAGGGTGGCGTGAAAGGCTTCGTCGAGCGCGGCCACTTCCGTGCTGTCGGTCTTGCGGTCTTTTTCGGGTGCCAGCCAGGTGGCCTTGAGCAGGCCCAGGTCGGGCATGGGCTCCATGGCGCACAGCCGATCAACGGCGGTGCATTCGAGCACCACCCGCAGGTCGTACAGCTCTTCGAGCTTGCGAAAGTCAAACGGCGCGACGCTCCAGCCGCTGCGGTAGGCGACCTTCACATAACCTTCGAGTTCAAGGCGGAACAGCGCTTCACGCACGGGGGTGCGCGACATGCCCAGGCGCTCGGCCATGTCGCTCTCGGTGAAGCCGTCGCCGGGCAGCATCACAAAGTCGAAGATGGCGGCCTTGAGGCGGCGGTAGGCGATCTCGGAGCGTGTGAGGTCGCGCGGGTTGGGTGTTGGCGCTGTGGCGCTCTTTTTGGCCGGGGCTTTCATGCCAACAAGCTTACATGCGCAGACACCACACGCCAGCCTTCGGGCGTTTTCATCCAGGCCTGGCTTTGGCGGCCGGGTTTGACACCGCCCTCGCGCTGGAACTCGCAGTGGGCGGTGGCGAAGTTGTCGCCGTAGGTGGTGATTTCGGTGCGCAAAAGTGTGCGTGCCAGGCCGGTGGCGGGGCGGGCGGCGCGAAAGGCCTGGATCGCATCAAAGCCGTAGAGGTTTTCACCCACGCCGTAACGCAAGGTGTGCGGGCTGCGCCAGAACAACTCGTCGAGCACGGCCACCTTGTTGTGGACGAGGGCGTCTTCGTAGCGCGCGAAGGCGGCCGTGACGTCGGCGAGCACCGCGGGGTTGTTGATTTCCATCTCAGAAGCCCGCCACCGGCGAACAAGCCACGCCGTTCGATTCGAGCGCGCGCGCCACCCGCAATGCGAGGTCTTCGCGCCACGGTGCGGCGATCACCTGCACGCCCAGCGGCAAGTTGTTGCGGCCCTCGGGCCACAAGGGCGCGGCCACCACCGGGCAGCCGGCGAAGGAGATCGGCTGTGTCAACAAGCCCATCGACGGCCGGGCCGGCACCGTGTGGCCGTTGAGCTCAAACGTTTCGGCGCCGAGCAACGTGGCCTGCACCGGCGTGGCGGGGGCGAGCAGCACGTCCCATTGTTTGAACAAGACCTGCACCTTGTCGCGGTAGACGCGGCGAAAACGTTGTGCGCGCACATACCACTCGACCGGCTGCAAGGCGCCGGCGATAAAACGGTCGACCGACAGCGGCTCGAATTCGGCGGCGCGCTCGCGCAAGAGCGGCAGGTGCAACGAGCCCCCTTCGCTGGCGGTGATGACGAAGGCGGCCACGCGTGCCAGCGCGGCATCGGGCCAGGTGACACCACGTTGTGCGTTCAGCACGTTCGCGGCCATGTCGAGCGCCTTGCGCGCCGCGGGGCCGGCGTGTTCTTCAAAGTAGCCGTTCAGCACGCCGATGCGCAGGCCGCCCAGGCTGTGGCCAATCTGCGCCAGCGTGGGTTGCACCCGCTGCGCATGGCAGCCGGGGTCAAGCGCGTCGGGGCCTTGCAGCGCGTCGTAGCTGGCGGCCAGGTCTTCCACGCTGCGCGCAAACGGGCCCAGGTGGTCGATGCTCGCGACGAAGGGGAAACTGCCGCGCCGCGACAGGCGGCCGAAAGTGGGCTTCAAGCCCCACACGCCGCACAGCGACGAGGGCACACGAATCGAGCCATTGGTGTCAGACCCGAGCGTCACCGGCACCTGGCCGGCCGCCACCGCGGCGGCGCAGCCGCCCGAGGAACCGCCGGCCGTGTGCGCCAGCCGGCGTGGGTTGCGGCTTGGGCCGTAGTGTGTGTTTTCGGTGGTGAAACCGTAAGCAAACTCGTCCATGTTGAGCGCGCCCAACAGCACCGCGCCAGCGGCGTGCATGCGCTGCACCAGCACGGCGTCGGCAGTGGCCACCGGCTCGCCGTTGCGCACCTTGCTGCCGGCGCGCGTGGTCACACCCTCGATGTCGAACAGGTTCTTTACGGCATAGGGCATGCCGGCCAGCGGTGGCAGCACCTCGCCGCGGGCACGGCGTTTGTCGATGGCGCGCGCCTCGCGGGTGGCCCGCTCGAAAGTGCCGTCGGTGAAGGCGTTGACACGCGGGTCGGTGACCTCGATGCGTGCGATGCAATGCTCAAGCGCTTCTTCGGCCTGCATCTCGCCAGCGTGCACTGCGCGAACGATGTGGAGGCCGTTGATCATGTCGTGGCTCCTGGCAAAGCTCATGCTTTGTCGGTTGTCAATGGCGCGGGAGGGAAAGGCGCGGGGCAATAAATCTCGGCCGGCTCCAGCTCGGGGTGCAGCGGGGTGTCTTTCAGCACCACCACCATGGCCTGGGTGCGTGCCAGGTGCACGGCCACCCGCTCGACCTGGGCCTCGTCGAGCGGCAGGGCCAGAAAACGCGCCGTGGCGCGCACGTAGTCTTGAACTTCGGTGATTGAACTCAACGCCTGACCTCTCGTTGGAAGATCTCCAGGCTGAGCTTCTTGGTGGCGATGAAGCTCGGCTCAGAGAGTGTGGCCACGGTGCGCGGCCGCGCATCACCATAAGGCAAGATTTCTGCCACCCGGGTCGGGCGCTTGGTCAGCAGCAGCACCTGGTCGGCCAGGTAGACCGCTTCTTCGAGGTCGTGCGAGACCAGCAGCATGGTGGTGCTGGTCTGCATGAACACCTCTTGCAGCTTTTCGCGGATGAAAAGCGTCATCTCGAAATCGAGCGCCGAAAACGGTTCGTCGAGGAACAGCACCTCGGGGCCGTTGGCCAGGGCCCGCATGATCGAGGCGGTTTGTTGCTGGCCGCCTGAGAGTTCATACGGATAACGGTTGAGGTCGAACTTGACGTCGAACGAGGCCACCAGCTCGGCCATGCGGCGGTCGACCTCGGCCTTGCTGCGGCCTTCGAGCTTGAGCGGGTAGGCGATGTTGTCGATGGTGCGCATCCACGGGAACATGGCTTCGCGGTAGTTCTGGAACACGTAGCCGATCTTGGTGTCTTTGAGCGACTTGCCGTCGAACAAAATTTCGCCCGAGTCGATCGGGACCAGCCCGGCAATCATGTTGATCAGCGTTGACTTGCCGCAGCCGTTGGGGCCGAACACCGAAACGATCTTGCCCTTCGGGATGTCGAGGTCGAAGTTTTCGTACAGCGGCCAGCCGGCAAAGTATTTGGTGAGGCCGCGGATGGTGATGTGTGTGCCGGCCGGGCCGGGCTGGAAGGCCGGCTTGGGCACGTCAGCGAACACGGGGCCGTTCAGAACTGCATTCATCTTCCGCTCCAGTGAACAATGCGGCGCTCCAACATCAAAAAGAGCACGTTGAGCGCATAACCGAGCGCACCGGCGGCCAGGATGGAGGCGTACATGTCTTTCACGTTCATCACCTGCTGCGAGTTGATGATGCGGTTGCCCAGGCCGCTGTCGGCGCCGATGAACATCTCGGCCACGATGACGATCACGAGCGCCATCGACACCGCCGAGCGCAGGCCGACAAAGCTCGGTTGCAGGCTCTCCCAAATCAGCACGTCCTTGAACACCTGCCAGCGTGTGGCGCCCATCACCTTGGCCGCCATCACACGCTGCTTGCGTGCGTTGATCACACCGTAGGCACTGTTGAACACCACGATCAGAAACGCGCCAAAGGCGGCGATCGCCACCTTGTTGACATCAGACACACCAAAGATCATGAGGAACAGCGGGATCAGCGCTGACGACGGCGTGGAGCGAAAGAAGTCGATCAAAAACTCCACGCTGCGGTAGGCCTTCTCTGAGCTGCCGAGCAACACACCGAGCGGCATGCCCACCGCAGCGGCGATCAGAAACGCCTGCACCGTGCGCCACACGGTGACGGCAAAGTCGACCAACAGCGGGCCACCGGCCAGGCCGCTGACGAGCGCGCCCAGCGCCGCCATCGGGGGCGGCAACAAGATGGCCTTGATGAACCCGAGGCGCACCACCAGATCCCACACGACGAAGAGCACGAGCGGCCCGATGAAGGGCAGGGCTTTGCCCCAGTTCAGCGTGCGAGCCACCGCCGCGGGCGCGTTGGCCGACGGCGGCGACCAGGGCTTGGTGGGCGCGGCCGGCTCCGCCGCTGTGGAAGGGATGGCGCTCATGCTGCTTACCCCTTGTAGAGCATCGACTCGACCATCAGGCGTGACGAGAAGATGCCTTTTTCAGCGAACAGGTCGAAGAACTTCTGGAAGTGCGCCACGTCGGCCGGCGTGAATTCGTTGTACATCATGTAGGCCGCCAGGGGCACCTCGCTGGCGAGCGCGCCTTCGATCGGGGTATAGCCCTTCAGGTACTGGCGCGCTTCGACCGACTTGCTGCGCACGTAGGCCACACCCTTGCCGTAGGCGGCGATGTACTTCTTGGCGGCCTCGGGGTTCTTCTTGATGAAGTCCGATGACAGCGAGGCCGAGCCACCAAACCACGGCGCCATCGGGTCACCCAGGACGTAGCGCGCGATCACGCCGGCTTCGAGCACACGCGTGGTGCCGTTCAAGCGGCCGATGGTGCCGGTGGGCTCCAGCGTGTAGGCGCCATCCACCTGGCCGGCGGCGAGCGCAGCCACGTGCTGGCCGATCGGCAGCTCGATCACGGTGGCGCCGGTGGCGCCGCCGCGCTCGAGCACCGTCTTGGCCAGCGTCACGTTCTGGATGCCCGGGCCCGAAGCAACACGCTTGCCCTTCAGGTCGGCCATCACCTTGACGGGGCTGGCCACCGGCACGATCACTTCGTCGAGCACGTTTTTCACGTTGCTCGGGTTGGAGCAGAAGATTTTGAAGGTGCCCGGCTGGGCGATTTCGCCGATGGCGATGTTGGCCGAACCGGTGCCGTTGGCCGTGCCGTCGGCGCGGCCCGACAACACGGCTTCCATGATCTGCTGGGCACCGGCAAACTTGAGCGGCTCCACATCCAGGCCGGCCTCTTTGAAGTAACCCAGCTCAATCGCCGAGTAGAAGGGCAGGCCGGCCGCGATGGGCCAGTAGCCAATGCGGATCTTGGGGCCGCTCTGCGCGCGCAGCACAGCCGGCGCGCCCAGGGCGAGCGCGGCACCCGCGGTGACCAGGCTGCGGCGGCGAAGGTTGAAGGTTTTGTTGTTGCTCATGTGAAAGGTCTCCGGGTGAAAGTGGGCGGTTAACAGTGGGGATCGGGGTGACGGGTGCTCGGCGTTTTTAGTGAGGCGGCTGCAGCGATGCGAGATAGGCCCGCCAGCCACCAAACGAGGTGATGTCGGTTGCGCCTTCCAGCGCCAATGCTTCGCAGATAAAACCGTGCACCGAGCTGCCGTCTGCCAGCGTCACGCTGCCCAGGCCCAGAGGTGCGGGGATCAGTGCAAGAAAGGAGCCAAGGGCGTCGAGCGGAACGTCCCACACTTCGACGGCAATGGCGGCGCCACCGCTGGCCACCCGCAGCAGCCCGGGTTTGGGCGGTTGGGTGCCAGGCAGCGCAAAAAAGCGGTACTGCGGCGCGGTGGTGGTGGCTTCGCGCAGCCGCGCGCCGCGCTCGATCAGCTGGCCATTGAGCGGCAGGCCGCTCAGGTGGGCGCCCACCACCACGATCGGCAGCGTGGCGGCCGCGGCCGGGGCGCGGGTGAGCACGGCGCTGATGCCGCCTTGGCGGCCGAGCGCGCCCAGCGGCAGGTCGAGCTTGGCTTGCCATGCGGCACCAAAGTGCGCCAAGCCGGTGTCATAACCGCCGGGGGCGATGAAGGTCACGCCAAACGGCAGGCTGCCGTCGGTGAAGCCGAAGGGCAACGCCAGCGCGCACCAGCCGAGCAGGTTGACGAAGTTGGTGTACGCACCGAGCTGCCCGTTGGCACCGAGCGGGTCGGCTGCCACCTCGGCCAGGGTCGGGTGGCCGGGGGCGGTGGGCGTCATCAGCAGGTCGACCTGTTGCCAGATGGCTTGTGTGTCGCGCTGCGCTTCGCGCAACTTGTAGAGGCCGCGAAATGCATCGGTGGCAGTCAAGCCGCGTGCACTTTCGACGATGCTGCGCACCGAGGGGTCAAGCGCCTTCGGGTCTTGATCGAGCAGCTTTTGCACCACCGCGTGGCGCTCGGCCACCCACGGCCCGCCATACAACAGCTCGGCGGTGGCGTGCAGGGGCGAGAAGTCGAGCGGCACCACCTCGTGCCCAAGCGCTTGCACGTGGGCGGCGGCCTTGGCAAACATCGTGCGGTAGCCGCCTTCAGCTTGCGGGCTGCTGAACACCGGCCGCGACGGGATGCCCACGCGCAACACCGGCTTCAAGCGCGCCGGGCCGGGCTGGAACTGGCTGTAGGCGTCGCTCGGGTCGGGCCCTTCGATCAGCGCGAGCACGCGGGCCGCGTCGTCGACCGTGAGCGCCAGCACCGCCACACAGTCGATGCTGCGGCAGGCCGGCAGCACGCCGCCGTTGCCCACACGCCCCGGCGTGGGCTTCAGGCCCACGAGGTTGTTAAAACCGGCCGGCACACGGCCCGAGCCGGCGGTGTCGGTGCCCAGCGCAAACGGCACCTGGCCCATGGCCACCACATAGGCCGAGCCCGAGCTGGAGCCGCCGCTCACGCGGCGTGCATCAAAGCTGTTGGGCACCGCGCCATAAGGCGAGCGCGTGCCCACCAGGCCGGTGGCGAACTGGTCGAGGTTGGTCTTGCCGACCGCAATGGCGCCCGCGTCGACCAGCTTTTGCACCACCGTGGCATGCGCCGTGGCCGCGCCGGTGGCGAAACTTTTGCAGGCCGCGGTGGTGGTCAAGCCGGCCACGTCGATGTTGTCTTTGACACCGAACGGGATGCCCAGCAGCGGCTGGGTGTCAAACACCGCCGTGCCGAGACTCAGCAGGCGCGCGTCGCAAGCGTCGGCCTGGGCCAACAGGGCCTCGTCGCTCGGCCGTGAGATCCAGGCCTCTTTGGCGCCTTGCAACTGCTCGGCCAAAAAGCGCAGCATCACTTGACGCACTGTCATGGTGCCCGCACGCAGGGATTGCTGGAGTTCGGCCAGGGTTCTGGGTTCGATCATCGTTTCACGCCCTCATCTAGTGCATGCATTCTTGTATGCAAGATGGCTAGCAGGACACGTGCCAGAACCTGGTGCGACGTTCAGGATCTTGGTCAGAATGGAACGACTCCACCTGAGAGGCGCCCATGATCTTTCGCCAACTGTTCGAGCCGCTGTCTTCGACCTACACCTACTTGCTCGGCTGCGAGACCACCGGCCAGGCGCTGCTGATCGACCCGGTGGTCAACAGCATCGAGCGTGATCTTGCGCAGATCCAGGCCTTGGGCCTGAGGCTGGCCTGCACCGTCGACACCCACATCCATGCCGACCACATCACCGGCGCGCTGCAACTGAAGGAACGCACCGGCTGCCGCATCGCCGCGCCGGCGATGGAGCGCCTGCCCTGCGCCGACGAAGGCGTGGAAGAGGGCAAGCCGCTGCAGCTGGGCGAGATCGTGTTGCAGCCTCTGCACACACCCGGCCACACCGACAGCCACCATGCCTACGTGCTGGGCCAGCGTGTGTTCACCGGCGACGCGCTGCTGATCGACGGCTGCGGGCGCACCGATTTCCAGAACGGCAGCTCGGCCGAGCTCTACCGCAGCGTGACCGGCAAGCTCTTCGCGCTGCCCGACGATCAGCTGGTCTACCCGGGGCACGACTACCAGCAGCGCCGCGTGTCGTCGATCGGCCAAGAGAAGGCACGCAACCCGCGCCTGGGCAACGCACGCTCGTTGCAGGAGTTCGAGCAGATCATGGCCGGGCTGAACCTGCCCTACCCGAAGTTCATCGACCACGCCGTACCGGGCAACCAGCAATGTGGCCAGTGCCCACAAGATTTGCCCGAAAACATGCAGGTCTATTGCGGAAAGATGACCGAAAGCCCACAGGGCTGAAGCCCCGTGGCGTGCTGGTGGGCAAACGCAGCGGGTTCACCCGACATGCACTCGCTTGATTCGCGACCTGCCTTAGCTCCGAGCTGTCGCGGAACTGGGGGATCTCAATGGTGTTTTTGAGCCGGCCCTGACAAGGGCAGGGCGAGGGCTCGCTCCAGCAGCAGCGTTCGCTCGCGCTCGTTGCGTGCCAGTGCAGCGGCACGCTCGAACTCGGCACGTGCTTCGTCGTGGCGGCCCAGCTTGGCCAGCAGGTCGCCGCGCACGCTGGGCAGCCATTGGTAGCTTTGCAGCGCGGGCTCGTCGTGCATCGCGTCGACGATGGCCAGCCCCTCGGCCGGGCCGAAGGCCATGCCCACCGCCACCGCGCGGTTGAGCTCGACCACCGGCGAGGGCGCGGTCTGCGCCAGTGCGTCGTAGAGCGCCACGATCTGCGCCCAGTCGGTGTCGGCGGCGCTGCAGGCGCGGGCGTGGCAGGCGGCGATGGCGGCTTGCAGCGCGTACAGGCCGAGCGAGCCGCCCAAGGCATCCACGCGCTCCAGGCCGGCGAGGCCACGGTGGATCAGCAGTTGATCCCAGCGCGCGCGGTCCTGGTCGAGCAGCAGCACCGGCCGCCCTTCGGCGTCAACCCGCGCCGCGGTGCGCGAGGCCTGCAGCTCCACCAAGGCCACCAGCCCATGCACCTCGGGCTCGTCGGGTGCGAGGCCGGCGAGCACGCGGCCCAGGCGCACGGCTTCGTCGCACAGGGCGGGGCGCATCCAGTCGTCACCGGTGGTGGCGGTGTAGCCCTCGTTGAAGATGAGGTAGATCACTTCGAGCACCGAGGCCAGGCGCACCGCGATCGCATCGCCACGCGGCAACTCAAACGGCACCTTGGCCGCGCTGAGCGTGCGCTTGGCGCGCACGATGCGCTGCGCGATGGTCGGCTCGGGCACCAGATACGCCCGTGCGATCTCAGCGGTGCTCAAGCCCCCCAGCAGCTTGAGCGTGAGCGCCACACGTGCCTCGGTCGAGAGCACCGGGTGGCAGGCGGTGAAGATCAGGCGCAGCAGGTCGTCGCCGATCTGGTCAGCTCGGGCGGCGTCGAGGGCATCGACGAAGTCGGGCACGATCAAGGCCTCTTGCGCTTCGAGCTCATGGCCGATCTCCTCGTGCTTGGCGGCGAGCAGTTTGGTGCGGCGCAGGTGGTCGAGTGCGCGGTTCTTCGCCGTGGTCATCAGCCAGGCGCCCGGGTTGTTGGGCACGCCGGCTTCGGGCCAGTGCTCGAGAGCTGCCACCAGCGCGTCTTGGGCCAGCTCTTCGGCCAGGCCGACGTCGCGCACCAGGCGTGCCACGCCGGCAATGATCTTGGACGCCTCGATGCGCCAGACGGCATCGATGGCCTGCTGCGTCGCGTGCGCTGTCATCAGTTCGGGGGTGCAGCGGTCGGATCCATGTACATCAGCTCCCACACATGGCCGTCGAGGTCTTCAAAACCGTGGCCGTACATGAAGCCGTGGTCTTGCACCGGGTTGGGCGTGGTGCCGCCGCCGGCCACCGCCTTGGCCACCAGTTGATCCACTTCGGCCTTGCTTTCGCACGACAGGCAGATCAACACCTCGGTGCTCTTCTTGGCATCGGAGATCGGCTTCTTGGTGAAGGTCTGGAAGAAGGGTTCGGTGAGCAGCATCGCGTGGATGGTGTCGCTGATCACCAGGCAGGCGCCTTGGTCGTTGCTGAACTGTGGGTTGAAGTGGTAGCCCAGGCTCTCGAAGAAGGCGCGCGAACGCGGCAGGTCTTTGACGGGCAGGTTGACGAAGATGAGTTTGTTCACGCTGCGGCTCCCTGGTTCATGCCCATTTCGCGAAAGCGCTCGACGGCCAGGCCCGGCGCAAAGTCTTCGAGCTCGAACATCTGGCGCACCTCGATCTCGGCGACTTGTTGTTCGCCCATGGGAGCGGGGAAGCGGCGCGTCCATTCGATGGCTTCTTCGCGCGAGCGCACCTGAATGATGGTGTAGCCGGCGACCAGCTCCTTGGTCTCTGCGAACGGGCCGTCGATCAGCGTGCGGCGACCGCCGCTGTAGCGAATGCGCCAGCCGCGGGCGCTCGGCTGCAGACCGTTGCCGTCGAGCAGCACACCGGCTTTGACCAGTTGCTCGTGGTAGTCGGCCATGGCGGCCATCAGGCCCTCTTCAGGCAGGATGCCGGCCTCGGAGCGGGCCGTGGCCTTGACGATGATCATGAATCGCATGTCGTTTCTCCTTTGTGGGGGGTGTGGGTGGAACCGTTGAAACTGGGTTCACATCCACACGACGAACGAGGCCGGGCGTTTTCGACACGCGCCAGGTTGTGTGGAAACCGGGCTTATTCGTAACAGGGCGCCACGGCGCGAACTTCCACCGTGCACCACTCGGCTGCCGGGCAGGCGGCCGCGATGGCGATGGCCTCTTCGCGGGTGGCGCAGTTGAGCAAGAAAAAGCCGCCGATCATTTCCTTGGCCTCGGCGAAGGGGCCGTCGAGCACCTGGGTTTTGCCGTTGCGCACGGCAACCCGGGCGGCCCCGTCTTGCGATTGGAGCGACTCCACCGCTTGCAGCAGGCCACGCTGTTTGAGCGAGTCGCCAAAGTCGACCATGCGTTGGTAGACCGCACGGCCTTCGGCCTCGGTGCGGGCGCGGCGCTGGTGGGTGGGTTCGACGATCAGCAGCATGTAGCCCATGTTGGGTGTCTCGGGTTCTGGGGAAGGCGAAAGAATAGACCACTGAGCGCCCTGCGAAAGCAGTGGGGTATGTCGATTGGGCTAGAGTCGCGCCATGCGTGTGTGGCTCAAATTTGTGATGGCGTGCCTGTTGGCGCTGGCGCTGCCCGCCCAGGGGCTGGCCAATGCGGCCATGCTTCACTGCGGCACCAGCCACCAGCGCATGCACACGGCGCAGGCGGTGGCCCCACAAGCTGCGGACCAAGCCGCGCACCATCCCGCACAGCACGGTGCCGCTGCGGATCGCACCGAACGCTCAGATCACCACCTGGTCTCGCCCGACAAGCTGACCGACCTCGGCCAGTACAAGTGCAGCTCCTGTGCATCGTGCTGCGCTGGCATCGCGCTCTTGAGCGCCATGCCGCAACTGGTGGTGCCCAAGCCGGGTGCCACGGTGTTTGCGGTGGTTGCACCCGGCATCGCCGCGTTTGCGACCGACGGCCCCGACCGGCCACCCCGAAGCCTCTTCGCTCACTGACCCGCGGGTTTCCCGGCGGGTCTCTTCACTCCTGGCCGCGCGCGCGGCGCAGGGGCTCTTTGGCTTTGACGCGAGGTCATCATGCTTCTTTCTATTTGTCGCTGGCTCACGCCAGCTGCGCTGCTGCTGGCCGCCTGGGCCGCCCAGGCACAGACCGCCGCACCCGGCGCCCGGCCCGACCCGCTCGACCCGCAGGCCAAGGTGCCCGCGCTGGTCTACCCCTCGTCGTTTGCGGCCTACCGGCGGCTGGTTGACGACAAACCCCTCTCCTGGCGCGAGGCCAACGACACGGTGAGCCGCATTGGCGGCTGGCGCGTCTACGCCCGCGAGGCGCAGCAGGCCGAGCCGGTGGCCGCGCCGGCTTCGGCCACATCACAACCCGAACCCATGGCCAAGCCGATGCCCCCCGCGCATCAAGGCCACCACAAGCCATGAACAGCCGCACCTCACTCACCGCGGCGGCGCTGCTGCTCAGCAGCGTGCTCGCAGGCTGCGCGTCGTTCAGTGCCGATGGCGGTTTTGCGTCGGTCGAACAAACGGCACAAAACCGGCTCGGCAAAGAGCTGCGCTGGGCTCGCTCGGCCGCCGACCAAGACGCCATCGACAAACGGGTCACCGAGCTGCTGGCCAAGCCGCTGGCGATGGACGACGCGGTGCAGGTTGCCCTGTTGAACAACCGTGGCCTGCAAGCGAGCTTTCAGGAGCTGGGCATCAACGAATCGGAGTTGGTACAAGCCGGCCGGCTGCCCAACCCGGGGTTCAGCTTCGGGCGCAGCAGGCGCGGCGACGAGGTCGAGATCGAGCGTGGGCTGCACTTCAACCTGGCCCGGCTGCTGGCCATGCCACTCACCGGCCCGATGGAAACGCGCCGCTTCGAGCAGACCCAGCGCGGGGTCGCGATGAGCGTGCTCTCGCTCGCCGCCGACACCCGCAAGGCGTATGTCAACGCACTCGCCGCCGAAGAAAGTGTTCGCTACATGCAGCAGGTGAAACAGGCCGCCGAGGCCAGCGCCGAGCTGGCGCGCCGCATGGCGCAGGTGGGCAACTTCAACAAGCTGCAACGGGCGCGCGAACAAGGCTTTTATGCCGATGCGGCGCTCAACCTCGCACGCGCCGAACAGGCCCAACGCGCCAGCCGCGAGCGCCTGACCCGCCTGCTCGGCGTGTGGGGGGCACAAACCCAGTTCAGCCTGCCCGACCGACTGCCCGACCTGCCGGCGCAGCCGCTCGACCTGCCCGACATCGAACGTGTGGCGCTCGCGCAGCGGCTCGACGTGCAAGGCGCCAAGCTCGCGGCCGAGCAGACGGCCAAGAACCTGGGCCTCACGCGGCGCACCCGCTTCATCAACGTGCTGGAGCTGGGCCTGGTGCGCAACAGCTCGAACGAAGCGCCCACCCAACGCGGCTGGGAGCTGAGCTTCGAGCTGCCGCTGTTCGACTGGAGCGGCGCGCGTGTGGCGCGCAGCGAAGCGGTTTACATGCAGAGCGTGCACCGCGCAGCCGAGACCGCGATCAACGCTCGCTCTGAAGTGCGCGAAGCGTATGGCGCCTACCGTTCCGCCTACGACATCGCGCGCCACCACGTTGACGAGATCGTGCCGCTGCGCCAGCGCATCGCCGAAGAAAACGTGCTTCGCTACAACGGCATGCTGATCGGCGTGTTCGAGCTGCTGGCCGATGCCCGCGTGCAGATTGCCGGCGTCAATGCCGCCATCGAATCGCTGCGCGATTTCTGGATCGCCCAGGCCGACCTCGACATGGCGCTGCTCGGCAAGCCGAGCCTGGCTGCCATGGCCGGCCCTGCATCGAGCGCCGAAGCCGGCGGCGGGGGTCACTGACGTGAAGCGAGATCATTCACGCGATCTTTGGCGCGAGCCAAGGCGCGGGCGGGTGGCCGTCAGCGCCGCGCGCTGGAGCCACTGAAATGAAGGACTACTCGATGCTTTCCCGACGCAAGATTCTCGGCGGCGCTGGTGCCATCTCGGCGGCCGTCGCGGCCGCCTCCGTGAGCAAGGTGGCCATGGCCGCCCTGCCCGAACCGGTGATGCAGGCCAAGCCCGACACGATGCCGCCGCTGGTGCCCAACACCGGCCGGCCGTACAACCCGGTCGTCACGCTCAACGGCTGGACGTTGCCCTGGCGCATGAACAACGGTGTCAAGGAGTTCCACCTGGTGGCCGAACCGGTGGTGCGCGAGATGACGCCCGGCTTCAAGGCCCACCTGTGGGGCTACAACGGCCAGAGCCCGGGCCCGACCATCGAGGTGGTGGAGGGCGACCGCGTGCGCCTCTTCGTCACCAACAAGCTCGGCGAACTCACCAGCGTCCACTGGCACGGCCAGCGGCTGCCCAACGGCATGGATGGCGTGACCGGCCTCACCCAGCCCGGCATCCCACCCGGCAAGACCTATGTCTACGAGTTCGTCGCGCGCCGCCCCGGCACCTTCATGTATCACCCGCACGCCGATGAAATGACGCAGATGGCTATGGGCATGATGGGCTTCTGGGTGACGCATCCCAAAGCCAAACATGCGCTGATCGATACGGTGGATCGCGATTTTTGTTTCCTGCTCAACGCCTACGACATTGATCCGGGAAGCTATACGCCCAAGATTATGACCATGCTTGATTTCAATCTGTGGACCTGGAACAGCCGCGCCTTTCCCGGCATAGATTCGCTAAATGTGCGGCTTAACGACAAGGTGCGTATTCGCATCGGCAACCTCACGATGACCAATCACCCGATTCATTTGCACGGCCATGAATTCGTGGTGTCCGGAACGGACGGCGGCCCCACACCGCGCGGCTCGCGCTGGCCTGAAGTGACAACCGACGTCGCGGTGGGCCAAATGCGTCAGGTAGATTTTGTTGCGGACGAGGAAGGCGATTGGGCCTTTCATTGCCACAAGTCGCACCACACCATGAACGCCATGGGGCACAACGTGCCCACCATGATAGGCATCGATTATCGCGGCGTAGCAAAGCAGATCACCTCACTGG
>JBKJJF010000281.1:0-4484 GCA_046598195.1 Rhizobacter sp. | reverse complement strand
GGGGCATGCTAGAATTGCAGGCTTTCCGTTCGGGTGTCCACCCACGGCACCAACCCCCTGGCTCCTGCGCTCCCTTTGTAAGAGCGCGAGTTGCAGGAGATCTAAGGAGCATTCCATGGCTGTCCAGCAAAACAAGAAGTCGCCTTCCAAGCGCGGCATGCATCGTGCACACAACGCGCTCACCAACCCGGGCACGGCCATTGAGCCGACCACTGGTGAAACGCACCTGCGTCACCACATCAGCCCCAACGGTTTTTACCGTGGGCGCAAGGTGCTCAAGACCAAGGCAGACGCCTGATTCTTGCAGCGGCGTGCGGCGCCCGTGGCGCCTGTTCGCGACCCTTCGCGTTCACCGCTGATGCTTGAGATGACACCCTCACCCGGCCTGCAACACGCTGCAGTGTCGGGTGTTTGCTTTTCTGCGCGCTCCAACGTGCTGTGGCTCCCATGAACTCCCTCCTGGCGCATCCTGTCAACGACGCGGTTCGTCTGGCCGTCGACTGCATGGGTGGTGACTTCGGCCCCTCGGTCACGTTACCGGCGTGCCGTGCATTCCTGGCCGCACACCCCAAGGCCCACCTGATCCTGGTCGGCAAGGCGGACGCGCTGGCCGAGGCTGCCGGTTGGGAGCGCTGCACGATTGTGGTGGCCAGTGAAGTGGTCGAGATGGATGACCCCATCGAAGTGGCTTTGCGCAGGAAGAAGGATTCGTCGCTGCGGGTGGCGCTGAGCCAGCTCAAATCGGGCGCTGATGGCCAGCCACCCAATGCGCACGTTTGTGTTTCGGCTGGGAACACCGGGGCCTTGATGGCCGTTGCGCGTTACCTGCTGAAAACGATGGACGGCATTGACCGCCCGGCCATTGCGGCCGTGATGCCCAACGATCGCAATGGCTTCACGACCGTGCTCGATCTGGGTGCGAACGTGGATTGCCTGCCCGAGCACCTGCTGCAGTTCGCGGTGATGGGCAGCGCGCTGGTCTCTGCGATCGATGGCAAAGAGAACCCGTCCGTGGGCTTGCTGAACATTGGTGAAGAGGTCATCAAGGGCAACGAAACCATCAAGAAGGCGGGTGAGCTGTTGCGCAACGCGGCCAACGGTGGGCACCTTAACTTTTACGGCAACGTTGAAGGCAACGACATTTTCAAGGGCACGACCGACATCGTGGTGTGCGATGGCTTTGTCGGCAACGTGGCGCTCAAGACAGCCGAGGGTCTGATCGCGATGCTGGTGGGCTTCATCAAGCAGGAGTTCAGCCGCAACATCTTCACCAAAATGGCCGCGATCGCCGCGCTTCCCGTGCTGAACAGTCTGAAAAAGCGCATTGACCCGCGGCGCCTGAACGGTGCTGCCTTGTTGGGCCTTCGTGGCCTGGTGTTCAAGAGCCACGGTTCCGCCGACGCCTTCTCGTTCGAGGGGGCCTTAAATCGGGCTTATGATGCGGCCCGCAATTGTTTGCTTGACCGGGTGCGCGACCAGATTCAAGAGACGCTTCAGGCGATGCCCTCCGGTACCGGCCTCGACGAAGCCCCGAATCCTGGTGACGCCGCCCTCGCCGCATGACATCACCTCTTTATTCGCGGATCACGGGCACGGGCAGCTACTTGCCGCCGAACCGCTTGACCAATGCCGACCTGGCCGCTCGACTGGCGGCCGAGGGCGTTGAAACCTCTGACGACTGGATTGTTGCGCGCACCGGCATCCGGGCGCGCCACTTCGCCGAGCCCGATGTGCCGTGCAGTGACCTCGCAGTCGAGGCTGCACGTCAGGCCATGGCTTCTGCGGGGGTCGATGCTTCGCAGATCGATCTCATCATCTTGGCCACGTCCACGCCGGACATGGTGTTCCCGTCCACCGCCTGCATCGTGCAGCGCAAGCTTGGCATCCAGGGCTGTGCAGCCTTCGACGTGCAGGCCGTGTGCTCCGGTTTTGTTTACGCGCTGACCGTGGCCGATTCGATGATCCGCACCGGCGCGGCGCGCAAGGCTCTGATCATTGGCGCCGAGGTGTTCTCGCGCATTCTCGATTTCACTGACCGCAGCACCTGCGTGCTGTTTGGTGATGGCGCGGGCGCCGTGGTGCTGGAAGCCAGTGACACCCCCGGCCTGCTGGCCACCGAGTTGCATGCCGATGGGCGCCACGTCGATATCTTGTGTGTGCCCGGCACGGTGGCAGGCGGTCAAGTCTCGGGGCTGCCCTTTCTCAAGATGGACGGGCAGGCGGTGTTCAAGCTGGCGGTGGGCGTGCTTGAAGACGTGGCGCGTTCGGTGCTGGCAAAAGCCGGCCGTTCCGCATCTGACATCGACTGGCTGGTTCCTCACCAAGCCAACATCCGCATCATGCATGGCACGGCCAAGAAGCTGAAGCTGCCGCTGGACAAGCTGATCGTCACCGTCGACGAACACGGCAACACCTCGGCTGCTTCCATTCCGCTGGCGCTTGATGTGGCCGTGCGAGGTGGTTCCATCAAACGTGGTGACACCGTCATGCTCGAAGGTGTGGGCGGCGGTTTCACCTGGGGCGCCGTGCTGCTGGACTTCTGAGCCCCAGCTCACCTGTACCTGCCGCGACGACAAGAAGAAGGCGCTGCCATGACACCATTTGCATTCGTATTTCCTGGCCAAGGCTCGCAGTCCGTCGGCATGCTCAATGCCTGGGGCGATCACGCCGCCGTGCGCGCCACCCTGGCCGAAGCCTCTGAGGTGCTGGGCGAAGACGTGGCCGGCACCATGGCGCAAGGCCCGAAGGAAACGCTCGACCTCACCACCAACACCCAGCCCTACATGTTGACCGCCGGTGTGGCCTGCTTGCGCGCCTGGCTGGCCGAAACCGGCGCGCAGCCGGCCGTGGTGGCCGGGCACTCGCTGGGTGAGTACACCGCGCTCGTGGCGGCAGGTTCGCTGACGCTCGCACAAGCGCTGCCGCTGGTGCGCTTCCGCGCGCAGGCCATGCAGCGGGCCGTGCCGGTGGGGCAGGGCGCCATGGCCGCCATCGTCGGCCTGGACGCATCGGTGGTGATCGAAGGCTGTGCCGAAGCGGCGGCCCAAATGGGTGAGCCGGTGGAAGCGGCCAACTTCAACGACCCCAAACAAACCGTGATCGCGGGCACCAAGGCTGCGGTCGACAAGGCCTGCGAGTTGCTCAAGGCCAAGGGCGCCAAACGTGCACTGCTGTTGGCCGTCTCGGCGCCGTTCCACTCCAGCCTGATGCGCCCGGCGGCTGAACAACTCAAGACGCGCCTCGCCGACACGTCGTTCGCTGCGCCACAGATCCCACTCATCAACAACATCGACGTGGCGGTGCAGACCGATCCGCAAGCCATTCGCGAAGCGCTCTACCGCCAGTCGTTCGGTGCAGTGCGCTGGGTCGAAACCATCCAGGCGATTCGTGCGCGGGGCATTGCCCACATCGTCGAGTGTGGCCCGGGCAAGGTGTTGGCCGGCATGGTCAAGCGCATCGACGCCGAGGCCACTGGCCTGCCCCTGTTCGACCCCACGACCCTGGCTGAAGCGAAAGGGCTGCTGGCATGAGCGAGATTCAAACCAGAGGGCAAATCGCCCTGGTGACCGGCGCATCGCGCGGCATCGGCCGGGCCATTGCACTGCAGTTGGCAACGCTTGGCATGAAGGTCATTGGCACGGCCACCACCGAGGCGGGCGCGCAGGCCATCACCGAGGCGCTGGGCGCGTTTGCCGGCAGCCGCGGCCTGTGCCTGAACGTCACCGACGGCCCGGGTGTCGACGCTGCCATTGACGCGATCGTCAAGGAGCATGGTGCTTTGCACGTGTTGGTCAACAACGCCGGCATCACCCGCGACATGCTGTCGATGCGCATGAAAGACGATGACTGGGACGCGGTCATCGACACCAATCTCAAGGCCGTGTTCCGCACCAGTCGCGCGGCGACCAAGCCGATGATGAAGCAGCGCTACGGCCGCATCATCAACATCACGTCGGTGGTGGGCGCCAGTGGCAACGCCGGCCAGGCCAATTACGCTGCCGCCAAGGCCGGTGTGGCCGGCATGACGCGCTCGTTTGCGCGTGAGCTGGGCAGCCGTGGCGTGACTGTCAACTGCGTGGCGCCGGGTTTCATTGAAACCGACATGACCAAAAAATTGTCGGAGCAACAGACCAACGCCTTGATGACGCAGATTCCACTCGGCCGCCTGGGCCAGGCCGCTGACATTGCCCACGCGGTGGCGTTCCTCGCGTCCCCGCAGGCCGGCTACATCACCGGCACCGAGTTGCACGTCAACGGCGGCATGTTCATGAACTGAGCTTTCCCGTCACTGTTTGATCCGGTTCCCTGTCCCGACCGGCACGCGCCGGGTGTGTCTCAGAGAAGACACCCTACTGGCCGTAGAATCTCGGGCTGTTTACGTAAACCCTCCTGGAGGAGTCATGAGCGATATCGAAGCACGTGTGAAGAAAATCATTGCCGAACAACTCGGCGTGCCTGAGGCCGATGTGTCCAGCGAAAAGGCC
>JBKJJF010000115.1:0-7366 GCA_046598195.1 Rhizobacter sp. | reverse complement strand
GATCAACCTGCTGTTCCCTATTGGTGTGCTGCTCGCCGCGCTGCTGGCCTGGGGTTTTAAGGCCACACGTTGGGGCCTGTTGTTGCGCATGGCAGGCGACTCCAGCGACGCGGCGCGTGCGCTCGGCTACTCGGTCAACGGCATCCGCATCGCCGCCACCTGCGCCGGTGGTTTTATCGCCGGCCTGGGGGGTGCGTCACTCTCGCTCTACTACCCTGGCAGCTGGAACGAAGGCCTTTCCAGCGGCCAGGGCCTGATCGCGGTGGCGCTGGTGATTTTTGCGCGCTGGAGCCCGTGGCGTTGCCTGGGCGCGGCTCTCTTGTTCGGCGGCGCGGGCGCGCTCGGGCCGGCCTTGCAATCGGTGGGCATCAGCAGCGGCTACTACCTCTTCAACGCGGTGCCGTATGTGCTCACCTTGGTGATTCTGATCTGGACTTGCTCACCCACACGCAGCGTCAAGGGCGCGCCGATGGAGCTGGGCGTTACTCGCTAGGAGGCAACACACATGAGTGGATTCGGCGGCTTGAACAAATCGGCGCACGGCGTCGTGATCGGCTTGGTGCAGCTGCAACTGCCGCTCGTGAAAACGCCGGCCGATCTGGCGGCGCAAACGCAGCGCATCTGCGGCATGGTGGCCAAGGCGCGGCGCAACCAGTCGACCATGGACCTGGTGGTGTTCCCTGAGTACGCGCTGCACGGCCTGAGCATGGACACCTCGCCAGAGATCATGTGCCGGCTCGACGGCCCGGAGGTCGCTGCCTTCAAACAAGCCTGTGTCGACCACCAGATCTGGGGCTGCTTCTCCATCATGGAAACCAACCCCGATGGCAACCCGTACAACAGCGGCTTGATCATCGACAACACCGGCAGCATCAAGCTCTACTACCGCAAGCTCCACCCTTGGGTGCCGGTCGAGCCCTGGGAGCCGGGCAACCTGGGTGTTCCGGTGTGCGACGGCCCCAACGGCGCCAAGCTCGCGCTCATCATCTGCCACGACGGCATGTTCCCTGAGATGGCGCGCGAGGCCACGTACAAAGGCGCCGAGATTATTCTGCGCACCGCCGGCTACACCGCGCCGATTCGCCATGCCTGGAAGATCACCAACCAGGCGAATGCGTTTTGCAACCTCGCCTACACCGCCAACGTCTGCCTGTGCGGCAGCGATGGCAGCTTCGACTCGATGGGCGAGGGCATGTTCTGCCATTTTGATGGCACGGTGATGGTCGAAGGCAGCGGCCGTGTCGACGAGATCATCACCTGCGAGCTGCGGCCCGACCTGCTGCGCGAGGCACGTGCCGGCTGGGGCGTCGAGAACAACATCTACCAGCTCTACCACCGCGGGTATGTGGCGGTGAAGGGCGGCGCGCAAGACTGCCCGTACACCTACATGCACGACATGGCGGCCGGCCGCTACGTGCTGCCCTGGCAAGCCAGCGTGAAGGTGACCGACGGCACGAGCTGCGGCTTTGCCGCGCCCACGCGCAGCTACATCGGCTCGCAGGTTCAGGTGGTGAAGAAGGTCGCCTGACATGGAAAAGTACATCGCCGCGAACCCCTACCGCTGGCCGTACGACGGCCACATGACGCCGCAGAACACGGCGTTGGTGGTGATCGACATGCAGGTCGACTTTTGCGGTGAGGGCGGCTACGTCGACAAGATGGGTTACGACATCTCGCTCACGCGCTCGCCCATCGAGCCCCTGAAGAAGTTGTTTGGGGTGATGCGCGGGGCCGGCTACACCATCATTCACACGCGCGAAGGGCACAAGCCCGACATGAGCGACCTGCCAGCCAACAAACGCTGGCGCTCGCGCCAGATCGGCAACAACGGCATCGGCATCGGCGACATGGGGCCGTGCGGGCGCATCCTCACCATCGGCGAGCCGGGGTGGGAAATCATTCCCGAACTCGCGCCGCTGCCCGGCGAGCCGGTGATCGACAAACCCGGCAAGGGCTCGTTCTACGCGACCAACTTCGAGCTGACCCTGCACACGCGTGGCATCCGCAACCTGATCTTGACCGGCATCACCACCGACGTGTGTGTGCACACCACCATGCGTGACGCCAACGACCGCGGCTACGAGTGCCTGATCTTGTCCGACTGCACCGCCGCCACCGACCTTGGCAACCACCATGCTGCCTTGAAGATGGTGACCATGCAGGGTGGCGTGTTCGGCGCGGTGTCTGATTCCAAATCAGTGATCGAGGTGATCAGCCCATGACCGCACCGCTTGACCCCGTGCCGCGCGCCACCGGCGCGCTGGCGCTCGACACCTTCGAGCTGACCAAACGCTTCGGCGCTTTCACGGCGATGGACAAGGTCTCGCTCAAAGTGCGGCCCGGCACAGTGCACGCGCTACTGGGCGAAAACGGCGCGGGCAAAAGCACGCTGGTCAAGTGTGTGGTCGGTTATCAGAAGGCCGAAGAGGGCAGCGTGCTGCTCGACGGCCGCGAGCACGACATCAGCTCGCCGGTGATCGCTCGCGACCTGGGCATCGGCATGGTCTACCAGCACTTCACCGTGGTGCCCGGCATGACGGTGGCCGAAAACCTGCTGCTCGCCCGCGGCCACCTGCCGGCGGTGATTGACTGGAAAAAAGAGCGCGCCGCGCTCACCGAGTTTTTGAAGACCACGCCCTTCAAGCTCGACCTCGACGCCACGCCGCAAGAGCTGTCGGCCGGGCAAAAGCAGAAGCTCGAAATTTTGAAGCAGCTGCTGCTCAAGCCACGCCTGTTGATCCTCGACGAGCCCACCTCGGTGCTCACGCCGCAAGAGGCCGACGAGGTGCTGGGCCTGCTGCGCGACCGGGCGCATGCGGGCGAGTGCAGCATCGTGCTCATCACCCACAAGTTCCGCGAGGTCACGGCCTATGCCGACGACGTGAGCGTGTTGCGCAAGGGCAAGCTGGTCGCAGCGCACCGTGTCACCGAGACCACGCCGCAGCAGCTTGCGGTGGAGATGGTGGGGGGTGACGATGATGCCAAGCGCGAGTTTGCCGCGCCGCACCGCGCCGAGCGCGAGCGGGGTGAGCCACGCTTGCAGGTGAAGCGGCTCACGGTGGACGGCGACCGCGGGCAGATTGCCGTCGATGGCCTGAGCGTCAGCGTGCACGCCGGCGAGATCGTGGGCATCGCGGGTGTCTCGGGCAACGGCCAGCGTGAGTTGGCCGAGGCCTTGGTGGGCCAGCGCCGCAGGGTGTCGGGCGAGGTCTGGGTGGGGCATGGCGACAAGCAAGAAAAGTTCACCGGCACCCGCTCGCAGAACCGCCGCCTCAAGGTGCGCAGCCTGCCCGAAGAGCCGCTGCGCAACGCCTGTGTGGGCGAGCTGAGTGTGTCCGACAACATCGGCCTGCGCACCTTCGACATCGCCCCGGCCGCACGCATGGGCTGGCTGCGTGGCGGCACGCTGCGCGAACGTGCACGCAAGCTGATCACCGAGTTTGGCGTCAAGACCCGCGGCGAGCTGGCGCAGATTCGCTCGCTCAGCGGCGGCAACGTGCAGCGTGCCGTGCTGGCGCGTGAGCTGAGTGACGACGCCGATGTGCTGATCGTCTCCAACCCGGTGTTCGGGCTCGACTTCGCCGCCGTGGCCGAGATCCATCAGCGTTTGATGGACGTGCGCAACCGGGGGGGTGCGGTGCTGCTGATCAGCGAAGACCTCGACGAGTTGCTGGCCTTGTCAGACCGCATCGCCGTGATGAGCGAAGGCAAAGTGGTGCACGAGGCCGATGCGCGGCTGGCCGATCGGAACCGGCTGGGGGCGTTCATGGGGGGCGGTGCACATTGAACAGTTGGTTTGGACGCAGAGAACGCGAAGAAAGACGCAAAGATCGCAAAGGCAATACAAAGTTCTTTTTGCTTTCTCTGCGACCTTTGCGTCTTTCTTCGCGGCCTTTGCGTCCAAAGTAAACCCGAGACACACACCATGATCACGATCAACGCCCAGCCCACCCCCTTCAGCTTCGACCCGAAGCACACCGCGCTCGTGATGATCGACATGCAGCGCGACTTCATCGAGCCCGGCGGCTTCGGTGCGACTCTGGGCAACGATGTGTCGCTGCTTGCGCCCGTGGTACCCGCTGCCGCAGAGCTGATCGCCTGGTGCCGCGCGCACGGTGTGCTGGTGATGCACACCCAGGAGTGCCACGAACCCGACTTGTCCGACTGCCCGCCTGCGAAACGACTGCGTGGCAAACCGAGCCTGCGCATTGGCGACCCCGGCAGCATGGGCCGCATTTTGATCAAGGGCGAACCCGGCGCCGGCTTCGTACCCGAGCTGCTGCCGCAAGAGGGCGACGTGGTGATCGCCAAGCCTGGCAAGGGCGCCTTCTACGGCACACCGCTCACTGAAGAGTTGCAGTCGCGCGGCATCACCCACCTGCTCTTCGGCGGCGTGACCACCGAGGTCTGTGTGCAGACCACCATGCGTGAGGCCAATGACCGCGGCTACGAGTGCCTGATCGTCGAAGAGGCCACCGGCTCCTACTTCCCCGAGTTCAAGCAATCGGCGCTGGCGATGATCCGCGCCCAGGGCGGCATCGTCGGCTGGACGGCGCGGCTCGGCGACTTGCCCGCGGCGCACTGAGCGCCCGAACTTGATCCAGCTCGCCGTCTGAGCGAGTTGGGGTGCCTACACTTTCGGCACCCACTGCGCCTTCTGACCATGCCACCACCCTCCCACCCCCTGCCGGCCGTGCGCAGCATTGCCCTTGGCCGCCCACTGGCCTGGCTCGCGCTCGCCTGGCGTGACATGGCACGCGCCGGCTGGGTCAGCGTCGCCCACGGCCTGGTGCTGGCCCTGGTCGGCGCGGCCATCATGGCGGTGGCCCACAACCGCTTCTGGCTGCTGGCGGGGGCCTTGTCGGGCTTTTTGGTGGTGGCGCCGGTGTTGGCGACCAGCCTCTACGCGCTGAGCCGCACGATCGAGCGGCGTGAACAGCCCGGCCTCGCCGTGGTGGCCAAGACCTGGCTCAATTGGCAGCACAGCCACATCAACAAATGGGGCAACGACTACTGGTGCATGGTGCAGTTTGGCGCGCTGCTGGCGCTGGCCGGCACCGGCTGGGTGCTCACCTCGGCCGCGCTCATCACGCTGCTGGCGCCGGTGCCCATCCACACCCCGATGGACTTTGTGCAGCACGTGGTGCTGGCCAAGGAAGGCTGGCTGTTCGAGTTGTGGCTGGCGCTGGGCGGGGTGCTGGCGGCGCCCATCTTTGCGTCGAGCGTGGTGTCGATGCCCTTGTTGCTGGACCGGCGCATCAGCCTGCTGCAAGCCGTGCTCACCAGTTGGCGCACGGTGCTCGCCAACCCGCTGGCCATGGGGCTGTGGGCCGCGCTGATCGCGGGTTTCACGATGCTCGGCCTGGCGTCGCTGTTCATCGGCTTGATCGTGGTGATGCCCGTGTTGGGCCACGCGAGCTGGCACGCCTACCGCGACCTGGTCGACCCGGCCGGCCTGCCGCCGCGTGACAGCCAGTGGTCGAGCCTGGGCCCTGAAGTGAGCCGCTGATGTTTGGCTTCACCGAAGCGCAGATCTCGGGCTTTGGCCTCACCTTCGGGCTGGGCGCCTTCATGCTCTACATGCTGTTCATCATCGGGCAGCTGGCCTGGGAGTCGAAAGCCGGCAAGTTCGGCACCTTCGTGCTGTTCCTCGGGTTGGGGCTGGGCATGGTCGGCTTCGCGGCCAAGTTCATCATCCAGTGGTTGATTGAAAAGTAGGCCTCGGCAGGCCGCCGGCCTTGGCACCGGGGTCGGGGCGCGGGCCCGGCCGCAGCCCCGCACCCAGTAGACTGCGCCCCTTCACCGCTGCTGCCGGAGCCCCCCATGACCCTGCTTGTTCTAGGCCTTGTGCTGTTCCTCGGCATTCACTCTGTGGCCATCGTGGCGCCCGCTTGGCGCGACGCGCAGGCGGCGCGCAATGAGAAGGCCTGGAAGGGTGTCTACGCGCTGGTGTCGCTGGTCGGTTTTGTGCTGCTGGTGTATGGCTACGGCCTCGCGCGGCAGTCACCGCTGGTGCTGTACACGCCGCCGGCCGGCATGCGCCACCTGGTGATGCTGCTGATGCTGCCGGTGTTTCCCTTGCTGCTGGCGGCCTACCTGCCGGGGCGCATCAAGACCCTGACCAAACACCCGATGCTGCTGGCCACCAAGCTGTGGGCGCTGTCGCACCTGCTGGTCAACGGCACGCTGGCCGATGTGCTCTTGTTCGGCGGTTTTCTCGCCTGGGCGGTGGCCGAGCGCATTTCGCTCAAGCGCCGTGTGGCCCGGCCGGTGCTGGGGGCGCCGCCTTCGGCGATGAACGATGCCATCGCCGTGGTCGCAGGCCTGGCCTTGTACGGCCTCTTTGTGTGGAAGGCGCACCTCTGGTTGATCGGCGTGTTGCCGCGGTGATGCGCTGGTGGGTGGTGCCCATCACGTTCAAAATTGACTGAAGGAATTCAACATGAGCCCGCACATTCAACAGACCCTGGTCGAGGCCCGTTCGGCACTCGACGCCTTGCTCGCGAACCAGACCAGCTTGAACGCGATCGACCAGGCGGGCACTTGCCTGGCCGATGTGTTCGAGCGTGGCGGGCGGGCGTTCAGCTGCGGCAACGGCGGCTCGATGTGTGATGCGATGCACTTTGCCGAAGAGCTGTCGGGGCGCTATCGCGGCAACCGCAAGGCCCTGGCGGCGGTGGCCATCAGCGATGCGGGTTACATGAGCTGCGTGGCCAATGACTATGGCTATGAACATGTGTTCTCGCGCTATCTGGAAGCGCATGCGCGCCAGGGTGATGTGCTGGTGGCCATCAGCACCAGCGGCACCAGTGGCAATGTGCTGGCGGCGGTGCGTGTGGCCAAGGAGATCGGCATGAAAGTGATCGGCCTCTCGGGCCGGCCGGGGGCCACGCTGAGCACGCTGGTCGACATCGACATCTGTACGCCGGGGGGGCAGTTTGCGGACCGGGTGCAGGAGTTGCACATCAAGGTGATTCACATCTTGATCGAGTCGGTGGAGCGGCGGTTGTTTCCTGAGAACTACGCGGTTCGCTGAGGCGCTCGACCTACCCGTTCGGGCTGACCCTTCGACGGGCTCAGGACAGGGGTTCGCGTCGCGGATCGAAGCCTTGTGCCGCTGATCGCGTGGTGAGTTCTTCGTACTTCAGCGGGTGCGTCGGGATATGCCCCCGACAGGGCAGTAACTTTCTTTTGCTTCGCCAAAAGAAAGTCACCAAAGAAAAGGCGACCCTCGTCGCCGGTCGACCTAGGGTCGACTTCTCTGCGGTGCTCGGTCTTTGCGGGTCGGGCCGAACTCACTTCGCGCCCGGTGGGCGCTGCGTTCAGACAGGCGTCGCGAAGTCAGTTATTGATGCGCGCTGGCGCG
>JBKJJF010000255.1:0-2639 GCA_046598195.1 Rhizobacter sp. | reverse complement strand
ACTGCGCCAGCACGCGGCAAAGCACGGTGTGGCGCTCACCGAGTCTCACGCCACCCTGGCAGAAGAAGCCGACTTCATCATCAGCGCCGTCACCGCCAGCCAGGCCGTGCCGGTGGCCCAGGCTTGTGCGCCCACGATCCGCCCGAGCGCCTACTTTCTCGACCTCAACTCCGCCTCACCCGGCGCCAAGATCCGCGCGGCCGACATCGTCACGCGCAACGGTGGGCGTTATGTCGAAGGCGCAGTGATGACCTCGATCCCGCCCTACCGCATCAAGGTACCGCTGCTGCTCGGTGGGCCCGATGCGGCGGCGCTGATGCCGCTCATCAACACACTCGGCTTCGACAGCCAGGTCGCCAGCGAGAAGCTCGGTGTGGCCTCGGCCACCAAGATGTGCCGCAGCGTGATGATCAAGGGGCTCGAAGCCATGGTGATCGAAAGTTTCACCACCGCGCGGGCTTATGGCGTCGAAGACGCGGTGCTCGCGTCACTCAAAGAAACCTTTCCCGGCATCGACTGGGAACAACAAGGCGCCTACTTCTTCCAGCGGGTGATCGAACACGGCCGCCGCCGCAGCGAAGAAGTGCGCGAGGTGGCGCAGACGGTGCGCGAAGCAGGGCTGGAGCCCTGGTCGGCCAGCGGCACCGCCGATCGACAAGCCTGGGTGGCTGACCTCGCCGACGCCGGTCTCTTCGGCCCCAAGGGCACACCGGCGTTCGCCCGCAGCACCGACTGGCGCACCGAGGCCGACCGCATCCTGGCGCAGTTCAAGCCCATCGACTGAAAGCGCCACAAGCATGGAATTCACCAAGACCCCCGGCTGGCTCGACTGGTACGCCGGCCCGAGCACACCGACCTTCAAGCTGCCACCTGGCAGCGTCGACGCACACTGCCATGTGTTCGGCCCGGGCGCCGAGTTTCCCTACGCGGCCGAGCGAAAGTACACCCCGTGCGATGCCTCCAGGCAGCAGCTCTACACGCTGCGCGACCACCTCGGCTTTGAGCGCAACGTGGTCGTGCAGGCCACTTGCCACGGGGTCGACAACCGGGCGATGGTCAATGCCTTGATGCACTCGAACGGCAAGGCGCGCGGCATCGCCACGGTGAAGCGCACCGTCACCGACCATGAGTTGCAAGGCATGCACCACGCCGGCGTGCGCGGCGTGCGCTTCAACTTCGTCAAGCGCCTGGTCGACTTCACACCCAAAGATGAGCTGATGGAGATTGCCGCGCGCATTGCCCCGCTGGGCTGGCACGTGGTGATCTATTTCGAGGCGATCGACCTGCCCGAGCTGTGGAACTTTTTCACCGCCGTTCATGACGAGATCGGGGCCCCCATCGTGGTCGACCACATGGGCCGACCCGACGTGAGCAAGCCCATCGATGGCCCCGAGTTCGAGCTGTTCGTGAAGTTCATGCGCGAGCACCCGAACGTGTGGAGCAAGGTGAGCTGCCCGGAGCGCCTGAGCGTGAGCGGCCCGCCGGCGCTGCCTGGTCAAACCAGCGGCGAACAGCCCGCCTACCGCGACGTGATCCCCTTTGCGCGCCGCATCGTCGAGACCTTCCCCGACCGGGTGCTGTGGGGCACCGACTGGCCGCACCCCAACCTGAAGAACCACATGCCCGACGACGGCCTGCTGGTCGACTTCATCCCGCACATCGCGCCCCGCGCCGAGCTGCAGAAGAAGCTCTTGGTCACCAACCCGTTGCGCCTTTATTGGCCGGAGGAAACCTGAATGTCCCTCGACAAACCGTATCTCGACGTGCCCGGCACGACCATCTTCGACGCCGAGCAGTCGCGCAAGGGTTACCACCTCAACCAGTTCTGCATGTCGCTGATGAAGGCGCCCAACCGCGAGCGCTTCAAAGCCCACGAACGGCTCTACCTCGACGAGTGGCCGATGACCGAAGACCAGAAGCAGGCGGTGCTCGCGCGTGACCTGAACCGCTGCATATCGCTCGGCGGCAACATCTATTTCCTGGCCAAGATCGGCGCCACCGATGGCAAGAGCTTCCAGCAGATGGCCGGCAGCATGACCGGCATGAGCGAAGACGAGTACCGCCACATGATGATCGCCGGTGGCCGCTCGGCCGAAGGCAACCGCCGCGTCGGCGAAGACGGTGACGCGCAGGCGCACCGCCAACCTCAAGGCCAGGCTGGCACCCCACAAAAGAGCACCTGACATGGCCCAACTCACTGCATCCGTCTACACCTCGCACGTGCCCGCCATCGGGGTGGCGATCGACCTCGGCAAGACCACCGAGCCCTACTGGCAGCCAGTGTTCAAGGGCTACGAACCCTCCAAGCAGTGGATGAAGGACAACACCCCCGACGTGATCTTCCTGGTCTACAACGACCACGCCACGGCCTTCAGCCTGGAGATGATCCCGACCTTCGCCATCGGCTGCGCAGCCGAGTTCCAGCCGGCCGACGAAGGCTACGGCGCCCGCCCGGTGCCCACCGTCATCGGCCACCCCGAGCTGGCCTCGCACATTGCGCACTCGGTGATTCAAGACGACTTTGACCTCACCATCGTCAACAAGATGGACGTGGATCACGGGCTCACGGTGCCGCTGTCGTTGATGTGCGGGCAACCGACGGCCTGGCCCTGCCCGGTGATCCCGTTTGCCGTCAACGT
>JBKJJF010000024.1:0-13293 GCA_046598195.1 Rhizobacter sp. | reverse complement strand
CACCCAGCACGCGCCCGACCAGAGCGAAACGCAGCACAAGATGAAGGCCTCGTTCACCGAAGCCATCATCGAAGAGCTGATCAAGCCGGTGCTGCCGAAAGAGTGGCTGAAGAACACCCGCTACCTGGTCAACCCGACCGGCCGTTTTGTCATCGGTGGCCCGCAAGGCGATTGCGGCCTGACCGGCCGCAAGATCATCGTCGACACCTACGGCGGCGCCTGCCCGCACGGCGGCGGTGCATTCAGCGGCAAAGACCCGAGCAAGGTCGACCGCTCGGCCGCCTACGCCGCCCGCTACGTGGCCAAGAACATCGTGGCCGCGGGCATCGCTCGCCAGTGCCAGATCCAGGTGGCTTATGCGATCGGTGTGGCCAAGCCGATGAACGTGACGGTCTACACCGAAGGCACCGGCGTCATCTCCGACGACAAGATCGCCGCCCTCGTCAACGAGCACTTCGACCTGCGGCCCAAGGGCATCATCCAGATGCTCGACCTGCTGCGCCCGATCTATGAGAAGACGGCGGCGTATGGGCACTTTGGGCGTGAAGAGCCGGAGTTCACTTGGGAACGTACCGACAAGGCGGCCACGCTGCGGGCAGCGGCTGGGCTCAAGTAAGCAGAGCTTAGGCAGCCGCTGGCTGCCTAAATGAGACGACAACTATCTCGACACGCGCCGCAGACGCGGCCGACTCGAGCCGTTCAAGAAGCTGGCAAAGACGATCACCGAGCGCGCCGACGCCGTCGTGCGTGGCACGACTGACAACCGCTCCACTGCCTTTGTCGAAGCCATGAACGGTTTGCTCCAGCAGGCCCAGCGTGCCGCACGCGGCTTGCGCACAGCGAAGAACTTCATCGCCATCGCCTACCTACGCATGTCCAAGCTCAGGCACCTTCCTGCTCATCCGTTCGCGCCTGCCTCAGCCAAATGAGGTTGTCGCGTTCCACACGAAACGACATTGAGCCCTCCGTATCGCGATGGGTAGCCGAACGCGGAATGTGTTCGAACGTCACGGTCAACTCGGACGCTTCGGTCGGCATCAGATCGACCCAATGCCCAACACCTGCGCCGCTTTCAAAAGCCGCGCGTCAAAACACGCAAACCTGACGTCGCCCGGTAACTCCCGGTTCAGCGTCTGCACGGCAGCAAGTTGAACGCTGTCATAGGCGCGCAGCGCAAAGGCTTCGGCATAGTTGCCAGCCAGTTCGACCAGCTCCTGGCTGACTTCGAGCACGAGGTAGTGAGGCCAGTCGGCCACCAGGCGCTGGCGTGCCTGATGGATGGCCGCTGCGTCTTGCGCTTGCTCGCGCGAGCGCCTGGCCATCGCAGACATGGCCTCGACCCAGGCCACACGGCACACCGCAACCACGTCGCTTGCCGCGGCCTGCTCGATCACGGCGTCTGTGCCTTCTTCATCCACGTACAGCTTGACGAGCGCTGACGTGTCGCAGAACAGGATCAACCGCGATCCTCCAGCACCATGTCACCCAGGCTCTTGCCGCCTGCTCCGAGTGGCGTGGCCGGTAGAAGCACCGGTTTACGGCCGCTCCACTGCGCGGCGCCGCTGCTCAACAGCCGTGCCACGCCTCGCGTTTGTGTGGCCGGGATGCCGACGATGCGGGCGATGGGCTTGTCATGCGAGGTGACCTCGATGACCTCGCCAGCACGCGCCTGCGCCATGTAGCGCGACAAACCGGCCTTGAATTCATGCATGGCGATCTTCATTCAGCCCCCAATTCACGGACAAATGCCATAAATTGGGGCTAATTCTAGATCACCTCAGTTCGGCACCACATACCCCAGCGCCCGCGCATTCATGTCGACCGTGCCGCTGTAGTTCACCAAAAGCGGCTGGCGGTAGCCGCCGTAGGCGCGGCCCGCCGTCATGGTGACGCGCACCACCGCCCGGCTCTCGTTGGGCGGGATGGTGTAGCGCACCAGCGGCATCTGGTCTTGCAGCGGCCAGCCCTTCTGCGAGCTGTCGTAGTCGGCGAGGTAGATCTCGCCGCTGTCGGCGTTGCCGAAGGCGCTTTTTGGGTTGCGCCAGAGCAGCAGCACGAAGTCGGTGTAGACGAGGGTCTGCTTGACGAGGTAGGCGCTGCTCATGGTGTCGACCGTGGCGTCGGGGTGCACCACGTTGAGCAGGTAATGGTGAGTGGCCGGCAGGCCGGGCACAGTGGCAAAGCCGGAATGCACCTGCTGCATGCCGGGCACGCCGAGGTGGCCCAGCGGCTGGGCCTGCGCCGCGAGGGCGGCGCAGGCCAGGGCGCAAGCGACGACAAGGTGAGTGAGTTTCATCATGTGTCTCCTGGTTGGCCTCAGCGGCTCACTCCACCCACCACCACGACCGCGCCACGCCGGTGAAGCGTGAGAACAAGCCGCTGGACGCGAACCGCGAGTCGAGTTGGCCATTGGCGCCAAAGGCCACGTAGGCTGCGCTGCGCGACATGGCGGCCTGCCCCACCGAGCCATTGCCCTGGTTGCTGACGATGCGGGTCTCGCCGGTCACGCGGTTGTGCATCAGCACGTTGCCCGCAAGCGCGCCCAACGTGCTCGCGCCGGTCGAGAACGCCACCCAGGTGCCGTCGTACGACAGCGCCACCCGTTCGCCCTGGCCCACCGGGCTGTCGGCATTGCCCTGAACCCCCGCGCTGCTCACGCTGGCGCGCACCACGGCAGCCGTTTGTGTATCGACCACGAACACGTCTTGCAGGCCGTTGGTGTCCCCGGCCACCATGTTGCTGGCGGTCGTCGCAAAGGCCACGTAACGCCCGTTGCCCGAGATCACCGGCGCGACCACGCGGCTCGTGCTCTCGCTGCCCTGGTTGCGCTCGCCGCCGGTGCTGGTGAGGCTGACGCGGCTGCGTGCGCCGTTGGAATGGTCGTAGACGAAGATGTCCCACAGGCCATTGGTGTCGCCCGCGGTGATGTTGGACGCGAACGAATAGAACGCGATGCGCTGGCCGTCCTCGGAGATCGAGGGTTTGGAGCCTCCCACGCCAACGCCGCTTCCATTGGCGCTGAGGAGGGTGTTGACGCCGCTCACGTAATCACGCCGGAACACGTTGATGGTGTTGATGCCCGACACGCCGGCCGTGAGGTTGCTCGCACCGCTCGAGAACGCGATGACACGACCGTCGCCCGACACCGTGGGCTCGTAGCTTGCGGCATTGGCCTCCACGCCACCGGCGCCCACACTCAGGCGCTCGACAGTGGTGGGGTCAGAGTACGACCAGCCGAACACGTCGCGTACGCCATTGGTGTCGCCGGCCACCAGGTTGCTGGCATACGACTCGAACACCACCACCAGGCCATCGGCCGAAATCGACGGCGCCCAGCTGTCGTTGTTGCCTTCGGCGCCGTTGGGGCCGGCGCTCACCAGCAGGGTCTGCCCGGTGAGGTTGTCGCGCCAGAAAACCTGGCGCCGCGCTGCGGTGTTGCCGGCGATGCCCGCCGCGCTGGAGACGAACGCGACGAAGCGCCCTTCGCCATAACCCTCGGTGGTGGCGCCAATGGGCCCGCTGCTGCCACCCACAACCGGAGCGCTGCTCTCGAAGTAGGTGCCGCGCACGGTGTCGTTGCTGCTGCGGCTGATGAGGTCATAGGTGTGCTCGCAGCCCACCAGCACATTGGCCCGCACCACCGGCAGCATGCCGGTCGCGCCCTTGTAGACCGAGCAGGTCTGGCCGGTCGGGGGCGTTTGCACGGCCAGGGTGTAGGCCGTGCCCGCGGCGAGCAAGGCGGGGAAGGTGAAGCTGGCGATGTCATAGGCATCGTTGTTGCCCGTGCTACGCGCCACCGTGATCGGCAAAGCCGCGCCATTCGCCTGCAGCACAAGTTGTGCGCCGACCGGCGCGCGCACCAAGCCCATCACCGGCGTGCCGGTGCCCACGGGAGGGGGCGGGGGCGGTGGTGTGATCGGCGGCGGCGGCGGAGGGGGCGGAGGCGGGGAGCCGTCTCCGCCTCCGCAGGCGACGAGCGCAAAGGCCACGCCCAAGAAGGCGAGCGCGGCGGCACTGCGTTGAGAGACGGACAAAGTGTCGTGATGGGCTGACATGGAATCTCCTCCAAGGTGATCTGAGTGAATAACTCAGGCCTCACGCTATCGAGGAGGGCGTTATGGGCGCGTTATGGGCGCACCCGGCGGGCGATCCAACGCCGTATCACCCTCTTTGCAGGGGCCAGTGCAGCACCACGCGCGTGCCGCCGCCTTCGCCCGGCTCGACCCGCAGCGCCGCACCGATGGACGTGGCGCGCGACTGCATGTTGGCCACACCGTGGCCGCCGCCCGCGGGCGCTTCGGGCAGGCCCACGCCGTTGTCGGCCAGCGTCAACACGACTGCCGGAACCGCGCCATCTTCCCAGCGCGCCTGCACCGCCACCTCGGTGGCGCGGGCGTGTTTGAGCACGTTGGTGAAGGCTTCGAGCAAGATGCGCTGCACCTGCAGCACCGCCTGCGGCAAGAGCTGCGGCAGCTGCGGCAGCTGAGACACATCCCAGCGCACCTGGATGCCCGCCGCCTGCAAACGCGGCTGCAAGCGATAGCGCAGCGTGGCCAGCACGGCGATCAGGTCACCATGCACCGGCTGCAGCGAATCCACCGCCATGCGCATCTCGTCGAGCGCCTGTTTCACATGCTCTTCGAGCACCGCCGGGTCGGTGCCACGCTGGCTCACCATGCTGAGCAGGCCCACCAGTTGCGAGCCCACGCCGTCGTGAATCTCTCGCATGATGCGCTGGCGCTCGGTGAGCACGGCCTGCTCTTGCTGCTGGGCCTGCAATGCGTCGAAGGCCTCGTGCAGCTGCTGCTCGCGCTCGGCCACACGCTGCGACAGGTTGGCGTTGAGCGCTCGGTAGTCGGCCACCGAGCGGCTGTAACGCTCGGCCACCAGCCCCGCCATGATGAGCACGAAGACGAAGATGGCATGCGGCATGGTCGAAAACCGCAGGCCGGTGGAATGGCTGGCGCGTATGAAGCCGAGGTCGTAGATGCCCGCACCCACCGCGATGCTGGCCGCCACCACCAGCACCCAGCCAAAACGGCCGCGCCCCCGCAGTGCGGCGCGCACGATGATCGCCAGCGACCCCAGGCCCACCGGCACCAGCACGGCCAGGCCGAGCGTCCAGAACAAGGGCACGGCAAAGGCAAACGAGGCCACCGCCAACAAGGACGACAAAGCCATCGCCGCATAGATCGCCCGCCCGGCCCAGGCCGGCGCGGCGCCGAGCGCGAGCAGCGCAAAGCGGCAGATCAGCGCCAGGTGGCAGGCGTAGCAAACCGCCGCGATCGCACCCCACAGCGGCCAGGGCACCGGCACATCGGGCCACACCTGATCGAGGTTGCGCACCACACCCAGAAATGCGGCGATGCTGAAACAGCCATACAGCGCATCACGCTGGCGCCACCACAGGCCACCCACCAGCCCGCCCATCACGGTGAGGCTCACCGCGAAGACGATCGAAGAAAAATGCCGCCAGCGCCGGTGCTCGGCGTACATCGGCTCCACCAACGCCTGCGGGCCGTAGTGGACCAGCGACAGGCCACCCCAGCGCTGGCGCTGGATCGACACTTCAACCCGCAGCTCGTTGGGGCGGTCGGTGTGCAGCAACGCGGCCGGCACGGTGACCATGTAAGCCGTTTTGGCCGCGTTGAAGCGCGGCTCGCCCAACCTGCCCAGGCGCTGCACGGTGGCACCGTTGACCTGCACCAGCACCTGGTTGCCCACGCGCGAGAACAGCAGCGCCATCGGCTCGGGGCCCGTGCTCGGCGGCAGCTTGATGCGGTAGGTGGCGCTGCCATCACGGCCGGGGAAGTCGATGTCCCAACGGCGGCTCAGGTCAACCTCACCCACCTGCGCGGGCAGGCCCTCGGGCCGCAGCGAGGCGTGGGCGCGGTCGAGGGTGATGACGTCTTGCGCCAGCGCCTGGCGGGCGGTGCAACAGAGCACCAGCGGCAGCACCAGCAGCAGTGCCAACCCGCGCAGCACCATCTCAGCCGCGCAACAGGCCGAGCTGGCGCGCTTCAAAAACCGCTTCGGTCTTGTTGTGCACGTCAAGCTTGCCGTAGATGTTGCGCACATGGGTCTGAATGGTGCTCACCGACAAGCCCATCTGCTGCGCGATCTCGGGGTAGATGAAACCACGCGCCACCAGGTTGAGCACCTCCGACTCGCGCTTGGACAAAGCCACCGGCCCGCCCTCGGCACGCGGCGCAGCGCTGGGGTTGTCGGCCTGCCAACGCACCAGAAGTTGCCGCGCAATAATGGGCGACATCGGCGAGCCACCACCGTGCAGGCTGATCACATGCGCCGCCAGATCGGTCTCGGTGCCGTCTTTGAGCAGATAACCACCTGCACCGGCCTCGAAGGCCTTCAGCATGTTGGCCTCGTCGGCAAACATGGTGATCACCATCACCGCGCAAGCGGGTTGCAGGCGGCGCGCGCGGCGTATCACTTCGAGGCCCGGCAGGTCGGGCAGGCCCAGGTCGACCAGCAGCACGTCAACCGCGTTTTCGGCGAACCACTCCAGCAGCTCGGTGGCCGTCGACGCGGCGAACAGAAAACGCAGCGTCGGCTCGGTGGCAATGGCCCGCTCGAAGCGCACGCGCACGCGGGCGTCGTCTTCGACCAGGGCAACAGTGATGGGGTTCATGGGCCTTGCATGTTCGCATGCAGGCCGGGGCGGGGCCACGCCTTCGCCTCCTCTGAACATGGGAGGCGCGCCGATCAGGCGTCGGCTCTCAGGCGTCGGACGCGGGCAACAAGGGCCGCTGTAACACGGCCAGGGCCGGCGTGCGCTGCAGGTAGTTGTGGCGCCAGCCGGCGGGCAAGGTGGAGGCGGCGGCTTGCATCCAGGCCGAGGCGCGCAGCGCGATCACCGCGGCCAGGTCGGCGTGAGAGCCCGCGAGGGCGGCGTACAGCTCGGCCGCCAACGCGGGCAGGCGGTCGCGCCCACTCAAACCTTCGTCAATGCGCTGCCACGCGAGCACCGCCGCAGCCGCGGCTTCGCTGTTGCGGCCGGCCGCCCGCAAGGCGGCCACCCGCTGCACTTGCAGCGACAGCCACAACCCATGCGCGCCACACTCACGCGCAGTGGCCAGGCTCACACCCAACAGCGGCAAGATCGCCGCCGGCTCACAGCCACGGCGTGCCAGGCACAGGGCCTCCACCCGCAACGGAAAGTCGTTGATGCCGCTCACCTGCTCCAGCACCGCGCCCCTGTCGGCGGTTTCACCCACCGCAAGCAGGGCCGCATCGACCAGCGAGCGCTCGGTGGGCAGCAGCTTGGGGTCGTCTTGCAGCACCCGCAAGGCCTTGACGGCAAGGTCGCGCCGCCCCAGCTCGTGCAAAAACACCGCCCGGCGCACCAACGGGAACACGATGTCACGCAACAGGCCTTGTTCGCCCAGCTGCAGCACACGCTCATACAGCGCCAGCGTCTCGCCCAGCCGGCCGGCTGCGGCCAGTGCGCTGGCCTGCATGTCCACCAGCATCAGCTCGAATCTGGCGGACAAGGCGAGCCCTTCAACCCAGCTGGCCGAGGCCGTAACCCAGCGTTTCACCTGGGCCGGCGCGCCTTGCTCCAAGGCATTTTTGATCAGCGAACGTGTGAGATCCACACAATGGCGTGCGTTGTTGTTTTGTTCGGCCGGGGCCAGCGCCTTCAGAAACTGCGCATTGCTCTCTTCGTAGCGGCCCGACACCCCCAGGAACACGCCGAGCGCGTGTTGCAATTTGAGTTCGGTGTCGTGCAAAGCCAAGACTCTGCGCTGCGGCTCGATCGGCGCCAGCAGCGCCAACGCCAGCTCGGTCACACGCAGGGCATCGGCCACGTCGCGGCGAAGCCAGTACATCAACGCCTGGCCCCAGTACAACTCGGCCTCAATCTCGGGCAAGCCGGCCCGCCGCGCCTGCGGCAAGGCCCGCACCGACACCGCCCAGGCTTCGTCGTGAAGGCGGCTTTCCACCAGCAGCAGTTGTTGCAGCACCGCCAGCATGGCGTGCTCGCCATCACCTTCGGCCAAGGCCTGCAACTCATCGCTCACCGCCTGCAGGCGCGCATCGACCGCCACTTCTGACCACACATCGGCCGCGGAGAAGAAGGCGGCGAAGGCCTCGCGGTGATGGCCCGCGTCGCGCAGGATGACGCCGGCCTGGTGGTGCAGCTCGCCCGCCTCTTGCAAGCGCCAGCCCGCGCGCGCCTTGAGCGCGGCCTCGGTGAGGTGCGACACCGCACGCAGCGCCTGCCCCGCCGCCAGCCAGTGGTTGGCGATGCGGGCGGGCTCGCCCTGCACCTGCGCCAGCCAGACCGCCACCTCGCCGTGCAACGACTGGGCAATCGCGTTCGGCACCGAGGCCAGCGTGGCCTCGGCGATCAGGTCGTGCGCAAAACGCGCGCCGCCGTGCTCACCCGCTCGCAGCACCTGCGCGTCTTCCAGCTCGCCCCAGGCATCGGCCAGGTCGAGTGGGCGCACACCCAGCACCTGCGCGATCAGCGCCGCGGTGGCCTCTTGCCCCGCCACCGCCGCGCAGCGCGCCACCCGCAGGGCCAAGGTCGACAAACGTTGCAGCCGTTGCTGAATCAACCGGGCAACGTTGGGTGCGCTCGGCCAGGCAGGGCTTTGTGGCACGCCATCGGCCCGCAGCAGCGCGCGGCCGGCGGGGGCCGCCATCAGCGCTGCCTTGAGCGTCTCCAGCAGGTACAGCGGGTTGCCGCCCGTGCGCTGCCGCAGCGACTCGGCCTGGGCCGCGCCGCCAATGCCGTCGATCTGAAGCGACCCCAGCAGCTCGGCCACCTCATCGGCCTGCAAGGCTTGCAGCGCCAGGCTACTCACCTGCGCCGAACGCTCCAGCCCCTCGACCAAGGCACGCGCCGGCGGGCCCAGCTCGTGCGGCCGCATCGCCAGCACCCAGCTGCAGGTGCTGGCGGCGATCAGGGCGCGCAGCAGCTCCACGCTGGCGGCGTCGGCAAACTGCAGGTCGTCGACCAGCAGGGTGTGCAGGCCGTGCGCCTGCGCGTCGTTCAACACGGTGGACAGCGCATGCGTGAGCCGGGCGAGGTCGTCTTCATGCACCATCGGCTGGGCAGGGCCCAGCTCGGGCAAGAGCCGTGCGAGCAAACCCCGCTGGCCGGCCGCGGGCGCCAGGCCAAAGTCTTTCAGCAAGGCACGCACGCAGCGTGACAGCAGCGCATACGGCGCGGCGGCATCACCAGGGCGGGCCGTCACCAGCAGCGCGGTGGCGGGCGCTGACTGCGCGAGGTCGGCCAGCAGCCGAGATTTCCCCATGCCGGCTTCGCCCGCCAGCAGCACCGTGTGCTGCGCATCGCGGGCGAGGCACAAGGCCTGCCACACCGGCTCATGCCCCACACGCCGCGGCGGGCGCAGCACCGCGGCCGGCACCACCGGCCGCTGGCCCGCGCCCGCCACGTGGCCGGCGCGCTGGATGGTCTGCAACAAGGCCAGCGTTTCGGGCGACGGCGCCACACCCACCTCGTGTTTGAGCACCTGCTCGCAGCGGTCAAAAGCCAGCAGCGCGCCCGGCCGGTCACCGCCCAGGTAGTGCAGCCGCATGACACGGCGGTGTGCCTCTTCCGACACCGGCTGAAGTTTCAGCACTTCGGTGGCATGCGACAGCGCATCGGGCAGGTCACGCGCGGCCTCGGCCAGATCGGCCAGCTCGGTGAGCGATTGGCACAGCCGGTGTTGCCGCCGCTCGCGCTGCTGCGCCAACCAATCGCGCAGCTCGGCGCCGAACTCGTGTGAGGTTTCGCCGAGCACGGTGTCAGCGTCGAGCAAATCATGCGAGATGCCTTCAGCCAGAGCCAGCGTGTGGGTGCCGGCAACAAGATCGGCGCCCGCCGTGCGGCGCAGTTGGAACAAACGCTGGCGCAATGCGTTGCGCGCAGATTCGGGCTCGCTCTCGGGCCACAGCAGTTGCGCCAGGCGCGCTCGCGGGGTGGGGCCTTCGAGTGCCAACCAGGCCAGCAGGGCGCCATCACGCGGGCCCAGTGGCACGCTGGCGCCATCGCCACGCTGCAAGGCAGGCTCACGCGCCAAGCTCAGCTGCAGGGGTGTCATCGGCGCAGTGCAGCGGCACACGCCAGCAGTTCGTGGTTGACCGGGTTGCGGTGCAAAAAGCTGTCACGGAACTCAGCCGGCACGTGGGCATCGTGCACGGCGCGCACCCACGCCAGGCCGTCGTCCGCGGCGCGGCCCGCCTCTGCATCACGCCCGAGCGCAGCCAGGGCTTGTGCGGCCACGAGCCAGACTTCGGGCAAGTAGAAGGTGTCGGGTTGGTATTGGCGTGCGAGCTGCAGCGCCGCTTCGGCGTGTATCCACGCGCGCGCCGTGGCGCCCTGGCTGAGTGCGCAAGCCGCCGCCCGCACATGGCCAGCCAGCGCCACGCCAAATCGTTCGCGTGCGCCCGCCCACGCCGCCAGGCTGGCGGCCGTGACTTCGCCCTCGTCGGGCGGCACGAGACGTGTCGCAAAAAGGCTGACGATGCGGTGGTACACGTCTTCGGGGTTCGGGATGACCTGCAGCGCTTCGCGCATCAGCGACAAACCATCACGCCCGAGCTGATGCTCGAGCTCGGCGCTGTGCGCCATGCGAATCATGAGCACACCCCGCGACAGCCCCGGGCGCTTCGGCGCCAACAGCGGCACCGCACGGGCGGGCTGGCCCAGTTGTTGGTACAAAACCGTCAGTCGCTGCTCGGCCACGGCCTTGTCGGCGTTCGAGCCCCCGAGCGCCTCGTAGCCCTCCACGGCTTCTTCCAGCAGGGACAACGCTTCGTTGTAGCGACCCAGGTCGCGCAGCCGGTGCGCCAAAGTGCCCTGCATCTGCAGCACGCGCATCGACACGCCCTCACCGGAGTCGAGCGCGAGCTGGCGTGCCTGCGAACTCATCTGCGCCGCCTGCCGCACCAGCCCCATCTTGGCTTGGGTGGAGGCGGTGTTCGACATCGTCTTCCAGACCATGTCGGGCCGGCCGGCTTGCTGTGCCAGCTCGCGCGAGCGGGCCCAGGCTGGCATGGCGTCGCGCAAGCGGTTGTCGTAGTCGAGTGCGGTGGCGGTGGCCTCCCAATACTCCCACTGCTGATCGAGGCTGGCTTGCACACCCACGCGCTGCGCATACGGCTCCAGCAAGGCGACCGCCTCGGTGGCCTGTCGGGCATCACACAAGGCACCCGACAAGATGACCGCGAAGCGAAGCTCCAGGTCGTCACGGCCCAGCGCCTGTGCGCTGGCCATGGCGCGGCGCGCGAGCCCCACCGTCTCATCACCCTCATAGCGTGTGATCGACAACTCCAGGCGCACATCGAGCGCCTGCAGACGCTGCTCGTCATTGCAGGCAACTTCGTCGAGCTGAGCCACCGCTTCCTGGGCGGGCACACCAAGGTCATTGGCGCTGAGCAAACGCGCTCGTTGCAACAAGGCCTCGAAACGCGCCTGCGGCTGCCCGGCGCGCTCGAAACACTGCGCCGCTTCGCCCAGCAAGGCCGCCTGCTCAGCCATGCGCGCCGCGTCTCGCGAACGCTGGGCCGCCGCCAGGTAGGCCGCTGCGGCCTCGGGCCACTGCCGGGCCGCAGCCCAGTGCTGCGCCAGCCGACCGGGCTCGCCACCGTGCGACTGCAAGAAGCCCGCAATCTCGGCGTGCAGGCGCTGCGCCACCGGCTTGGGCACCGAAGCCAGCGCCGATTCATAGATCAAGTCATGCAAAAACGCGCCGTCACGAAACACCTGCGCCGCCTCCAGCTCCGCGCAAGGGTCGGCCAGCGCCAGCGTGCGCACGCCCAAGACATGCGACGCGAGTTCGATGGAAAAGTCTCCCGCCGCCACCGCCGCACAGCGCGCCAGTTGCACCGCCTGCGGTGAGAGCTGGCCGATGCGCCGCGCGATCAGTGTGGCGACGTTGCCCGCGGCGGGCAGGCGCACGCTCAACCACCCAGGGTCGGGTGCAACGCTCTCCCGCGCCAGCGTGCCTTGGGTCAACCAAGCCTTCACCGTCTCCAGCAGGTAGAGCGGGTTGCCGCCGGTGTGGCGCAACAAGACCCGCGCGGCCTCATTCGCATCAAGGCCCGGCACATCGAGCGAGGCCAGCAGCTCATGCGTCTGATCCAGGGTGAGCGCAGGCAGCACGACGGCAACCGCTTCGGCCTGCGCACTGAACTCAGCCAGCAGCGCGCGCCCTGCGGCGCCGACCTCGGCACCACGACCCGCCACCAGCCAGCGCCGGCCCGAGCCCGCCGCCACGTACTGCAGCAACTCCACACTGGCCTCATCGGCAAAGTGCAGGTCATCAAACACAAAACCGTCAAGGTCGAAGGCCGGGCTCTCAAGCACCGCCGCAATGGCGTTGAAAAACCGAGTGCGCTCTTCGGGCGAGGCCATGGCTTCGGCCTCACCCAGCTCGGGCAAGAGCCGCGCCAGCTCCTTGCGCAACGAGGCATCGAGCCGGTCCACGGCGTGGCGTGGCAACTGGCGCAAGAGCCGCGACATTGACGCGTACACCACCCGGGCGTCCCCCGGCCGCGCACCCACCACCAAGACACGCCCACGCGCCAGCGCAAAGTCAGAGGTGAGGCGCGTCTTGCCCATGCCGGCCTCACCCATCACCACCGCAAAGCGCCCTTCGTCCCAGGCCTCGTTCAAGGCCGCCCACTGGGCCTCGCGCCCGATCAGGCGCGGGGGGCGCAACACGGTGGCCGGCACACGGCGGGCCGGCGCCGAACCGTTCAAGGCGCCCGACTCGATCTGGCGCAGCAGGCTCAAGGTGTCGGGGCCGGGCCGCGCACCCACCTCGTCCTTCAACACCTGCTCACAGCGGTCGAAGGCCAGCAAGGCACTGGCGCGGTCACCGGCCAGGTAGTGCAGCTCGATCACCCGGCGGTGCGCTTCTTCCGACAAAGGCTCCAGCGCCAGCAGCTCGTGCGCGTGCGAGAGCGCATCGGCGTAGTCGCGCACCTGCGCCGCCATGTCGCACAGCTCGACCAGCGACTGGCGTGTGCGCGCGCGGCGCCGCCCGCGCTGCTGTTCGAGCCAGGCCGACAGCTCGGCGCCGAAATCGTGGCGGCTCTCGCCCAACACCCCGTCGGAGTCGCCCAGGTCGTGTGCCATGCCTTCAGCAAGGGCCAGCGTTGCGCTGCCGCTCACCACGTCCACGCCGAGCAATTTCTTGAGCTGGAACAGACGCTGGCGCAGCGCATTGCGTGCCGACTCGGGTTCGCTCTCAGGCCACAACAACTGCGCCAGACGTGCACGTGGTGTGGGCCCTTCGAGCGCCAGCCAGGCCA
>JBKJJF010000311.1:0-3368 GCA_046598195.1 Rhizobacter sp. | reverse complement strand
CAGGCCCTTCTCCTGCATGGCCTCGCGAAACTCTTCGTCGTCGATCAGCTTGCCGGCGCCTTCCATGGCGCTCAGCAGCGTGGCTTCGGTGTAGCGCGCGGGGGGCTTGGTCTTGAGGCCGTTGGCATCTGCGCTTTCGGTGCGCACCTTTTCGCCCTTCTCCACAGCGACCAGGTTGGCGTCATCTTCCTGGGCTTCGCGCCCGTACACCGCCAGCCAACCCGGCTTGACCATCACCTTGCCGTTGGTCTGGAAGCTGTGGCCTGCGGCGACAGAAATTCGCGTGGTGACCTGGAATTCGGCCGACGGAAAGAACACCGCCAGGAAACGCTTGACCACCATGTCGTACAGCTTGGCCTCCAGCTCGGTCAGGCTCTTGGGCGCGACGAGCGTGGGGATGATGGCAAAGTGATCCGACACCTTGGCGTTGTCGAAGATGCGTTTGTTGGGCTTGACGTAACCCTCCTTGATCGCCTTCTTGGCATGCGTGGCCAGCGCCTTCAGGGGCCCGGGCATGTCTTCGTTGGCGATCATCTCCATGGTGTTCTTCACCACGGCCACATAGTCTTCGGGCAGAAACTTGCTGTCGGTACGCGGGTAGGTCAGCGCCTTGTGCTTCTCATACAGCGCCTGGGCGATGCCGAGCGTGGTCTTGGCACTGAAGCCAAAGCGAGAGTTGGCCTCGCGTTGCAAGGTGGTCAGGTCGTAGAGGCCGGGCGCGCTCTGCGTGCTGGGCTTGCTCTCTTCGGTGACGGTCGCCGGCTGGCCACGGGCCGCATCGGCAATGACCTGTGCGTCTTTGGCGTTCCACAGGCGGTCGGCGCGCAACTCGGCGTCGTCGGGGTTTTTCTTCCACTTGGGGTCGAACCACTTGCCTTCGTACTCGCCGGCTTGCGCGGCAAAGCTGGCCTTGATTTCCCAGTAATCGCGCGATACGTGCTTGCGGATCTTTTCTTCGCGCTCGACCACGATGCTGAGCGTGGGCGTCTGCACACGGCCGACGGTGGTGAGAAAGAAGCCGCCATCGCGCGAGTTGAACGCCGTCATGGCACGCGTGCCGTTGATGCCCACCAGCCAGTCGGCTTCCGAGCGGCAGCGTGCCGCATCGGCCAGCGGCAGCATCTGCTTGTCGCTGCGCAGGTGGTCAAAGCCGTCGCGGATGGCCGCCGGCGTCATGCTCTGCAGCCACAGCCGCTTGACCGGGTGCTTGCTCTTGCTGTGCTGCTGGATCAGGCGAAAGATCAGCTCACCTTCGCGGCCCGCGTCACAGGCGTTGATGAGCTCGGTCACGTCTTTGCGTTTCACCAGCTTGACGATGGCGTTGAGCCGGCCCTTGCTCTTGTCGATCGGGTTCAGGTCGAAGTGCGGCGGGATCACCGGCAGGTTGGCAAAGCTCCACTTGCCGCGCTTCACGTCAAACTCTTCCGGCGCCTTGATCTCCAACAGGTGGCCCACGGCCGAGGTGACGAGGTGGTGCTCGCCTTCGAAGTATTCGTCGTGCTTCTCGAACTTGCCTGCGGTGGGCGTGAGGGCGCGCACGATGTCTTGTGCGACCGACGGCTTCTCCGCAATGATCAAAGCTTTGCTCATGGCTCTTTCTGTGTTCTGGGCGCCGATGGTCGGCGCCCTCTCTACAATCCGGGCTTCACGCGCGTATACGCGTGCGCACACATGTGCGGGCACACGCACACACCCGCGCACCCATGAATTCAATGTACCCAAACAAACCGATGACGCAAGCCCGCAGCGCCAAGACCACCGCCAAGACCCACACTTCAACCCCGACCAGCCCCCCGCCCGCCGCCAAAACCAGCGGACGGCGCATCCAGGTGCGCCGCAGCGGCGTGCACGGCAAAGGGGTGTTTGCGGTGGCACCCATCGCCAAGGCCGAGATCATCATCGAATACAAGGGCGAGGTCATTTCCTGGCCCGAAGCCCTGCGCCGCCACCCGCACGACCCGAAAGACCCGAACCATACCTTTTACTTCGAGCTCGAAACCGGAGATGCCATCGACGCCAAGCACGGCGGCAACGCGGCGCGCTGGATCAACCACGCCTGCAAGCCCAATTGCGAGGCCGACGAGATCAATGGCCGCGTTTTCATCAAGGCTTTGCGCGCCTTGAAGCCGGGCGAGGAGCTGTTCTACGACTATGGCCTCTCGATCGACGCACCCTACACCGCCAAGTTGAAAAAAGAGTACGAATGCCGCTGCGGCGCCAAGAGCTGCCGCGGCACCATGTTGTCGCCCAAAAAATAAGCCACGCCGATGAACGAACCGCTGCAATGGGGCGCCGAGTCGCTGTGGCAACAGCTGGAGCCGCTGTTGCCGGGCCTGAGCGTCGAGGTGGTGGCGCGCAGTGCCTCCACCAACACCGCGCTGCTGGAGCGCGCGCGGGTGCGCGTGGAGCCCGCCACCGACGAGCTGGTGCAGGTGCGCAAGAGCGTCGAGAGCACCGCTTTCGGCCGCCGCGCCGCCGACGTGCAGCCCTGCCTGCTGGTGGCCGAGCACCAGACCGGCGGGCGTGGCCGCATGGGCCGGGTGTGGCAGGCCGCGGCGGGGGCGTCGCTCACCTTTTCGCTCTCCTTGCCAATGAACCCCACCGATTGGTCGGGCCTCTCGCTGGCGGTGGGCGTGGCCTTGGCTGACGCCCTGGAACCGGCCCAAGCTTCCGGCGCGGCGCGCATCGGCCTGAAATGGCCCAACGACCTGTGGCTGATGGACGAGGCCGACGGCGCAGCGCCGGGCCGCAAGCTCGGCGGCATCTTGATCGAAACCGTGATGGCGGGCTCAACCCGCCTCGCGGTGGTGGGCATCGGCCTGAACGTGTTGCCGCAGCCACTTGAAGAGCTCAGCAGCGGCTACGCCTGCCTGCAAGAGCTCAACCCCGCCGCCTCGGCCCCGTGGGCGCTGGAGCAAGTGGCCGCGCCGCTGGTGCGGGCACTGCGCGAGTTCGAAAACCACGGCTTCGCGCCCTTCGCCGAGCGTTTTGCCGCCCGTGACCTGCTGCGCGGCCGCGCCATCACCACCAGCCAGGCCAACCTGCCCGAGGGCGTGGCCCAAGGGGTGACGGCCAGCGGCGCGCTCCTGGTGCAAACCGGCAGCGGCCTGCGCGAGGTGAGCAGCGGCGAGGTGAGCGTGCGGCTCGACCGCGGCGCCGACGCGCCCGACACCGAGAGCCCCGTTTCATGCTGAGGCTACTGGTGCTGGTGCTGGTGCTGGCCAACCTGGCCTTCTACGCCTGGACGCAGGGCCTGCTCGACAACGTGGTCGGTGTGCGCTCGCACGGCGACCGCGAGCCCGACCGGATGAGCCGCCAGGTGCGCCCCGAAGTGATCCGCGTGCTGTCACCGGCCAGCGCCGTGGCGG
>JBKJJF010000292.1:0-6853 GCA_046598195.1 Rhizobacter sp. | reverse complement strand
TCAGCGTGCGCAGTGAGCGGCTGCCCGCGTAATACAGCAGAAAGACGTTGGTGAACTCGTAGAAGACACTGTCTCGGATCACGCTGGTGAAGGTTCGGTACGGCAGCGTGAGAACCACCTCCAGGACGAACATACCGATCAGGAGTTTGTCACACAGCAGCCGCCCGAAAGGTTCGACGCCGGGCTGTTTGCGCAGAGAAAGGTAGAGCGGCAGCAAGAGCAACAGCGACAGCAGGCGCAACGGCTCGACCACGAACAGTTCTTTCATGATCCCGAAGCCGGGGATCGACGCCGCCAGGCGCGGCAGGCAGAGCATGACGGCCAGATAGAGGGCGAAGCGGTTGGAGTCGCGCTTGCCCGCGTAGAACAATGCGAACGACGCGATGGCTACGAACAGCCAGTAGTTGTGCGCGAGGAATGCAATGAGCGTGAGCGCCAACCAGAGGTTGCGCCTCAGCTTGAAGTCCTCGACCGAACAGGCCTGGGCGGTGATGGGCTTCTTCGCGAGCAGGAATACCACGCCGGAAATCGCGAGGATGAATACGAGAGCTCGAAGATGTTCAGGCAACCGGCTTCCTCCGGTAAGGCGAACCCGCTGCGGGCAGCAACAGGGTGTTTGATCGGTGTCTCGGCGCGTTGGCTGGGAGGAGGGGGCTATGGCGGCAAGCGCTGCTCGGCAGAACCACAGACCACTGCGGGTCAGTGTAGTTCCACGGTGCGTGGCGGGTCTCTCCCGCGTTCGCAGGGCAATGCGCCACGCTCAGGCGACTGCGCTGGGCAGGGTGTGGAAGCTGGTCTGTGGCGTGAGCCCTTCCAGGCGGTGGCCGAAAGCTTCGATGTGGGGGCGCCAGAAGTCGAGGTCGTAGCGCGCCCACGCATGGCAGCCGAAGGGCAGGCGATCACCGTTGAGCTTGTACAGGCGGCGCGGCAGGGCCTCGAACGAGAACTCGCGCGCCTGCTCGAACGAGGCCACATGAAACCAGCCCAGGTGCCGGTTGACCACCAGGCCCCAGAAGTTGTCTTCGCCACGCGGGAACACGAGGCTCGGGCACTGGCCTCGCGCGATGCGCAGCAGGTCACCCGGCACACGGCGCAGGGCCTGCAGCGGTTCGCGCTTCGCGTGAGCGGCGAGCAGGCGCAGCCAAAGCCACGCGGAGCGCCGCCCGCGCAGCATCGAAGAGACCTTGCGCAGCGAGAACCCGCCGTTGCCCACACCCAGCACGGGTGAAGAATCGTTCGCCACCACGTGCCCCTCGAACCAGGGCGCGCCGATGTAGTCGAGCCCGGTGGCACACCATTTCTCCAACTCATCGCGAAACACGAACACGTCCAGCTCGTAGAACAGCACGTACTCGTAGGCCTGGTAGCGCTCGTACAAGAAGGGCTCGATCTTCAGCTTGGTGAAGTTGGCGTAACTCGACTGCCAGTGCGGCGCGATGGGGTCGACTTCGATCTCGGGAATGATGGCCTTGTACGCGCTGGTGTCCATGCCCTCGGGGCACACGAGCCGGATCGGGTGGTGCCCCAGCACCTTGAAACACTGCCGCAGGGAGATCTCTTCGAGCGGGGTGAGGGTCGGCTGGTGGACCGTGATCAGGACGACGACCCGCATCGGGGCTCCTCTGGTGTTGGATGTCATGCAGCGCGCATTGTTGCCGCTACAGACGGCGTGCGAACCCACCTGATCGCGGGCTCGGCCCGCAAGCCCGCGTGATCCAGGTCACGCCCAGCCGAGCTGGGCTCGCGCCAGGGGCAGCTGGCGGATGCGCTGGCCGGTGGCGCGAAAGATCGCGTTGCACACGGCCGGTGCGATCGGTGGCAGCGCGGGCTCGCCCAGGCCGCCGATCGGGTTGTCGGAGGTGATGAAGTGCACTTCGATCACCGCCGGGGCATCGGCCATGCGCAGCAGCGGGTAGTCGTTGAAATTGCTTTGCACGACGCGGCCACGCTCAATGTCGACCTGCTGGAACCAGGCGGCGCTCAGGCCGTCGACGATGGCGCCTTGCACCTGGGCCTCGGCGCCGCTCAGGTTGACGACCTGCTCGCCCACGTCGCACACACACACCACGCGGTCGACCTTGAGGCGGCCCTCGGGCGACACCGTCACCTCGGCCACTTGCGCCACATACCCGCTGTAGCTCGCATGGAAGGCCACCCCTTGCGCCTGGCCGCGCGGCAGGGTGCGGCCCCATTGGCTCTTTTGCGCCACGGTCTCCAGCACGCGCCGCATGCGTGCCACCTGGTAGCCCTCGCCGCGAGAGAAGAGGCCGCCCGGGCGCATCTCTTTTTTGTTGCCCAGCAGGGCGAGGCGGAACTCGACCGGGTCGCGTTGGGCCGCGTGCGCCAGCTCGTCGATGAAACTCTGCACCACCCAGGCGTGCACGTTGGCCTTGGGGGCGCGCCAGGCACCCATCGGGATGCCGCAGTCGATGACACTTTGTTCGAGCACGCAGTGCTCGACCCAGCGGCCCGGGAACTCGTTGGCATCGAGCACGCTGCCGGCGTTGCCGCCGCGGCCGAAGCAGATGCTGTGGTCGTGCCAGGCCACCACGTCGCCGCGCTTGTTCACACCGCCGCGCATGCGATGGAAACCACCCGAGCGGTAGTGGTCGTGCTGCATCTCGTCTTCACGCGTCCAGACCAGCTTGACGGGGGTGGGCACACGTTGCGCAATCGCCGCTGCTTCGACCACATAGTCGCTACTCAGGCGTCGCCCGAACGCGCCACCGCCGCGCACGATGTGCAGGCGAATCTTCTCTTTGGGCAGGCCCAGGCTGGTGCTCACGTGGTCGAGCGCCCATGAGGGGCTCTGCGAGGCCGTCCACAGCTCCATCACACCGCCCTGGAACGACGCGGTGCAGTTCAGCGGCTCCAGCGCAGCGTGCGCGACAAAGGGGTAAACGTACCAGGCCTCCACACGCTGCGCCGCGCTGGCCAGCGCGCTGGCTACATCGCCGTCCTGGCGAAACACGGTGGCGGCGGCTTGTTTGGCGAGCTGCTCGGCCTGCGCACTGAAGCCGGCCCAGCTCTGACTGGCAGTGGCGCCTTCGGCCCATTGCACCTTGAGCTTCTTGCGGGCACTGAGCGCGGCCCAGGTGGAGTCGGCCACGATGGCCACGCCGGGCAACAGGCTCAGCACGCCGCCGATGCCCGAGAGGATGAACGCGTCGCGCACACCGGGCAGGGCCTTGATCTCGTCGAGGTTGGCGCTGACCACCTGGCCGCCGAAGACGGGGCACTTCTCGTAGACGGCGTAGCGCATGCCGGGCAACTGCAGGTCGATGCCGAACAGCGGCTCGCCACGCACGATCTTGCCGTTGTCGACACCGCCCACACGCGTGCCCAGCAGCTTGAAGTCTTTCGGGTTCTTGAGCTTCACGGCGCGGCCCGTGGGCACCGGCAGCGTGGCAGCGCGCGAGGCGAGGGCGCCATAGGCCAGCGAGCGACCGGAGGCACGGTGGTGCACCGCGCTAAGCGCCGCCTGGCACTCGCGCTCGGGCACGCCCCAGGTTTGCGCCGCCGCCGTGACGAGCATGCTGCGCGCGGTGGCGCCGAGCACCCGGAAGGGTTGGTAGTTCTTGAGCGTGGAGGTGCTGGCGCCGCTGAACTGGTTGCCGTAGGCCGCGTCGAGGTCGCCTTGTTCGACGACCACGTCTTTCCAGTCGACTTCGAGCTCTTCGGCCAGGACCATCGGCAGCGAGGTCTTCACACCCTGGCCCACTTCCATCTGCTTGGAAACGATCGTGACCACGCCCTCGGGCGAGATGCGAATGAAGGCATTGGGCTTGAAGCCGCCGCCTGCGAGCGCCTGGCCCGCAGGCGCGGGCCGGGAGGCGTCAGCCTGTGAGCGCAGTGCGAAGCCCAGCACCAGCCCGCTGCCCGCCAAGGCCGACACCGCCAGGAAGGCGCGGCGGCCCATGCGATTTGGGCGCTTTGGATGAGGTGGCGTGTTTGTCACGAAGATATCTTTGCGGCAAGGCTGCGAATTATTTCACCGCCAGTGTGTTTCATTCGTTGTGCCCCCGCCCTCCACACGCCTATCTAGGGGGTCTGGAGGGGGGGTGTTGCCGCACATAATTCCGAGGGTTTTTGCGCAGCTTGCACGGTTTGCGGCGCTGTCATTGGGCCAAATTTCTTGTCAAGTAAGGTTCATTGCGCGACCCGTCTCAACGAGCGCTCAAACGCTCACGAATCCCGGCTGGAATCAACCAAGAGCAAATATGGCGAATTCATGGCGTAGCGTCCTCATCGGTTCCGAGTCCTTGTTGATTCAGTGCGGGCAGGTGCTCGAACAAGCGGGCCATCAGGTGATCGCCGTGGTCACCACCCGCCCCGCCATCCGCCGCTGGGCCGCCGGGCGCGGCATTCGTGTGCTGGCCGACACCCAGGCCTTGCTGGCAGCGCAAGACCTGCAGCCTTTCGACTACCTCTTCAGCATCACCAACCTGTCGGTGCTGTCGGCCGAAGTGGTGGCGCTGCCCACACGCGCGGCGATCAATTTCCACGACGGCCCGCTGCCCGAATACGCTGGTCTCAACACACCCATCTGGGCCATGCTCAACGGTGAAGCCGGTCACGGTATCACCTGGCATTTGATGACGCAGGCGGTCGACCAGGGCGACATCCTGGTACAGCGCCGCTTCGAGCTGTCTGACAACGAAACCGCGCTCACGCTCAACACCAAGTGTTTTGCGGCCGGCATGGAAAGCTTCGAAGAGCTCGTCGCCGGCCTGGCCAGTGGCGAGCTGAAAGGCCAGCCGCAGACCGCTGGCGTGCAAAAGTATTTCGCTCGCAAGGACCGGCCCGCTGCCGCTTGCGCCATCCGCTGGGATCAACCCGCTGACACCACCGCGACGCTGGTGCGTGCACTCAACTTCGGCACCTACGCCAACCCACTCGGCTCGGCCAAGGCCTTGTTCAACGGCCAGCCGGTGATCGTGCCCGAGCTGCGCGTGACCGAAGCGCGCTCGACCCAATCGCCGGGCAGCATCGTCTCGGCCGATTCGCAAGGCCTCACCGTGGCGACCGGAGACTTCGACGTTCAACTGCCCCGACTCGAAACCCTCGACGGCAAGCCGCTCGCGGCCGCCCCGCGAGCCGGCCAACGTTTCGATCTGCTCGACGACACGACCGCCGCACGGCTCACCTCTGCGAACACTGCGGTGTGCACGCATGAAAACTTCTGGCTGCGCCGTCTTGAAACACAAACCCCGCTGGAGCTGCCCTACATCGACCGCAGCGCCGCACCGGTGCTCGAGAACTACCAGCACATTGACGCCGAGTTGCCTGCTGGCGCATCGGCCGATGCACGCCTGGCCGCGCTGGTCGGCTACCTCGCCCGCCTGACCGACAAAGACGGCTTCGACCTCGGCTTTGCCGACCCCGCACTGCACACCGCCGTGGGCACTGCGCCGGCCTGGTTTGCGCAACAGACGCTGCTGCGCGCCTCGGTCGATTTTTCGCGCGGCTTTGGTGTCTTGCGCGATGCCATTCAAAACGAACTGCTGGAGCTGCGCCGCCGCGTCTCTTACGCCACCGACTTGATCGCGCGTGTGCCCGAGCTGCGTGTCGCAGCCGCGCTCAAAGACCCGCGTGTGCAGCCGGTCGCGCTGCTGATCGTTGACACGCTGGACGCTGCCAAGGCACTGCCCGGCAGCGAGCTGACCATTGCCCTCACGAGCGATGGCCGCGCCAGCCGCTGGTTGTTCGATGCCTCCAAGCTCGACCGCGCCACCGTGCAGGCCATGCAGGAGCAAGCCGCTGCGCTGATGCGTGCGGCCGAGGCCGACGCCCAACGCCCGCTGGCCGAGTTGCCGCTGTGGGGCGAGGCCGAGCGCAGCCGTGTGCTCAACGAATGGAATGCCACCGACGCGCCGGTGCGCGCCGAAGCCTGCGTGCACCGCTTGTTCGAAGAGCAGGCCGCACGCACGCCCACGCACACCGCAGTCACCTGCGAAGGTGATTCGCTCACCTACGCCGAACTCGACCGCCGTGCCAACCAACTGGCGCGCCGCCTCAAGTCACTGGGCGTCGGCCCCGACGTGCTGGTGGGGCTGTGCGTGGAACGTTCGGTCGAGATGATGGTCGGCCTGATCGCCATCCACAAGGCCGGTGGCGCTTATGTGCCGCTCGATCCGAGCTACCCGAAGGATCGCATCGCCTACATGGTCGAAGACTCCAAGGTGCCGGTGCTGCTGACACAAGCGCGTGTCGAGCTGCCCCGCCACAACGCGGCGGTGATCAAGCTCGACACCGATTGGGCGTCGATCGCCACCGAGTCGGCCGAGCCTTTTGACGGCGGCGCCGAGCCGCAGCACCTGGCCTATGTGATCTACACCTCGGGCTCCACCGGCAAGCCCAAGGGCGTGATGGTCGAGCACCGCAACGTCGTCAATTTCTTTGCCGGCATGGACCACCATCTGGGTGAAGACCAGGCTGGTACCTGGCTGGCCGTGACCAGCCTGAGCTTCGACATCTCGGTGCTCGAACTCTGCTGGACGCTGACGCGCGGCTTTCACGTGGTCATCGCCACCGGCGAAGAGCGCTCCGGTGCGGCGCCGCGTGGTGCACATGCGGCACGCCCGCTCGACTTCAGCCTCTTCTACTTCTCGGCCAACGAGGCCGAAGGCGAAGGCCATGAGAGTCACGACAAGTACAAGCTGCTGCTCGAAGGCGCCAAATACGGCGACCAGCACGGCTTCTCGGCAGTGTGGACGCCTGAGCGCCATTTCCACGCTTTTGGTGGGCTCTACCCGAACCCCGCCGTTGCGGGCGCCGCCATCGCGGCGGTGACCGAGCGCATCAAGATCCGCGCCGGCAGCGTGGTGCTGCCGCTGCACCACCCGCTTCGTGT
>JBKJJF010000198.1:0-14679 GCA_046598195.1 Rhizobacter sp. | reverse complement strand
GGTCACGCCCACCATCAGCGGCACATCACTCGGCATGCCGTCGGCCACGTTTTGTGCGTAGGTCTTGGGCAGGTAGCGGTAGTCGACGTTGGGGCGGTAGATCTCGCGTGGGATGCCGGCGTCCAGGTCTGACTGGATGACCGCCGTCCACGGCAGTGCGCGTGCCTGCGCCAGCGTGGTGACGCCGAGGCGGTTGAACAAGGCCGTGCCGATGGCCTCGTTGGCCGCGAGCGACGAAGCCGGTGTGCCGGTGCTCGGGATCGGCGACGCACCGCTTTGCACGATGGCCTTGTGGAAGAGGCCGGTGGCCAGTGGTGAGTTCATCAGCGAGTAGGTTTTGCCACCACCACCCGACTGGCCGAAGAGCGTCACGTTGCCGGGGTTGCCACCGAAGGCGGCGATGTTGTCGCGCACCCATTGCAGAGCCGCCACCAGGTCCATCTGACCGTAGTTGCCCGAGCCGCTGTAGCCGCTCTCGGCGCTGAGCAGCGGGTGCGACAGGTAGCCGAAGGGGCCAAGGCGGTGGTTCACCGTCACCAGCACCACGCCTTGCGTGGTGAGGCTCTCGGGGTTGTTGTATTGCTTGGAGTTGCCGGTGAGGATGGCAAACGCGCCGCCGTGGAACCACACCATCACCGGCAGGTTGGCCGCGTTTTTCGGCGCGGTGACGTTGAGGTAGAGCGAGTCTTCGCTCATGCCGCCTTCGCCGATGGCTTCCAGCGCAAAAGTCTGCGCTGCCTGGTTGCTCCAGCCCACCGCACGGCGCACGCCAGTCCACGGTTGCACGGCTTGTGGTGCTCGCCAGCGCAGCTCACCCACCGGTGGGCGGGCGTAGGGAATGCCGAGGAACTGCCAGGTGGTCGCGTTGGCCTCGAAGCCACTCAGCTGCCCGGCGGTGGTGGTGACCACATGGCTGGCGCTGGTCGAGCGGGCGAAGTGTTCGAGCGCTGCGGTTGCCGTGCGCACGCTGCGTGGCCGGGGGTCGAGGTCGCTGAACACGTTGGCGGTGTTGAGCGCCGTCAGCAGCGGCGCGAGGCTGGTGCGGAATGCGGTGGTGGTCTGGTCGAAGTTGATGGAGCCGGCGTTGGCCGACACGGTGGTGCGAATCGCATCGGTGAGCTGGATGCCATTGTTCAGGTCGCCATCGGCGTCGAGCGTTTGCAGCAAGATCAGCTTGTTGCTCACACGCTGGTCTGATGCGGCAGCCGCGCCGGTGGTGATGGACAGTGGCGTCAGCACACCGGCCCCCGCGGCCGAGCCGAGCGCGAGGCTGCCGATCGAGAACGTGAGCGTCTCGCCGGCCTTGTAGCTGAAGCGGCCTGATGCATCGGTGGTGGCGGCCGCGGTGGTGGAGCCGACAACGTTCAGCCCGGCGACCGGGCTGTCGACGAAGGTGCCCGTCAACGTGAGGGGCACGGGCTCGTCGTCGCCGGAACCGCAGGCGTTGAGTGTCATCACGGCAGTGAGTGCAGCCGCCAGCAGGGCGGGCTTGTTGGGGTAGGGCATGGAGATCTCCTGTTGAATCGTCAGGGAAAGACAGCGGACAGCCCGCTTCTCACCACGGGTGTGGCGCCGAGTTCGACGAAGCTGTCGTTGGTGGTGGTGTAGGCCGGCCAGGTGATGAGGCCGGTGACGCTGGGGTTGCCGGTGCGGGCAAAGTTCGTCCAGATCGTCATGGTGTTGTCGGCAACGCTGGTGTCCAGCGTGTTGAAGCCGGCCGAGGCAAACACGTCGGCCATGTCGCCCGCGCTGCCGGTGATGCCGTTGCCATTGAGGTCACCCACGACCAAGCGCAGGCCGGTGGCCGGGTCGATCACCAGGTTGAGCTGGAAGTGCGCGATCACGCTTTCGGGGTAGTTGAAAACGTAGGTCAGCTCACCGCCGTGGTAGGTGGTCACGCCGAGCGCGCGCCAACCCGCCGGCATGTGGGTGAAGAGCGCGGCGTAGTGGTTGGCAGTGCTGTTCGCCTTCATCCACGGGAACACATTTTTCAACGTGGTGATGGGGTCGATGGTGTCGTTGGCGTTGACGACGATGAGGAAGGGCACGTCGTTGTGCACCCGGGTCTCGAAGCGCACGCGCTCGGTGCTGGGCAGGTAGTGGTTGTCGACGTTGGTGTAGGGCACGAGCGTGGAGGCGGCGGTCACCACCTCGGTCCAGCTGCGGGCGCGCATCTCGGCCAGCGTGCTGGCGTTGAGGCGGGTGGCCAGCTGCGTGCCGATGGCTTCGGCCGAGACCAGGCTGCGGGTGTCGGGGATCAGCGTGCCGCTCTGGCTGATGGCCTTGTGGAACAGGCCCGCGGCCTGCGGCGACGCCATCAGCGACAACACTTTTCGGCCACCACCCGACTCACCAAAGATGGTCACGTTGTTGGGGTCGCCACCAAACTGCGCGATGTTGTCTTTGACCCAACGCAGCGCCTGGATCAGGTCCATCTGCCCGTAGTTGCCCGAGCCGTTGTAGCCACTCTCGGCACTGAGTGCCGGGTGGGCGATGTAGCCGAAGGGCCCGAGGCGGTGATTCACCGACACCTGCACCACACCCTTGCCCACCAGGCCGAGTGCGTTGTTGAAGGGCTTGGTGTTGCTGGTGAGCGAGGTGAAGCCGCCTCCGTGGAACCACACCATCACGGGCAAGCCAGCCGCAGCCTTGGGCGCGGTGACGTTGAGGTAAAGGCAGTCTTCGCTCATGCCGCCTTCGCCGAAGCGCTCAAGCGCCGGCGTCTGCGCGGCCTGGTCGGCCCACGCGACCGCGTGGCGCACACCGGCCCACGGTGCGAGCGCTTGTGGGGGCCGCCAGCGCAAGTCACCCACCGGCGGGCGTGCGTAGGGCACGCCGAGAAACTGCCAGGTATTGGCGTTGGCCTCGAAGCCACTCAGTTGCCCGGCGGTGGTCGTGACCACATGGCGCGAAGCGGTCGAGCGTGTGAAGTGATCGAGCGCGGCGACGGCTGTCTTGGGGGCACGTGGCCGCGGGTCGAGGTCGGTGAACACGTTGGCTGCGTTCAAGGTGGTCATGAGCGCAGTCAGGCTGGTGCGGAAGTCGGTGCTGGGCTGGTCGAAGTTGAGCGCCGGTGTGTGGGCAGACACCGCCGTGCGAATCGCCTCGGTGAGCTGGATGCCGTTGTTCAGGTCGCCATCGGCGTCGAGCGTTTGCAGCAGGATCAGCTTGTTGGTGACACGCCGGTCGGTGGCCGCGGTGGCCCCCGCGGTGATGGACAGCGGTGTGAGCGTGGCGGCCGCAGCGGCCGAGCCGAGCGCCACGCTGCCGATTGAGAACGTGAGCGTCTCGCCCGCCAGGTAGCTGAAGCGGCCTGCTGCGTCGGTGCTGCTGGCCGCCGTCGCCGTGCCGGCGACGTTGAGCCCGGCGACGGGGCTGTCGATGAAGCTGCCGGTCTGTGGCGCGGGCGCCGGGGCGGGCGTGTCGTCACCGGCGCCACAGCTTGCCGCGGCCACCGCCAGCACACCGGCGATGAAAGGTCGAGCGCGTCGAAGGGCCAGCGTCGCAAGGCGGTGCATGTGGGTCGTCTCCAGGGAAGCCAAGAAGTGGGGAGGCCGCTGCGCACGCAGCAGAGCGGCCCCGGGGTGCGATCAGTGCATCAGCGCGGAATGGCTGCAGCGTTCGCTTGTTGCAAGGCCTTTGCGTGGTCGGCCGGCAGCAGATAGCCCGCGGCCAGCGCCCGATCAGCCGCTGCCTTGTACTTGTTGTAGTAGTCGGCATGCGTCGGGTAGAGCGAGCCGAGCCGCGAAGCCGTGAACGGGTCGGTGCTGCCCGAAGTGGAGCAGGCAAAAATATCGAGGAAGGCCGTGGAGCCGGTGGTCGCGTTGTCGATGCCGTAGGTGGCGATGGGCACGTCGATCTCGGGCAGGCGCAAGCCGCCGAGCGCGTTGCCATACGTGTCACGCTGGATGCGGCTGAGGAACGAGCTGCGCGTGATGCGCGGCGCGGTAGGTGGCAGCGTGCCGACGGTGGCCCACTTCACGAGGTGGCTGTAGACGGCGTTCTGCACGCGAAAGAACGGCATGCGGTTGGCAGGCTTTTCGCACGAGGCCGGCGGGCGTGTGCTGACGGCATACACGCCTTCCAGCATGGTCTGGTCGGAGTGCGAGGAGCCGGCCACTTCCCAGTAGCGGATCTTGGCGCTGTCGGTGGCCTTGGAGGTGTCGGACTGCGAGCTCACATCCATCTCCGACTGCAGCTGGAACACCGGCTGCTGCCCGTCGTTGCGGATCACCGTGCTCGACGGTGTGCCGCGCAGGTCGCCAGACGACAGCTTGATGCCGCTGTTGCCACGGCCGTGGATCACGAAACCGTCAATCACCTTCTCGAGTGGGTGCACCGCGTTGACGTAAGTCGTGAGCCGCAGCGCCGATTGCGAGTGGCCGGTCGCGAAGATCTTGTTGGGCACGAGGCCACCGAGCAGCACCTGGTACTGGTCACGCACCGCCTTCGCGGTCTGCGACAGGATGTCGTAGGAGATGTCGTCGTTCGGCAGGTTGCCAGCGCCATAACGCGTTGGGTTCTTCTCCTTCGAGCCTTCGAGGCCTGTCTTCTGGTTGGTCACGCCGACGTAGGCGTAGCCCTCGCGAAGAAACTCTTCCTTGGCCATGATCCAGTCGATGTCGAGCACATAACCGGAGCTGACGTTGAGCCACTCGACGATCACGATGCCGTTGAACTTCGACGGGTCAGCAGGCCGCCGCACGATCAGCGGTGTGTTGTAGGGCGTGCTGGTGGAATAAACGTAGGCGGCCCACTTGCCGTCGGAACGCAGCGTGCTCGACGCACGGTAGGTGCGTGCGAGCCCCGAGATCCAGAACTCGCGGTCGGTATAGCCGGCGCTCGAGATCTGCGTGCTGCGATCGAGCATGTGGCCACCACTCGTGGTCGGCTGGATGGCGGCCTGCGGCACGGCGGCCCAGGTGGCGAGGGATGCGGTCGCAAGCAGCGCGGCAACCAAGGCCGAGCGCGCGCGCGAACGAACAGCGAATGTCATGACGTCTCCTTCAAGTTTTGGAATCGATGCGTGAATGTGCACACGCGTTCAATTCAGTCTAGGGCGCAGGCCCTGACCCTGTGGGTGTCATCCGCGCAAATTTCGGGTTACTCGCTACGCCATCGGTACAAGCCGCAGCGTGCCTTGCCCGTGGCCGTGTCACGCGTGCAACGGCGATGCAGGCATCGGGTCGACAGTCACGTACTGGTGCCCGGAGAACATCCGGTTCGGCGGTAGCCCGTAGTGCTGCTTCCACATCTTGGAAAAATGCGCTGAGTCAGCAAAGCCGGCGATGGCTGCCACCTCCGTCATGCTCACGCCGCGGTTCACGAAGGCCGCCGCGGCATGCAGCTTGATGGTCTGCTCGTACTTGCGCAGCGAGATGCCCGCTTCGCGCTGGAAGAGGTGCACCAGCCAGTCTTTCGACAGGCACACCGCCTCAGCCAGCTCCTCCAGCGTGCGGCGTTGGTTCTCGCGCAGCAGCTTCATCACCTGGCGCACACGCGGGTCGACCGGCTTGGTGTCGGGCATGCGCTTCGTCGCCAGCGTGACCATCTGGCCGTAGAGCTGGTCGGCCTCCGTCGGGCGCGTGTGGCCGGCAGCGAAGTCACGCAGCGCCGGCAACAAGGCGGTGAAGTGCTCGTGCGGCCACGCCTGCACCAACTCCTGCGCTTGCGCGAAGGCCGGGTAGCCAAGGTGCGTGGGCGACACGTCGATGACCGCGACCTTGGGGCGGCCGACGATGCGCTTGCGCACACCGGGCCGTATCAGTGCCGCACTGGCACGCAGCGTGCGGCCAGACGTTTCGATGGTGAACTCGTCACCGTTCAGCGCGACGTAGATCAGCGCCGAGTGCCGCTGGCTCGGGATCTCGGCCACCACGCCCGCATAGAGGAAGCCTTCGCGCAGCATGTGCATGCGGCCGAGCGACGAAGCGGGGGGCGTTGAATTGGCAGGCCCGGCATGGGGCGCGAACTGCAAGTCCATGAATGCGATCTGGAACCGGTGACGGAGAGTGGGTGGGAGAACTGTGAATGATTTGGTATATCAGAGAGTCGAGCTTGTACAGGATGGTTGCGTTTGCGCGGGTTTACCCCGAATCCGACCCAAGCGCCTGCACTGAGCTGATCACCCCGTGGGCTGTGGCAAGCTCTGCCGCGCCCCCGCATCAGAACCCCCGTGTTGTTGGAACTGAAGACCCCGTCATGCAACCAGCTCGCTTTCGTCTTCCGTTTTTTTTGTTGTCACGCGGCATCGGCCTGCTGGCCGTGCTGGCTGCCACCTCGGCCGCGGCGGCCGAACCCCCGGTCAACTTCGCCGGCCTGTGGGAAGACTGCACCAGCGTCCCCGGAGCCTGCTACGGCTACCGCCTGGTGCAAGACGGCGCACGTGTTTGCGGCTCGCTCAGCCGCGCGGCCCTGGCGGGCGATGCACCACGCAAGCACGGGCACATTCGCGGCGTGGTGCGCGACGGCCTGTTGACCCAGGTGTCGGTGTGCGGAGTCGAGTCACGCAGCCCCTGCCCGACCGTTCTGATCTCCAACCGGCGCGGGCTGCTGCGCTGTGGCAACGAGATGGTTGAGACCGGTGGCCGCGGCTACACCTGCGCCGAGTGGGCGGCCCAACAGCTGCCCAGCCAATACCAGCGCGTGAGCGCCGAGGCCTTCAACCAACGTTTCGGCCCGGCCGAGCCGTCGCTCTGTGAGGTGCCCGCGACGGCCGAGCGGGATGCGCCGCCTGCGGTGAAGCAGTGAGGTGCCGCTCTGGCCGGCCCCGGCACGTCGCCATAGCGGGGCTGCGCCGAACAGACCGCTCCAGACGCGGTGCCGTCCTACATGCAAGCCCTGTGCAACTGGCAAGAATGCTTGCGTGCGCCCGTGTCCCGCTCGTGCCCATCCATCGGCGTGATGCGGCGTACCCCGAAGCCACCACTGGAGTACACGATGACCCGCAAACACAACCCGCAAGATGATCAGGCCCCGCATGAGGGAAAGGTCGAAAACGACACCAACAAGGTGGGAGCGCAGCCGACGACCCAGTTGAATCAGGGCAACCGCACGCCGATCAGCCGGTCGGACCGGGAGTCGCATGTGGGCGGTGGCAACCAGTCCCAGTCGCGCCGCGGGCCTGTGGGCAGCCCCAAACGCTGAAAGGCGGCCTCGCCACGGCGAGGTGTGTGCGTCACGCTGAGGCAAGGCTTGCCTTTGCATCAGCTGTGCCCAAATCGGTGATGTTGGACCTGCCCCGGCGGGGTGACGCCATCCCACTGGTCACTTGCGGCGCAGCAATGAAGCGCTGCCCCGTACAGGATGCAAAGACGCGTTTCCCAGCGCCTTGTGCCAGCGCCCCGCGCTGCGGTTATCGTGCTGCCTTCCCACACCCCGCAGAGACCGACAAATGCACGACATGCACCTGAACCTGGCCACCCGCGAAGACGCGATGGCGCTGGTTGATCTGTTCGCAATGGCCGGCCTGAGCGACGAGCCGGTGGAAACCGACGAGGCCGCCGCCCAAGCCCGCTGGGACGCCATGCACCAAGCGCTGCCCGGTGTGCGTGTGATCGTGGGCCGCCGCTGCGACGGCACCGTGATGGGCGCGCTCACCCTGGTGCTGCTGCCCTTGATGGCCCACGCCGGCGCACCCTCAGCGGTGCTCGAAGACGTGACCGTGCACCCGGTGATGCAACGCGAAGGCCTGGGCCGCCAACTGGTGCAACACGCCATGGCATTGGCTCGCGAGGCGGGCTGCTACAGGCTGGTGCTGTCATCGAACCAGCAGCACGCAGGCGCGCATGCTTTCTGTGAGCGCCTGGGCTTCGAGCGCCATGGGGTGAGCTTTGGAGTGTTGTTGACCGAGGCGCGGGTGCCGGCCTGACTTTTTCCCAACAGGCGGCATCATGCTGGTTCACATCGCCACCCTTCTCTGACTTTCGGCTTCTCGGCACGGCCGCTTGCAGTGCAGCCAACAGCTGCTGCGAACTCACCTCTGGTGGAATGGGGGATTGGGCTGACAACAGGCGTGTTCATAGACAGGCCCCCTTCATCAAGTGAGCCAAGTGCTCGCGATGGCGCGCCGTGCGCTTGATGCGCAGACAGAAGGTGGCTTCACGCGCTTTTTGCCAACTCAATGAGCGCTCGCGTCCGTGTGCGCACAACCCAGGCTTTCGGCCACAGCAAGCAAGCGCTTGTCGCGTGTCCACAGCTGAGCGCCCTGGCTCAGCGCCACCGAAGCCAGAAGGTGGGCGTCCACATACCCGACGCCCTTGCCGAAAAGGCGGTGCCGTTCGATGAACCCGAGAACCTCATCCGCTTCCGCCGTGACGGCCATCGGCAGGCCTTGAAGCAGCTCGAGGATCAACGCGCGATCAGCCAAGCTGCCGCAGGCGATCTCACCGAGCACAAACGGATGCATCACCACCGCACTTCGCTCCAAGAGCGTGGCGAGCTGAGTGTCATGCACACGAAGGTGATCGACCCACACCGAGGTATCGACCAGGATCAAGATTTCTTGGCCTCTTGCCGCCTGCGGGGAGCCGCCTTCAGCGCTGGTTGTGTGCCGCCGAGCCGGGCCAGGCGCTTTGCGCTCTCGCGTTCGATCAGCGCCTTCAAGGCTTCACTCACGATCGCAGAACGGTCGAGCGGGCCGGCCAACTTGCTTGCCTTGGCGAACAGGTCGTCGTCGATGGTGATGGTGGTTCGCATGGCTTGGTTTCCTCAACGGCGCACAAAATTTGGCATCATTTGATGCGATTATTGATGCTATCCGTTTTGACGCTCAGTTTCAGCTTGACTCCAATCCTGTTTGAACTTGCCCCTGAGGGGAAGCGCCATTCAACTAGTCATTTGAGGTGCAATAGTGAACCACTGGCCGGTACAGGATGCAAAGGCGCGCTTCAGCGAACTGCTCGACGTTTGTGTGAACGAGGGGCCGCCGGTCGTGACCCGGCGCGACACGGAGACTGCCGTTCTGGTGCCCATTGCCGAGTGGAATCGCGTGCGCGAGTCTGCGCGGCCGACCCTCAAGGCCTTGCTGTTGTCTGATGCCGGCCGCGCGGGCTTGGGGCTGCGCAAACCACGCCCGCATGGCGGCGTGCTCGCCTGGCCGCAAGGCGTGGCCGATGCTGGCCTTCGCCTGTCGGCGGTGACGCTGGGCGAAATACAGGCGGGCATCGAGTTGCCGCGCGAACAAGACCCCGCCAAAGCCGCAGAGATCGAGGCCTGGGCCGATCAGGTCGAAGCGACCTACGGCGTGTTGCCCATGGACGCAGCCGTCTTTCGTGTGTGGGCCAAGCTCATGCACCAGCACACCGACACGGTGTACGAAGACGCCATGATCGCGGCGACGGCGCAGGTGCACCACCTCACGGTGGTGACGCGCAATGTGCGTGACTTCAAGCGGTTTCGGGTTCCGGTGTTCAATCCGTTTGTGGGTTGATGCAGCGACGGAGCGTCCAGGCACCTGACCCAATGCTGTTCGTTCAAGCACCCAATCGTCCCCAACCTCCGTTCGGGCTGAGGTATCGAAGCCCAGCGCTGGCCTTCGACTTGCCTTGTCCTGAGGTCCCGAAGGGTCAGGCCGAACGGAGTTAAGCGAAGAGTATTGAGGCCTGACCCAATACCGTTCTGACCCATACTGTTCGCTATGAGAGACTGAAAAGTATGCAAACACGAAACAATCATCAACCGAGAATTAGTCTGGTTACGGGAATAATTCTGGTAGCAGTTACCTTGCTGGTGGGCGTAACTGTCTTTATTGTCATGCAGCGTCATGCCGAAGAGCTTTTGAGTAAAAGTCTTCAGTCGTCCCTGCAAACTCGCGTACAACTCACCCAGGCCGAAATTGGCGCGGGTTTTGACAGAACGATGCTCGTTGCCACGCGTCCTCTGCTGATTGATCAGGTGCAACGGGTCAATACCGGCGCGGATGACGGAGGCGCCCACGCGATACTGCATAAAGCCGCGCAGTCTTTTCTTGCTACCGGGCTGACGGCGATTGCGCTGTTCGATAAAAACGGACGCGAGTTGGCGCGTGCCGGCACCTTTACACAGAAATCAGCACTGACCGTCCCGCTCAATCTGCCCGGGCGTATTCAACTCATGTGGGATGGGCAGTTGTTGTTGCATGCCGCGGTAGATATGAAACAGGCAGGACAGGTGGTGGGCAAGCTCATGACGGAGACGCCGCTGCCTGGCACCACGGGTGCATTCAAGGAGGCCCGCCGTCTGGGCGAAACGGGAGAGATGGCGCTGTGCGCGCCCCTCGGTCTCAATATGCAATGTTTCCCAACGACGCTCAACCCCAAAATTTTCACGCCGTCCAAAAGGTCACCCAAGGGCGTGCCATTGCCGATGACTCATGCGTTGGAGGGCGGCACCGGATTCATTACCGCCCAGGATTATCGCAATCAGGAGGTGGCGGCGGCCTACGCGCCGGTGGGTGATCTGGGGCTGGGGATGGTGCTGAAAATGGACAGCGCCGAGCTGTATGCCCCCGCGTGGAAGCAGCTGCGCTATCTGATTCCGATTTTGCTGGGTGTGCTCATCACCGCGCTGCTGTCGCTGCGTTGGCTGCTCGCCCCTCTGGTGCTCGGGCTGGTGCGCTCGGAAGCGCAAGCGGCGCAGCGCACTGCAGAGCTTACCCAGGAGATCGCCGAGCACCGGCAAACCGAGGCGGAAACTCTTCGCTTCAAGAATATTCTGAACAATACACTGGACATGATTTTCATGTTTGACCCGGAGTCCCTGCGCTTTGTTTACCTGAATCAGGGGGCGGTACTGAGCATGGGTTATAGCCGGGAAGAATTGCTCGGGATGACGCCCTGCCAGATCAACCCCCTTATACCCGAGCCCGAATTTCGGCGACTCATCGCGCCCCTGCTCTCCGGTGAACAGCCTTCGCTTCACTTTGATACGCTGCACCGGCGTAAAAACGGCACTGATTTCCCGGTCGATATTGCTTTGCAACTGATGAGAGAGAGCGACGGAAGCAGGCTATTTGTAGCGATCGTGCGTGATATCACTGAAAGAAGACAAGCGGAAACCGCGTTGCTTGCGCAAAGCAAGAAGAATGAGGCTCTGCTGCAAGCGGCAGGAGATGGCATACATGTGCTCGACCTGCATGGCAACCTGGTACAGGTGAACGATGCGTTCAGCCACATGCTGGGCTATACGCCCAAGGACATGATCGGTATGAATGTGGCGCAGTGGGATACGGTGTGGGAGGCAGACCCAGAAGAGCTGCGTAGGAGAATGCTGGTTCTGATGGGCAGCAACGAGACGTTTGAGACCCGACACCGCCACCGCGACGGCCATATTTTTGACGTTGAAGTAAATGTGGTTGGCGTGGATATCGGCAGCGATAAGTTGTTGTTCTGCGCTGCGCGGGACATTACCGAGCGCAAGCAGTACGAGCGCTCGTTGCAAGAGGCGCGCGACAAGGCCGAGCTGGCGACCCGCAGCAAAGGGCAGTTTCTGGCCAACATGAGCCATGAGATTCGCACCCCCATGAATGCTGTTTTGGGCATGCTGACCTTGCTGGAAAAATCCGCCCTCAGCGCGCAGCAAGACGATTACGTCAGCAAGACCAAAGGCGCGGCCCACTCCTTGCTGGGCTTACTCAACGACATTCTTGACCTCTCCAAGGTCGAGGCCGGCAAAACGACGCTGGACCCCCAGCCCTTCCGCCTGGACCGCATGCTGCGCGACCTCTCGGTCATTTTGTCCGCCTATGGTGGCGGCAAACGGGTAGAGGTGCTGTACGACATTGACCCGGCCCTGCCCGAGGTGGTGCGGGGCGACGCCCAACGCTTGGCGCAGGTGCTGATCAACCTAGCCGGCAATGCGGTCAAGTTCACGGCGCAGGGCGAAGTGATCGTGCGCCTGCAGTTGGTGCAGGCCAATGCAGACAGTGCACGCATCGCTTTTGCCGTGCAAGACAGCGGCATCGGCATTGCACCCGAGAACCAGGCGCATATTTTTTCCGGTTTCTCCCAGGCGGAAGCCTCCACCACGCGCAAGTTTGGTGGCACCGGCCTGGGCCTGTCCATCAGCCAGCAACTGGTGAGCCTGATGGGTGGCACCATCACGCTCACCAGCGCCTTGGGGCGCGGCAGCACCTTTGCCTTTGAATTGGAGTTGCCCCACATTACCAACGCCAGCGACATCCCTGCAGAGCTGGTAGTCCCTTCCATGGCCAGCGCGGCAGCGCGCAACGTGCTGGTGATAGATGACAACGCCGTAGCCTGCCGGCTGACCGCGCAAATGACCCGGTCGTGGCACTGGCCGACGGAAACCGCAGCCGGTGGCGCAGAGGCACTAGAGCGCATTCGCGAGCGACTTGAGCGCGCTGGCAGTGGCAGTGGCGGCTTTCCCTACCAGGTGGTCTATGTGGATTGGCAGATGCCGGGCATGGACGGCTGGGAAACTGCGCGGCGCGTGCGTGCGCTCAGTGACGAGATGGGGGGTGCGCGCCCGGTCATCGTGATGCTGTCATCGCATACGCGCGAGTCGTTGGCCGAGCGCACCAGCGAAGAGCAAGCCTTGTTAGACGGTTTCCTGGTCAAACCCGTCACGGCCTCCATGCTGCAAGAAGCCGCGCTGGGTGCCGATTCGGCTACGTCGCGCTTGCGCGAGGCACGCCGCGCCGGCGGCCATGTGCGCCGGCTCACGGGCATGCGCATTCTGGTGGTGGAAGACAACCTGATCAACCAACAGGTGGCCGAAGAACTGCTGATGTCCGAAGGCGCGCTGGTGTCCCTGGCCGCCAACGGCCAGTTGGGTGTGGATGCCGTAGCGGCCGCCAGCCCGCAATTTGATGTGGTGCTGATGGACATTCAGATGCCGGTGATGGACGGCTACACCGCCACCCAGACCATTCGCGGCCGCTTGGGCCTGGACGCCTTGCCCATTGTGGCCATGACCGCCAACGCCATGGCGTCCGACCGCGAAGAATGCCTGGCCGCCGGTATAACCGAGCACGTCGGCAAGCCATTCGACCTGCCTAAACTGGTGCAACTGTTGCTCCGCCTTACCGGAGGTACTGGGCCTGCGGGGTTGCCGGTGGCGCGCGATGCAAGCGATGCAGGAGGTGCAGAAAATGCAGAAGGTGGGCCGCAGCCTAACCCGCAGCAAGCCGGTGAAATTGATGTGCAAGGTGCCATCCGTCGCATGTCGGGCCTGGAGTCTCTTTACCTGCGCAGTGCCAAGGAGTTTGTGAAGGGGCTGGCCGCAACGGTAGAAGACTGGCTGGCCGCACTGCCCCACAACCCGCATCAAGCCGTCATGCAGATGCACACCCTCAAGGGCACTGCCGCCCTGTTGGGTGCCAAACGCCTATTCAATGAAGCGGCGAGGCTGGAGAAGCTCTGCCATGCGCCCTTGACACCGGAGGCCTGCGCGGAACAGGCCGAGTCCTTGCGTAGCGTAGTGCGCACCACCCAAGACGCCATGCAAACCGTGATCGACGAGATGGCGGTGCGCTTGGCAAGCAGCGACGATGCGCCACCACGCGCGCGGGCAGCCGCTGGCGCGCCAGGGGTTGACACCCCCGACCTGCAAGCGGCGCTGCAGGCGCTTATTGCGCTGCTCGAAGCGTCTGACCTGCAGGCGCTGGAGTTGTTTGCACAACGTCGTTCCGATTTTGACGGTGTTGATGAGGCCCAGTTTTCGCAGCTGGAAGAATCGCTGCAAAGCCTGGAACTGAAGCAGGCGCTGGTGCTATGCCGTGCGCTGGTGATTCCCGCAATTCAGTTGCCACCCTGAAACAAACCCTTCAACCACGCGTTGGACACGCCCAGCGCGGTCAATATTTTCATATTCCATAGTGCCCGTCCGTCACCGGACTCCAGCGCCTGCTCTGCGCAGCGGGGGTCGGAGCGCTGGAGCGCACCGAAGACTCTGTGATCAATGGGCAGCGTGTCGAACTCGGGAGAACGCGTAGACATACATGACTTTCCTGATCCAGAACTCGGCAAGGTCATCCCTTGTGGCGTGTTCGACATGAGCCGCAACGAAGGCTGGGTGAGCGTGGGCATCGATCACGATGCGGCCCAGTTTGCGGTGCAGGCCATTGGCCGGTGGTGGAAGAAGATGGGGGGTCAAGCGTTACCCCGATGCCAAAGAGCTACTGATCACAGCCGATGGTGGCGGCAGCAACGGCAGCCGATGTCGTTTGTGGAAAGGCGCATTGCAGAGCTTGGCACAACAACTGGGGTTGCCTGTGCATGTGTGTCACTTCCCGCCGGGCACCAGTAAGTGGAACAAGATTGAGCATCGAATGTTCTGCCACATCACCCAGAACTGGCGCGGTCGGCCTTTGGTGAGTCACAAGGTCATCGTCAATTTGATTGCCAACACCACGACGCGTGCGGGCTTAAAAATTCGTGCTGAGCTGGATCGGGGAACGTATCCGACAGGCATCAAGATCACCGACACAGAGCTGGCCGCGATCAATCTCAAGAAGGCAAACTTTCATGGCGAGTGGGACTACACCGTTCTTCCAGGTCGGAAGAATAGTTAATCATGTTGTTTTCGCGCGATGCCTAAGTGCGTGAATCCGCAGATGAATCTTGGTAGGCCGTGTTGGACTTGAACCAACGACCAAAGGATTATGAGTCCTCTGCTCTAACCAACTGAGCTAACGGCCCGACGTTGGGCATTGTAGGTAGCTACTTCACGCTCAAGGCG
>JBKJJF010000133.1:0-4810 GCA_046598195.1 Rhizobacter sp. | reverse complement strand
AAGCGCATGCTGGCGGCGGTGGGCAACCGGGTGGAAGGGTTGCACCGCAGCGCGTTTGGCGCGCTCACGCTGCCGGCCGATCTGGCGCCAGGGCAGTGGCGCTGGCTGCCAGGGCCTGAAGCCGTTTCGCCGAAGGCGTGAACCGGCGCGCTACACGATCACTTCAAACCGCAGCAGGTCACGCAGGCGCGCCGACTCATTCACCGTGTCGTGTGGCACCAGCAGATAACGCCAGCGCTTTGACCCGACTGAGAGAGCATGCTGTGACGCGTGCTTGCACCATTGCACGGCGGCGTCTTTCTTGGCCAGTACCTCAGTTGACGCCAATTCGTCGCGCCGCTTGGTCTCAATCATCAGAACCGAGTCTTCCGTTTCGGCCACAAAGTCAGGCAAGTACTCGGGCTGCTCGCTGCCGAGCTTGTAGTAAATCTGAAATTGCCCCTTGGCCGGCTTGAACCACCGCTGGGAATCTCGCTCCAGGATCAATGCACAGCGCCACTCCGTGCCGGCATCGAACTTCTGCAAGGGATAGAGGCAGCGCTGAAACCCACCAAAAAGCATCTGCCGGATGCGGCTCGGCTCATCCACGGTTTCACGCACGTTCCGCACGGCCTGCCCGGAGGCAATGGTGTAGTTGCAGGGTTTCAGCTCGGTGAAGCCGCGGCTCACCTGCACCTCGTATTCGGCTGCACGCTCCCAGAAGTGAGCCATCATCTGCGCGTGAATCTCGCGTGCAATCAGCCGCCGCTCACGATCCAACACGTTGCGCGCCTCTTGCTCCCTCAAGTACCCGCGCAGGTGCGCCACCATCTGGCCCGCCAGGTCGTACAGCAGCTCGGCATGGTTGAAGTAGTCGATGTCGTCGTAGTCAACCAGTGCGTGAACCACATAGTCTTCAAGCCGTGCTTCTTGCAAGCCCGATTCAGCCTGCAAGCTGAATTGTTCGTTTGAATGCAACATCTGACCGACGATCTCGCGCTGACCTGGCTGCAGATGCAACTGGCCCACGTCGAGCTTGAAGGGGTGAAACCCCGTCGTCACCTCGCCCTTGGGCACCACTGAGATGCGAGGGATGTCGATGGTCTGCCGCACCACCACTTCAGTCGTCCGTGCAACCACGTCGGCGACGTCCAGCGGTATTTCACCGGGCAACAGCTCACCTTGTGCCGGCTTCATTCGCTCTCGCACTTCAGCAACGATGCGTTGCTGGATCTCGGGGTTCAGCAGCGCGCCGCTGGTCGGCACCAGATCACGCTGCACCTCGTATCGCCCGATCACCTCCATGACGACGCGCGCCACCGCTCGCTCTGCTGAGTCGGTGAATACGGGGGCGCGGGGGGTCTCGCCTTCGGCAATCGGCGCGTTGGGAGAGTCGTCCAGCCCCAGCTGAGAGCGGGCGCCGGAATTCACTTGAACACTCTGCTTGATCGGTTCACCTTCTTCCACGTAGTGGATCGCCAGTTTCTGGCGAATCGGCGAATCTGGGCGGTTCGCGTCGTCCACGATCTCCTGAAAGCGGTCGTGCGCCACGATGTTCAGCCTGTCCACCGCCGCCACGCCGGTGCGCTTGCCGTAGGGCAGGCGAAGGCCGCGGCCGATCGACTGCTCGATCAGCGTTCGCGCGTTGGCCGCACGCAGCGGCACGATGGTGTAGAGGTTGGTCACGTCCCAGCCCTCTTTGAGCATGTTGACGTGAATCACGATCTCGGTGGGCTCGTCCACACTTTCCACCGCCAGCAGCCGGCGAATCATTTCTTCTTCTTCGGCGCCGGTCTTGCTGCTGTCGACCTGAATCACCTTGCCCCGGTAGCGCCCACCGTGGAAGGCTTCGGATTCGATCAGCTCGCGCAAGCGGCCCGCGTGGGTGGTGTCTCGGGCAATCACCAGCATGAACGGCTTCACCACACGCGCCGCGTTTTCGCGCGCGTAGGTCATCAGCTCGACCTTGGTGGTTTCGTGCACCCGCACGCCGTCTTCGAGCTTGATTCTTTCGATGTCTTCGGCCGTGTGTGCCCGCGCGTCGAAGTTGCGCTGCGTCACCACGGCGGGCTCTTTCACGAAGCCGTCGTCCATCGCCTGCGCCAGCGGGTAGTCGACCACCACATTGCGAAAGGGCACCGGCCCGCGTGACGATTCCACGAACGGCGTGGCTGTCAGCTCCAGCCCGAACAAAGGCTTCAGCTCGTTGATCGCCCGCACCCCGGCGCTGGCGCGGTAGCGGTGCGATTCGTCCATCAACAGCACCAGATCGCTCAACCCCGCCAGGTGGTCGAAGTAACTCTCGCCCAGCACCTCGCGCATGCGCTTGATGCGTGGCTCTTTGCCGCCGCGCACTTCCGAGTTGATCTTCGAGATGTTGAAAATGTTGATGCGCACGCTGCCCAGCAGGCTGCCACTGGCCACGTCGCGCTGGTCGTAGTCGTCACCTGTCACCACCATGGGCGGGCAGGTCACGAACTCGGCAATGCCCTTGAACACGTACTTGGGCGTGTTGGGTGTGAAGTCGCCAATCAGCTTGTCGTAGATCGTGAGGTTGGGCGCCAGCACAAAGAAATTGTTGATGCCGTAGGCCAGGTGCAGGTAGGCGATGAAAGCGCCCATCAACCGCGTTTTGCCCACGCCGGTGGCCAAGGCAAAACACAGCGATGGGAACTCACGCTCAAAGTCTTGCAGCGTGGGGAACTCGGCCTTCAGCGTGGCCAGCACGGCCTCAAGCGAGCGGCCCGGGTCGAGCATCGCGGGCGATGCCTCCAGCGCCCGGGCCAAGTGCTCCAGCGAGAGTGCCTGCGGGGCACGCAGCGACAAGCGCCCGGTGATCGCGTTCAGCGTTCGAATGTGTTGCATCAGGCGGCCCCCTCCTCGGGCTGCTTCAGTACCACCTGCGCCAGTTCGCGCTGAAGCTCTTGCTGTAGCTCGGCTTCGGTGGGCAGGTAAAGCTGGTAGCGGCTGGCAAAAATTTGCCGGCTCTTGTCGGCCAACACATAGCGCACCACAGCATCGTTTTTCTCGCTGCACAAGATCAGGCCGATGGTCGGGTTGTCGCCTTCGCCCACCACCTCGCGGTCGTACCAGTTCACATAGAGCTGCATTTGCCCGAGGTCGGCATGGTCGAGCTTGCCGACCTTCAAGTCGATGATCACGTAGCACTTGAGCTTGACGTGATAGAAAACCAGGTCGGGGTAGAAGTGGTCGCCATCGAGCGTGAGCCGCAGCTGCCGGCCCACAAAGGCAAAGCCGCTGCCCAGCTCCAGCAAAAAACCTTGCAGCTGCGAAATCAGCGCTTCTTCGAGCTGCGTTTCGTGAAGGCGTGGCACCTCGGGCAGGTCAAGAAATTCGAGTACATACGGGTCTTTGATCAGATCGGCGGCCTGCGTGGGCTCCAGCCCCTCGCTGGCCAGGGCCAGCACACCTTGTTTGTCGCGGCTCTTGGCCAGGCGCTCGAAGAGCAGCGAAGCCATCTGCCGCTCCAGCTGGCGTGCCGACCAGGCGCTTTTCACCGCCTCGATTTCATAGAAGTCGCGTGCCTCGCGCCGCGCGACCTTGAGCAGGGCGCGGTAGTGCGTCCAGGCCAGCGCGGTGTGCAGCTGGCCCGGGCGCCAGGCGGGTGCGGGAGCGCTTGAAGAAAGGTCACGCACTGCGTGGCCTTTTGCGTCGGCCCCTGGGGTTGCCACCTCACCCAACAGGTCACGCAGTGCGTGGCCTTTTTCAAGCAGCTGCGGGTAGGCCTGGTAGAAGCCACGCATGTGCTTCAAGGCGGTGAGCGAAAAGCCCGCGCCAAACTCTGTCGCCAAACGCGCCGCCAGGTTCTTGAGCAAGGCTTGCCCGTAGCCTGCGCGTTGTGCACCGCCTTGCTCGGCCTCCACGATCTGCTGGCCGATCAGCCAGTTGGCGCACACGTGGGCCGTGTTCACCGAGCGAGCCGCCTGCGAGCGCGAGCGCTCCCAGATGCTGCGGATGCGCGCCAGCAGCGCGGCCGGCGCTTCGTCTGGGGCGGGGTGGGCCGGCTTGGGCGCAGGCTTGCGGCTGCTCACTCGGCCGCTCCGTCAAACAAGGTGCTTTGCCCTGGGGGTGTGGCCGGGCTTCGGCGTGCTGCTTTGCCAGCCTCGGCTGGTGCCACCGGCGCTTGCGCCATGGGCAAGTTGGCCACGTTGAGGCTGTAGTCGTCGTGCCCCCACTCGCAGCGAGAGAGCACCATCTTTGGAATCTTCTTCATGGTGAGCTGTGGCCAGCGCTCGGCGGCGGCTGCGGCCGTCACGCCACGCCAGGCCGAGCACACCACCACCAGGCTGCGCTGCGGCCCCACTTCTTCGGCCAGCCCCTGTAATTGCTCGGCCGAGAGGTTTTGTGTGGTGACGTAGATGAAGTCGGTTTCGCTCGATGCACCGTGCTGCCACCAATGCACCTCAGAGGGCGCGTAGCTGAAGCCTTCGAGCTTGCACAGGGCCTGCGCGAGCATGGCGGCGTCGTACTCACTACTGATGACCCAGTTGCCCCAGCGGTCGCGCTCCAGCAGCGAGGGCGCGAGCCGGTAGTAGCGGAAGCCGCCGCCGCCTTGCCAGCTGGTGGCTTCGGTGACGCCGCCCTTGTCTTCGCCGTCGATGACTTTCTTGAGGCGAGGAATGATGTGGGTGTGGCAGTGCTCGCCCAGCTCCACCATGATCCAGCGTCGGCCCATCTTGTGGGCGACGGCGCCGGTGGTGCCTGAGCCGGCGAAGGAGTCTAGGACGAGGTCACCGGGATTGGAAGCGATGTTGACAACTCGCTCAATAAGCCGCTCTGGTTTCGGCGTATCAAATGAGCTAACCCCAGG
>JBKJJF010000280.1:0-14221 GCA_046598195.1 Rhizobacter sp. | reverse complement strand
TGGACGCCACCGAGACCGGGCGCGACATCTCTTTTTGTGGCCACGCGGTCTTGGTCGATGAGTTGTTTCTCATCGAAGACACCTCGCTCGACGAGCGCTTTGCCGACAACCCACTCGTCACCGGCGCGCCGCACATTCGTTTTTACGCCGGCCAGCCCTTGCGCAGCCTGGGCGGCCAGTGCATAGGCACCTTGTGCATCATCGACAGCCAGCCACGCGCGCTGCTGACTGAGGAGCGCCAGGCGCTGCTGGATTTGGCGCGTGCCGTTGAGCAAGAGCTCAACACGCGCGACATCAGTCTGCTGGCACAACACGCGCGCCAAGGTGCGCAGCGCCTCGCCGCCGTGCTCGACAACATGCACGAAGCGGTGGTGTCTGTTGATGCGCAAGGCGTCGTGCGAGGCGGCAACCGCAACGCTCATGGGCTGTTTGGCTACGAGGCGGGCGGCATGGAGGGCCTGGTGATCAACCAGTTGTTGCCAGCGTTTGCCGTCTCGTCCCTGCCGATGGCGCGTGTTGAGGCGCAGGCGGTGGGGCGGCGCCAAGACGGCAGCGAGCTGCCGCTGGCGCTCACGCTGGAGCCGCTGAGCGAGCTTGACCAAGCGGGCTGGACCTGCATTGCGCGCGACCTCTCGGGCCACCACGCCGCGCTTGAAATGCAGGCGCAGTTTGCGGCCATCATCGAGTCGTCTGATGACGCCATCGTGAGCTTGTCGCTGGATGGCCTCATCACCAGCTGGAACCCTGCCGCCGAGCGTGTGTACGGCTATTCCAAAGAAGAAGCCGTCGGCCAAAGTGTGTTGATGCTGGTGCCACCCACACTCACCGACCAAGCCCAGCGCCTGCTCGATCGTGTGGCGGCGGGTGAGCGTGTGCAGCACACCCAAACACAGCGTGTGTCGCGCAACTGGACGCAGATCAACGTCTCCATGAGCTTGGCGCCTTTGCGCAACACCCATGGCGCCGTGGTGGGCGCGGCCGAGATCACGCGCGACATCTCTGACCAGCACAAGGTGGGCGAGCAGCTGCGCGAGAGCGAAGACCGTTACCAGCTCGCCATGCGTGGCTCCAACGCCGGCCTGTGGGACTGGAACATCGAATCTGACGAGGCCTACTTTTCGCCCCGCCTGTGCGCCATGCTGGGCCACGACGCCAACGGCTTGGGGCTGCATTTTTCGGCCCTCACGCGGGCCTTGCACGCCGATGACGACGAGCGGTTTCGCCGCGCGCTCGACGAACATTTGTCAGGGCGCCAGATGAGCTTTGCGCTGGAGTGCCGCCTGCAGACGCGTGCGAATGAGTACCGCTGGTTTTCGCTGCGCGGCGAGGCGCTGCGCAACGGGATGGCCATGCCCTACCGCATGGCCGGCTCATTGATTGATGTGCACGAGCGCATGCAAGCGCAGGCGGCATTGCAGGGCACCACGGCGATGCTGCAATCGGTGCTCGATGCGGCCACCGGGGTGGCCATCATCGCCATGGACACCGATGGAATCATCACCGTGTTCAATCGTGGCGCTGAAAAACTGCTGGGCTATGGCGCAGAAGAGCTGGTGGGCAAGTTCACCCCCGCGGTGTTTCTGGAACCCGACGATTTGGCCCGGCGCCGGCGCCGGCGCGCCGAGATTTTGCCCACCCATGGCGGCGCAGCGGGCGCCGTTGAGGCGGCTCGCCTTGCGCTCAGTCAAATCGAAGAGGTTTTTTTCCGGCGCAAAGACGGCAGCCGCGTGCGTGTCTCACGCATCGTGAGCGACCGTATTGATGCGCAGGGCCACGTGATCGGGCGACTCGGGCTGGCCTACGACGTGACCCAACAATGGGAATACGAAGAGTCACTGCGCGAAGCCCGCGCCAAGGCCGAACAGGCGAGTGTGGCCAAGAGCCAATTTTTGGCCAACATGAGCCACGAGATTCGCACCCCCATGAACGCCATTCTGGGCATGCTGCAGTTGCTCAGCGCCACCGCGCTGGCGCCGCGCCAGGCCGACTACGTGAAGAAGACCGATTGCGCCGCTCGCTCGCTGCTGCACCTGCTCAACGACATTCTCGATTTCTCCAAGGTCGAGGCCGGCAAGATGGAGCTCGATGCGCACCCCTTCTCGCTCGACCACCTGGTGCGCGACCTGGCGGTGATCGTGTCTGGCGCGGTCGGGCCCAAGCCGGTGGTGGTGCGCTTCGAGATTGACCCGCGCATCCCCCATGCCCTCGAAGGCGACGGCCAACGGCTGCGCCAGGTGCTGGTCAATTTGCTCGGCAACGCAATCAAGTTCACCCAGCAAGGCGAGGTGGTGTTGAGCATGGCGCTGGCGCACGAGAGCGAGCTTGACATTGAGATCGACATCGCTGTGCGCGACACCGGCATTGGCATTGCGCCCGAGCACCGCGAGCGCATCTTCTTGGGCTTCACGCAGGCCGAAGGTTCCACCACGCGCCGCTATGGCGGCACGGGCTTGGGGCTGGCCATCAGCCAGCGGCTGATCCAGCTCATGGGCACGAGCTTTGTGCTTGAGAGTGAGTTGGGGCGCGGCAGCCGCTTTGCGTTCAAGCTGCGTTTGAAGCGCGGCGACCCCGCTCTGCTGGCCGAGCCGGCGGTGGGCGTGCACCCGAACGATGGCACGCCCTTGGGCAAGCGGCTCGCCGGCATGCGCTTGTTGGTGGTTGAAGACAACCTCAACAACCAGCAGGTGGCGCAAGAGCTGCTCGAAGGCGAGGGCGCGCAGGTGCAGCTGGCCTGCGACGGCGCGGTCGCCATCACTGCGCTGCAAGATGCACCGGATCATTTCGACGCCGTTTTGATGGACTTGCAAATGCCCGTGATGGACGGCTTAAGCGCCACGCGTGTGATTCGCCAGACCCTGGGCCTCAAGACCTTGCCGGTGATCGCCATGACCGCCAACGCCATGGAAAGTGATCGTGCGGCCTGCCTTGAAGCCGGCATGAACGACCACGTGGGCAAGCCCTTTGATCTGGGGCATTTGGTGGGCCTGCTGCTGCGCCTCACCGGCCACGCCAGCCACGCCGCCGCGCCGGAGGCGGTGAGCGAGCCCGCCGCGGGTGCTGTGCCGCCAGAGATGCTGGTGGCTGCCGCCGAGCGTGGCATTGATTTGCGCAACGCCTTGCTGCGCATGGGCGGGCAGCCCAAACCTTACGCGCGCATGCTGGCCAGTTTTCTCAAAGACCTGCCGAGCTTGCCCGACGAGCTTGCCGCCGATCTGGCGCAGCGCCGCCACCCCGACGCCGCACGGCGCTTGCACAGCCTCAAGGGGCTGGCCGCCACGCTCGGGGTCATGGCCTTGAGCCGGTACGCCGGCGCGGCTGAGAAGCGCTTCAAGGGCTTGGCCGATGGGGCCGAGGGAGCCGATGTGGGTATCGACCCGCGCGAGCTGCTGGCCGGTCTGCGCGCGGCGGTTGATCAAGGCGCGCAGGGGCTGGGCTGGGTGGCCCAGCAGTTGAGCGCCCATGCCGCGCGCAGCGAGCCTGCGCAAGCGGTGGCACGGCCCGAAAGCGCGGGCGAGCGGCAGGCGCTGCTGGGCGATCTGGCGGGTTTGTTGGCGCAGTCAGACATGCGGGCGCTCGATGTGTTTGGCGAGCTCGGCGTGCCGGCCCAGGCCCAGGCCCGAGCCGATCACGAGGCGCTCGACCAGGCGCTCAATGCGCTCGATTTCGCCGTGGCACGGGTGCATTGCCAGGCCCTGCTGGCGCTTGAAACCGCGGCCGGTTGAGCCTTCGGGCGAAAGTCGCTGCTCAAGTATTGGCGCGGCGGTTCGATATCGAATGAACGGCCCTCGGGGCTCGGCTCATCGCACCATTGAACGCCATGCAAATGTCACCCCCGCCCCTTGATCCCGATGTGCCAAGCGGCCCGCTCGGCGAAGCCCGGCGCTTCAAGCTGCTGGTGGTGGACGACCAAGCGGTGAACATCCAGGCGCTGTACCGCACGTTTGCGGGCGATTACCAAGTGTTCATGGCCACCAGCGGCGAGCAAGCGCTTGCCTTGTGCCGCGACAAGCTCCCCGATCTGGTGTTGCTCGACGTGATGATGCCCGGCCTGGACGGCTACGAGGTCTGCACCCAGCTCAAGGGTGACAACGCCACACGCGACATCCCGGTGATCTTTGTCACGGCCCATGACGACGAAGCGGCCGAGACACGCGGCCTCGCGGTGGGGGCGGTTGATTTCATCTCCAAGCCCATCAACCCGGTGGTGGTGCGTGCACGCGTGAAAACGCACCTCACGCTCAAGCACCAGTCTGATTTGCTGCGCCAGATGGCGTTTCTCGATGGGCTCACCGGTTTGTTCAACCGGCGCTACTTCGACGAACGCTGGGCCAGCGAATGTGCACGTTCGCAGCGCAGCGGTGCACCCATCTCGCTGGCGCTGATCGATGTGGACCACTTCAAACGTTTCAACGACCACTACGGACACCAGACGGGCGACGACTGTTTGCGCCAGGTGGCGGCGGCGCTGCGGCGCGGCCTGATGCGCCCGGGTGACATCGTCACGCGCTACGGCGGCGAGGAGTTTGCTTGCATCTTGTGTGACACCGATGCGGCTGGCGCCTTGGACGTGGGGGCGCGGCTGGAGCGAGAGATTCGTGGCCTGAAGGTCTCGCATGCCGACTCTCCGGTGAGCCCGGTGGTCACGGTCAGCGTCGGTCTGGCCACACGCGACGCCATGCAAAGTGGCACTGCTTCTGAGGTGTTGGCGTTGGCCGATGAGCAGCTCTACCTGGCCAAGGCCGGCGGCCGGGCCCGAGCCTGCGGCGCGCGCTTGCACAGTTCAGTGCCCGCTCTGCCGCGGGTGCTGAGCTAGGCATGGTGTGGATCCATCGAACGAAACCACGAAAGAGGAACTATTCGACGCCCTGACACCACCGCCTCTCGGTATCGTGGTGCCAGCCTCTCTTTCGCATCGCTTTCGCATCGTTTCGCCTGACATGAGCACCTTGGCCAAACAACCTCAGTCTGCCGCCACCCAACTGAGTGCAGGCGGTGATGAGATTCTTGCGCTCAGCGAGCGCACGCAGGTCGTGCGCCGGCAGCGCCCCGACGGCAGCAGCGTGATCGAGAAGCAGGCCTTCGGAGCCGACGCGCTGGCCCGCTTGCGACACGAGCACATGATCTTGCAGCGCCTGGCAGGCGTGCCCGGCGTGGCGCGGCTCGACTCGGCGGGCTTTCAAGAACACACGCTGGTCTTGGCTGACGATGGGGGCGTCACGCTGGCGCAGGCACTCAAGACAGGCCCCTTGGCACTCGATGCCGTGTTGCCGCTGGCCCACAAGCTCGCGTTGGTGGTGGCGGGCATGCACCGCTGCGGGGTGCTGCACAAAGACATCAACCCGGCCAACGTGTTGCTCACGGCCTCGGGCCGCGAGCCGGTGCTGATTGATTTCCACCTCGCCAGCACCTTCTCTGACGACCGACCCGATTTCACCCATGAAAGCCACATCGCTGGCACGCTGGCCTACATGGCGCCGGAGCAGACCGGGCGCACCGGTCGGCCGGTTGACCAGCGCAGCGATCTTTACGCTTTGGGGGCGGCGCTGTACGAGCTGGCCACGGGCAAACCACCGTTCACTGGCGACGATCTGCTGGCGGTGATCCATGCGCATCTCACGTGCTTGCCGGAGCCACCGGCGGCAAGGCGTGTGGAGCTGCCGCAAGTGTTCTCTGACCTGGTGATGCGCCTGCTGGAGAAAGAGCCCGACGACCGCTACCAAAGCGCCGAAGGGCTGGCCTATGACTTGGGGCGTTTGTTGGAACAGCAGGCCCGCGGTGATGCGCTGGCGCTCACCCTGCGCGAGCACGATTTCCCACGCCGCATCTCGCCGCCATCGCGCTTGATTGGCCGCAAGGCCGAGCTGGCCAGCTTGCGACAGGCCTTCGATGCCGCCCGGGCTGGGCGCAACCGGTGTTTGTTGATCGAGGGGGCGCCCGGTGTGGGCAAGAGTGTGCTGGTGAGCGAGCTGCGGCCGTGGGTGAGCGCGCAGCGCGGCTGGTTTGTGGCGGCCAAGTTCGATCAGTTTCAACAAGAAAAGGGCGGCGGCGCCATCGGGAACGCCTTGCGTCAACTCGGCCGCTTGCTGCTGGCCGGCTCCGAGGCGCAAGTGCTCGACATGCGCGCCCGCCTGCTGGCTCATCTGGGTGGCAATGCGGGTCTGGTGGCCAGTGCATTGCCTGAGTTCGCCCGGCTGATGAACATCAGCGGCAGCTCGGAGGTGGGCGACCCGGTTCAAGTGGCACACCGTGTGCGGCAAGGCGCTCAAGACCTGATACGGGCCGTGACCTCCGCTGGCCAGCCGTTGGTGATGGTGATTGACGACCTGCAATGGGCCTCCGGCAGTGCCATCTCGTTTTTCGAGTCGGCCTGCGCCGATGGTTTGCTGCCAGGCCTGTTGTTGGTGGGTGTGTATCGCCTGGCCGAAATCGATGCGGCCCACCCGCTGACGGCGCTGCTGGGCCGTTGGGCTCAGCTGAGCGCGCCGCCGATGCGGCTGCACCTGGCCAACCTGGCGCCCGCCAGCGTGGCCGAGATGTTGCAAGAGATGCTGCGCCTGCCGCGCGCCGACGCCGCGCGTCTGGCGCAGGTGGTGGGCTTGCGCACCGGAGGCAACCCGTTCGACACGGTAGAGCTCATCAATGCACTGCGTCGAGATGGCGCCTTGACGCTCGGTGAGCGTGGCTGGGTCTGGGATGAAAAAACCATACGCCAGTTTGTCGGGCACGGCGAGGTGGTGGACTTGCTCAACGCTCGCATCGAGCGACTGCCGGGCCTCACCCGGTCGATGCTGGAAGTCATGGCTTGTTTGGGCAGCGATGTGAAGATGGGCGCGTTGAGTGTGGCCTGCGATCAAAGCCCAGAAGCGGTGGAAGACCAATTGCGCCCCGCGCTTGAAGAGGGCCTGTTGCAGCGCGGCGCCAGCATGGCAGGCGCGGAGCGGGTGGCCCTTCGCTTCCGCCACGACCGCGTGCAGCAAGCCGCCTACGGTCGGCTGGAGCCCGGCTACGTTCGTCTGTTGCACCTGACCCTCGCGCGCCGGCTGGCGGCGCATGCCGAGTTGTCGACCCTGGCCGCTCAGCAATACCTGAACGTCATCGACATGGTGGGCGAAGAAGCCGAACGCCGAGCCGTGGTGGCCTTGTTGCGCGCTGTGGCACAACGCTCGCGCGTGGGCAGCTACGCCGTGGCCGAGCGTTACCTTGGCGCGGCGATTCTTTTGTTCAACGGTGTGATGTCTGGCAGTGGCGAAGACCGCAAGCTGGGTGTCGCGCTCACGACCGAGCGCCATGCCGCGCTCTACGGCCTGGGGCGGCTCGACGAGGCCGATGCGCTCTACGCCGCCATCGTGGCGAGCCAGCCAACGCCGCAACAGCTGGTGCCCGCGGCGCAGGTGCAGATCGCGAGCATGGTCAGCCGCTCGCGCACCCGCAAAGCCATGGCCCTGGGGCTGGAGCTGCTGGCGCGCCTGGGCCTCAAGCCGCCGGCGGAGTTGGCTGCCGAAGTGGCGCAAGGCCTGCAAGAACTCACGCAGTGGGCCTCGCAACTGGGCCCCTCGACCGAGCTGGCGCCGTGCGAGCCGCCCACTGAGGCGGTGCAGTGTTTGGCTGCACTGATACGCAGCACCCAAGTGCCCACCTATTTTGTTGACAGCACCACCCACAACTGGCTGCTGCTTCAAAACCACAAACTGTGGCGAGAAACAGCCCCCAGTGCGCAGCTGGTGGGCAGCCTGGCGGCACTTCCACTGCTCCTGACCCACGACGCGCAGGCCGCTTACAGCGCTTCGCAGCACGTCTTGCGAGTCGGTGAGGCGCATGGTTTTGAGCCGGCCACCTCGTGGGCGCGGTACATCTTCGCGTCGTCGGTGGCGTGGCAGTTCGAACCGATTGACGAGTGTGTGCCTTACACGCTGCAGGCACGTGAAGGCCTGCTGCAAGGGGGTGACCTTCAAGGTGCCGCCTTCACTTTTTTTGCGGCCAGCGGCTTCTTGCTCGACTGCGGGCAGACACTGGAGGCCGCTGCCCGTGAGGTGCAGGCGGGTCTTGAGTTTGAGGCGCGCACGGGCAGCAACCTGGTGACCATGCCCTCGTTGTGCATGCGCCAGTTCTTGCGCACCGTGCAGGGGCTCACCGCCACGCCAGGTGGCTTCGACGAGCTTGATTTCGATGAGGCGAAGTTCGCAGAAGCCTTGCGGCCCAACACGCTGTCAGCTGCCTACTATCACAACCTGCGTGCGCTGTCGGCTGCGCTGTTTGGCGACATGTCGGCGTTGCGCCACCATGCCGAGCAGGGCATGGCCTTGCGAGGCGTGGTGGCAGCCTCCTATTCGCAGTCTCTGGGGTACCTGATGCAGGGTGTGGCCCTGGCCGAGCGTGTGCGATGTTTGGGGCCCGATGCCGAGCCTGAAACCCGCGCAGCGCTGTGCCACCAGCTCGACCAGTGTGTGCTGTGGTTTGCCAAGCGCGCGCTTCACGCACCGAGCAACTTTGGGCACCTGAAGCTGCTGCTGGAGGCTGAGCGCGCGTGGGCAAGCAGTGAGCCTTGGGTGGCTATTACTTTGTATGACAAGGCCATGGCCGAGATTCCGCCGCGAGGGCGGCCTTGGCACCACGCTTACATCGCTGAGCGGGCGGGGCTCTGTCACCTGGGCAACCACCTGGAGGCCACCGGCCGGCTGTTGCTGGGCGAGGCGCGCGGGCGCTACGAGGCCTGGGGCGCCGGCGGGAAGGCCCGCCACATGGCGCACGCGCACCCGTTCTTGCGCAACCGCCCCAATGGCCCTGCAGGCGGCTCGCACGGCCGCCCGAGCGCCATGCTGTCGGGCGGGTCGGTCGACATGCTTGGCATCTTGCGGGCGTCGCAGCTGCTGAGCTCGGAGACACGCTTGGGGCCCCTCACCGACCGTGTCAGCACGCTGCTGGGCGAGATGACCGGCGCCGCCAAGGTGGTGCTGGTGCTGCGCGGTGAAGGCCCTGCGTGGTACGTCGCATCACGTGACAAGCAACCGAACCAAGCCGAGCTGAGCGTGGAACAAGCCGGCGCACAGGGGCTGCTGCCGATGTCGGCCTTTTGGTACGTGGAGCGTTTGCGTGAGCCGCTGCTGGTGCCAGATGCGAGGCGCGACGACCGATTTTCGAACGACCCTTACATGGCCACACTGCCGCACTGCTCGCTGCTTCTGGTGCCCATCATTCGGAACACTGAGCTGGTGGCCATTCTGCTGCTTGAAAACAAGCTCCGTCGCAATGCGTTTTCGGACGACCGGCTCGACATCGTGAGGCTGGTTGCAGGGCAGCTCGCGGTGTCGATCGAAAACGCCATGGCTTATGCCGCGCTGGAACAAAAGGTGGCTCAGCGAACCGAGGCGCTGGTTGAAGCCACGCTGCGCTTCGAGCAGCTCAGTGTGACGGACGCGCTCACAACCTTGGCCAACCGCCGCCGCTTCAACGAAGTCATTCACATTGAGTGGAGGCGCTGCTTGCGAAACAAAACCCCGATGGGCGTGCTCATGGTCGATATCGACCAGTTCAAACCCTACAACGAGCACTACGGCCACCAAGGCGGCGACGCTTGCCTGCGGCGCGTGGCTCAGGGGCTCAAGCTGGGGCTGTGCCGCGCCAGTGACTTTGTGGCGCGTTATGGCGGGAAAGAGTTTGTGCTGGTGCTGCCGGGCACCGACGCGGCTGGCGCAGTCGTCGTGGCGGAGCGCTTGCGTGAGCTGGTTCAGGCGGCGCAAGAACCCCATGCCAGCTCAGACCATGGTGTGGTCACCATCAGCGTTGGCGTGTGCGCGTTTGTGCCTGACGCCAATTCGCAGTGGTCAAACTATTTGGAGCAAGCCGAGGCCGCGCTTGACGTGGCCAAGCGAGAAGGCCGCAACAAGGTGGTTTTGTCTGAGGAAAAGTCGGCACTCGTGGCTGTGATCTGACTTTTGCGCCTCAAGTGTGCAACTCTTTGTACCGAAGTCACGAGGGTAGTACGCCCGCGTCGTGCCCGTTCCGGGTGGGGCCGGTCAACCATTGCGCCACCACTCAACCCACCTCGAAGCGAGCCCGCCATGAACGAAGTGATCGCCCCCGCGCCGGTACAGACTGCCCAAACGCCGGCTGCGCCGCCTGCCGCCAAGAAGCGCATTTACATCGTCGAAGACGAAGCGATCTTGGCGCTGGATCTGGCCGAGCGTTTGACCGAGCTGGGCTACGACGTGTGTGGGAGCGCAGACAACGCCGCCAAGGCCTTGCTCGACGTGAGCCAGTTGAAGCCTGATCTGGTGCTGATGGACATGCACCTCAAAGGTGAGACCGACGGCATCGAAGCAGCCGAAGTGATCTTGCGCACGCGGCGCACTGCCGTGGTGTTTCTGACCGCCTACAGCGACCCCGAGACCATTGCGCGCGCCACCGAAGTGGCGCCCTACGGTTACCTGACCAAGCCGTTGCAGCCCCAGGGGCTGAAGCCCGCCATCGAGGTGGCGCTGCGCCTGAGCCAGATGGAGCGGCGGCTGAGCGAATCCGAACATTGGTACGCGGCCACGCTGCGCGGTGTGGCTGATGGTGTGGTTGCCACAGACGCAGAAGGTGCCGTTTGTTTCATGAACCCGGCGGCAGAACGCTTGACCCAATGGCCGCAGGCACAAGCCCTTGGGGTGCCGGCCTGGCAGGTTCTCAACTTCAGGGATGCGGGCACCGGCCTACCCACACGCCAGGAAGGTGTGCTGCGTGATGGCCATGTGCGCGTGGGCGATGTGCTGGTGGCCCGCACGGGCCAGCAAGTCGCCATCGACCACTCGCAGTCAGCCATACGCGACGAGGTCGGCGAGCTGCTGGGTGCCGTCACGGTGCTGCGCGACGTGAGCGCGGGCCGGCCGGCCGAGGGTTCTCTTCAATACATTGAAGAGCGCTTTCGCATCATGTTTGAGGCCTCTCCCATCGGCATGGCGATGGTTGCGCGTGACGGGCGTTTCTTGCGGCTGAACGCCGCGTTGGCCGAGCTGCTGCACTACCCGCCAGCGGCGCTTGCGCAGATGAAGGAGCAAGAGCTTAGCCACCCAGAAGACCGCCACCTGAGTGACACCCATGTGGCGCAGCTGCGACCGGGCGCGACGGCGCCGGTGCAGTTTGCCAAGCGCTATGTGAGCGCCGAGGGGAATGAAATCGACGCCCTGGTGAGCGTGGCACTGGTGCCGTATGACGCTCAATCGTTGTGCTACCTGTACCAGGTGCGGGTGGGGCCGTCTCACCATGAGCACGCGTGAGAGCGCAACCCTGTTGCTGGTGGACGACCAGCCGGCCAACCTCAGGCTCTTGAACGACGCATTCTCTGACCAGTACCGCGTGCTCATGGCCACCGGCGGCGAGCCGGCGGTGGCGCTGTGCCGCGAGCAGCAGCCCGACTTGGTGCTGCTAGACGTGGACATGCCGCAGATGGACGGCTATGCGGTCTGCACGGCGCTCAAGGCAGACCCCCACACGGCGCACATCCCGATCATCTTCGTGACATCACACAGTGACCCCGAAGAAGAGGCGCGCGCGCTCGAAATGGGCGCCGTGGATTTCATCACCAGGCCATTTCACGCGAGCGTGGTGCGCTCGCGCGTCAAGACGCACATCACCCTCATGCACTCGGGCGCCATGATCTTGGGGGCGCTGAAAGAAAAGGAGACGCTGCTGAAAGAGGTGTACCACCGTGTCAAGAACAACCTGGGCGTGGTGTCGAGCCTCTTGAACCTGCAGCTTCGTTTGCTCAACGATGTGCAAGCCCGGGCTGCGATCACCGAAAGCATGGAGCGCATTTCGGCCATGGCGCTGGTGCACGAGAAGTTGTACCAGTCGACCAACCTGGCTTCGATCGCACTGGCTGACTACGTGCGCGACCTGTGCTCGCAGCTGAGCACCAGCGCGGCGGCTCAGGCCCGCCATATCGAGGTGAGCGCGCAAGTCGATGCCATCACGGTGGGCATAGAGCGTGCCGTTCCCTTGGGGATGTTGATCAACGAGCTCATTACCAACAGCCTCAAGCATGCGTTTCCGACCGGGCGCGCCGGCCATGTGAAGGTGCGTGTCGGCCAAGAAGCCTCGGGCGAGTGTGTGCTTGAAGTCAGCGACGATGGGGTCGGGCTACCGGCCGCTGGGCTGGGAAACAAGTCGCTGGGGTTCAAGCTCATTGCCGCCTTGGCCGGGCAGATCGATGGGCGCTTGGAGACCTGCCCCTCCGGGGGGGATGGCACCACCACTCGGGTGAGATTCGCCCTGTAACGTGCGCACACCGACCGAGCCACCCTGCAACTCGGCCAGGCGCCACTGGGTACGACTGGATACGACTGGATACAAAACGGCAACCCGGCGCTAAACTGGTTCAGCTCTTTGCCACCAAGACCATGCCGACATCCGTGCCGCAGATGCTGTACATCGCTCCGGGGGATCCGTGGGATCGCTGGACCAACTCCGGCACCACCGTGGCCCTGATCGAAGGCTTGCTCGGCCACGGCAGGCTGTACGGCGCGCTGAGCCGCCTCGACACCGATCTGAAAGAGCTGCACGGCCGCAGCCAGGTGCGTCACTTCATGCGGCGGCTGCAGCGCAAGCTCGGCATCGTTTCGGCCAAGTCAGCGGGTGGTGCGCCACCGCTCATCACCGACGAGCGCGGTGAACTGCTCGGCCCTCTGTTGCGCAAGTTGCCCGAGGGCAGCTGGGTGATGTACCACTACGCGATTCCCGTGATCGACCGCTCGCTGCCGATCCGCCGCGTGCTGTTCCAAGACATGACGGTCGACGACGCCGTCAAATCCGGCGGCTTCGGTTGGGGTGCGTTGAGCAAGCAGCAGGTCGACGCGCAGCGGGCCATCATCGTCCAGGCCAACCGCGACGCCGACGCCATCGTCTCCTTCGGCAGCTTCGTGGCCGACACGATGCACGCGCAGTACGGCATTCCGAAGAGCAAGGTGTTTGCGCTCGGCGGTGGGCCCATCCGGCGCTGGGATCACCCCGTCCCGGCCGAGCTGGAGCGCTACAAGAAGCGGCAAATCCTGTTCTGCGGGCGCGCCTGGGAGCGCAAGGGCGGGCCGGTGCTGATCGAAGCCTTCCGCAAGGTTCGCCGCGAGTTGCCCGATGCCACCCTCACGGTGGTGAGCGCTGGGGCCCCGCCGCTCAACGAACCCGGTGTCGAACAGTTTGGCCACGCGAGCAACGAGAAGCTGCACGAGCTGTACCGCACTGCGTCGCTGTTTTGCATGCCCAGCATCAGCGAGTCATGGGGCATCGTGTACGTGGAAGCGGCAGCCCACGGCCTGCCAACGGCCAACTGGGGCAACTGGGCGTTGCCCGACATCGTGGATCACAACGTCACCGGCGTGTTGAGCGACAAGCACAACGCAGACGGCCTCGCCGAAGCGATGATCGGGGCCTTGCGTGACCCCAAGCACCTGATGGACATGGGGCAAAACGCCGTCACGCGGGTGCGCAACGTTCTCGATTGGCCGCACTGTGTAGACCGCCTGCTGGCGGCCACGATGCCTGATGCGCTGCAAGGCCGCCAGGCGGTGTGGATGCGGCCGCGGTAGCCACAGCCGCTGCCTGATCAGCGCCATTCAGCGTGGTCGCTTGTGTGTTGATCGCCACCTTGCCTTCCACCACGACACCGGGTGACGCCCTCAGCGGGCGACCAGCGCGGCCAGTCGCTGCATGAAGGTCAGCGGCGACAGCACGGCGTGTGTGCTGCCGTGTCGCCGGGCGAGCCGGGTCAGAACAGGCCGTGCGGGTCGAAGCCGTCGTCGCCGCGCTCGATGCGGTAGTGCCTGAGCTTGGCCTTGAGGCGCTTGGTGTCGAGCAGGGCGACCAGGTCGCGCGTGACCTCGGCGGTGGCGGCCTTGATCTCGGCAATGTCTTGGTCTAACCATTGAAGCACCAGCGCGGGGTGCACTCGGCGGCGTGAGAAGGGGTCACCGCTGTCGAACGAGGCTTCGATCGAAGCCATCTCGTCGTCGAGCTCCCGGGATTGTTCGGTGAGCACCTTGTTGTAGTGTTTCAGTCGCGTTTCGGAGAGGGCGGCGATGTCGGCGTGGTCGATTTGCTCGGCCTCCAGCTGCAGCTGCAACAAGGCCAGCAGGTCGTTTTTTTCATAAGCGGCGTTGACACGTTGCATCAGCGCCGTTTTGCGCACTCGTTCGTCGGGGTCGGTCTCGCGGTCGGGGTGCAGGCCGCTGGCGAGCTTGCGAAACACCTC
>JBKJJF010000205.1:0-1817 GCA_046598195.1 Rhizobacter sp. | reverse complement strand
TCCTGTGGCGCCACCGCAATGCGGGTGGGCGTTTTGGCGCGCACGGCGGCGAGCGGCTCACCGTCGATCAGGATCTCACCTTGTTGCACCGGCAGCAGCCCGGCCAGGTGCGAGATCAGCGTGGTCTTGCCGGCGCCGTTGGGCCCCAGCAGGCCGAGGATGCTGCCCCGCCGGGCCTGCAGCGACACATCGCTCAGCGCAGCACCGGGCGCCTTCGGGTAGCGGTAGGCAAGGTGCTTGATCTCAAGCATCAGCGTGCTGCGGCTTTGAGTTCTCGGAAGAAGGCTTCTTCTTGTGCGGCCTGCTCGCGCAGTTTGGCGGCGATGGCCGGCGGGTCGACCGGCTCGCGGCCCTTGACCATGCGCGCGGCCTTCAAGGCCAGGGCACGCCAGCCGTCACCGATGGTGGTGAGGCGCTCGGAGAAATCGGCCAGCACCGGCCGCTGTGCCAGCTGCGCCGCTTCTTGCAGGAAGGCGGCGTAGATGAAACGAAAGCCCGCGCCACCGGTGCCGATCTCTTCTTGCATGCGCACGATGTGGCCGATGAACGCGGTGCTTTGCGGGTCGGTGGCCGGCAGCTTGTCGATCTTGCTGGCCAACAGGCGCATGCCACGCACCCCGGCGATGGGCACCGGCGGCAGCATGCGGTTGCAGTTTTTGCGAATGGCGGCGCGCACGGCTTCAGGCGTCACGCTCTTGCGGGTGATTGATTCGGGGTAATACAGCAAGCCCTTGGGTGCCAGTGCGCCCTTGGCGAAGCGGGCACGCGACAAGTCGGCGCTCGCGCAGCGCACGGTGTGCTCGAACACCGGGTCGCTGATCAGGTAATCGTCGCCTTCTTTACCGTAGACCAGCAGGTTGTGCGCATTGAAGTGAAAGCGCATGTCGGGCGGAAAGTAGGGCAACCAGTAGACCGAGGTTTGCAGCCCCACGATCTGGCCGCTGGCCAGCAGGCTGTCGAGCCGCTTCTGCCCGGCTTGTGGCGTGCGGAAGGTCTCGAAGCGAAAGCGCGCGGCCAGTGGGCCGATCAAGCCCTTGATGATGGCGCGTGGCAGCGAGCGGTAGGCGATCAGCGGCAGGCCGTTGATCTTGACGAAGGGCAGGTAGGCGAAGGCGAGGCCGGCGGAGAGACCGAAGGCCAGGCTTTCCGACATGGGCACACCGTGGTGGCGCAGCAGGTTGGAGATGACGCCACTTTCGCAGTGGGCGGCGTGCTGGTGCTGAAAGCTCATGGCAACTTTTGCAGTGCGGCGGGCGCGATGCCGAGTGCCTCGGCATAACGCGCCAGCTGCTTGCTCGACAGTTTGGCAAACCCTTCGGGGCGCAGGTGGCGCTTCACACGCCATTGCCAGAAGCCGCTGGTTTGTGAGAGCAGGGCGACGTCCATGCGGCGCTCGTACATCCAGAATTCCAGGGGCGACGCCACACCGGCCTGAACCCGCTCACGCGCTTGTGCGGCTTGCGCTTGCAGGCTCTCAACCGCGTGGCTGGTGACGATCTCTTCGGCCTCCCAACCGGCCGAGGGCGCGATCACCATGCGGCCGTTGGCGTCTTTGGCGTACATCGCCTTGCGGTGGCCGCCGAGGGTGGCGTTGCCTTCTTGGGGGACGGCATTCACATCCATGCTCAGACCGCTTCCATGTAAACGAATCCGCTCGAAAAACGGCCACTTTCCGGGATGAACATCAAGAGCTTTTGCCCGGGCTTGATGCGCCCCGAGCGGAACAACTCGTCGAGCATGATGTACGGCGAAGCCGAGCCGGTGTTGCCCTTTTGCGCAAGGTTGCTGAACCAGCGCTCTTGCGGGATGGGCAGGCC
>JBKJJF010000130.1:0-5142 GCA_046598195.1 Rhizobacter sp. | reverse complement strand
GACCGCTCGCCGCGCGCCAGCATGATGTGCCCCGAGTGCGGCCAGCCCTTGAAACGGTCGACCGCGTAGGTGAGGCCCGAGCTGCCTTCGGTGAGGTAGGGCGTGTCGATCTGCGCCAGGTTGCCCAGGCAGACGATCTTGGTGCCCGGCCCGGCGCGCGTGATCAGGGTCTTCATCTGCTTGGGCGTGAGGTTCTGCGCCTCGTCAATGATGACGAACTTGTTCAAGAAGGTGCGCCCGCGCATGAAGTTCAGGCTCTTGATCTTGATCTTGCTGCGCACCAGGTCGTTGGTGGCGGCGCGGCCCCATTCGCCGGCCCCGCCTTCGGTCTTGGACAGCACCTCAAGGTTGTCGTCGAGCGCGCCCATCCACGGGCCCATCTTTTCTTCTTCGGTGCCGGGCAGGAAGCCGATGTCTTCACCCACCGGCACGGTGACACGGGTGACGATGATCTCGGTGTAGCGGCGGTCGTCCATCACCTGGCTCAGGCCGGCGGCGAGTGTCATCAGCGTCTTGCCGGTGCCGGCGGTGCCGGTGAGGGTGATGAAGTCGCAGTCCGGGTCCATCAGCAGGTTCAAGGCGAAGTTTTGCTCGCGGTTGCGCGCTGTCACGCCCCACACCGCGTTCTTCTGGTGGGTGTATTCGCGCAGCGTGCGCAGCACGGCGGTCTTGCCGGTGATTTCGGTGACCTTGGCGTACAGCGGCGCGGTGCCCGGGGCTTCGAGGTAGACAAACTGGTTGATCAGCAACGAAGGCACCAGCGGCCCGCTGATACGGTAGTAGGTGAGGCCGCCCTGGTTCCAGCTCTCCATGGTCTTGCCATGCAGCTCCCAGAAGTCGCCTGGCAGCGTGAGCACGCCGGTGTAGAGCAGGTCGCCGTCGTCCAGCGTTTTGTCGTTGAAATAGTCTTCGGCGGGCAGGCCCAGCGCACGGGCTTTGATGCGCATGTTGATGTCTTTTGACACCAGCACCACCTCGCGCTTGGGGTTTTGCTCGCGCAGGGCTTGCACCACGCCCAGGATCTGGTTGTCGGCCTTGCCCTGCGGCAGGCCGACCGGCAGGCTGATGTTGACCAGCGTGGTCTGGAAGAAGAGCTTGCCGCCGGCGTCTTTGTGGCCGGTGTGGTTGAGCGGCAGGCCGTCGGCCATGTCGGCCGAGTCGCTCAGCGACAGGCTGGCCGCCAGGGCGTCGAGGTCGCGGCTGACCTGGCGGGCGTTGCGGGCCACTTCCGACATGCCCTTCTTGTGATCGTCCAGCTCTTCGAGCGTGATCATCGGCAGGTAGATGTCGTGCTCTTCAAAGCGGAAGAGGCTCATCGGGTCGTGCATCAGCACGTTGGTGTCGAGCACGAAGAGTTTGGCCGGCCCGGTGCCGCGGGGCTTGCGCCGGCGCGGCTGGGGTGCCGTGGGGCGCACTACCACCGGTGCGGGCGGCGGGGTGACCTTGGCAATCAGCGGCGCGGCTTCACGCGGCGGCTCCAGCAAGTCAAGCACGGCGGGGCCGGTGGGTTCGGAGGCTGCGGTTTTGGGGTTTCGTTTGCCCGGTTTGGGCGCGGCCTGAGATTCGAAGTCGGCGGGGGTGAGGAGGGCGGCTCGTTTGACAGGCGGCTTGGGCAGTGGCATGTGTGTGGGTTCTAGGTGGGCTGCAGGGGAGAAAAGGGGCTCAAAACAAAAAAGCCGCACAGTCGCCTGTGCGGCTTGGTTTGGAGCATGCGGAATTCACAACTCACAGGCATGAAACCCATTATGCACAAGTGAAGTGGCGACTCAACCGCCATGAAGAGAGCGTGGTTGAAAAACAAAAAAGGCCGCTTTCGGGGCGGCCTCTTCTGTATGTGCCTGGAATCTCAGGCAGCGGCTTTCTTCAGACCCTTCACCGCCTTCAGCACGTCGTCCACGTGCCCGGCGACCTTGATGCCGCGCCACTCGGCCCGCAAGATGCCTGAGGTGTCGATCAGGAAGGTGCTGCGCTCGATGCCCTTGACCTTCTTGCCGTACATGATCTTGTTCTTGACCACGCCGAACATGTGGCAGAGCTTTTCTTCGGTGTCGGCGATCAGCTCGTAGGGCAGCTCAAGGTTTTGCTTGAACTTGTCGTGCGAGGTCATGTTGTCGCGCGACACGCCAAACACCACGGCGCCGGCCTTGACGAAGTCTTTGTGACGATCGCGGAACTGCATCGCCTCGGTGGTGCAGCCGGGGGTGTTGTCCTTGGGGTAGAAGTACAGAATCACCGTTTGCCCGGCGTACGCCTGCGGCGTGAACTTCACGCCACCGGTTGCGAGCGCTTCAAATTCCGGGAGGGGTTTATTGACAGCTGGCGTCATGAAGAATTCTGAAGTTGCGCCTCGTCAGGCGTAGCCCGTGATTATAAGGGCATGGGCACCTCCCGACCGGCCCCTAGGCGCCCGCGAAGTAGGGGTTGACGCTCAACCGAGCAGCAAGGCGGCGACCACCTTACGGTTCTCGCCGGCTAAGACGTTGTAGGTGCGGCAGGCCGCCGCGGTGTCCATGGTCTCGATGCCGATGCGGCGGGCCATCAGGTTGCGCAGCAGGCCGGGCGCGACAAACCGGATGCGCGGGCCGCTGCCGAAGATGACCAGCTCGGGCTGGTGCTCGGCCAGGCGGTCGAAATCGTCTTGGGTCAGGCCATCAAAACCTGCCTCGCCCCAGGGCACGATGTCGCCCACCCAGGGGATGAGGATGCTGCGGCGGTGCGTGGTGCCGTTGACCGACACGGCGTCGCGCAACAAGCCGGAAATGACGTTCACGCCCTCGATGCGATCGGGTTGCAACTTCAATTCAGGCACTCCAAAAAGGGGTGGGCCGTCAGCCGGGCGGCGGCGGGTGATCAGCGATAATTCTAGGCTTTGCGCCGCTCAGGAGACCTTGTTGAAGCCCATCGTCAAGTCAGGCAAATTGGCCAACGTGGCCTATGACATCCGTGGGCCGGTGCTGGAAAAGGCCCGCCAGATGGAGGAAGAGGGCCACAAGATCATCAAGCTCAACATCGGCAACGTGGCCGCGTTCGGGCTGGAGCCGCCCGACGAGATCGTGCAAGACATGATTCGCAACCTGCCCTCCCAGGTGGCCGCTGGCTACACCGACAGCAAGGGCCTGTTTGCGCCGCGCAAGGCGGTGGTGCACTACACCCAAGAAAAGCGCATCGCCGGCGTGCACGTTGACGACGTGTACCTGGGCAACGGTGCCTCCGAGCTGATTGCCATGAGCCTGAATGCTTTGCTCAACGATGGCGACGAGGTGTTGATCCCCGCGCCCGACTACCCGCTGTGGACGGCCGTTACAGGCCTGGCCGGTGGCACCCCTGTTCACTACATGTGCGACGAGCAGGCCGACTGGATGCCCGACATCGCGGACATGAAGCGCAAGATCACGCCCAACACACGCGGCATCGTGGTCATCAACCCCAACAACCCGACCGGCGCGCTGTACCCCGAGAGTGTGTTGCTCGACATCATCGAGGTGGCCCGCCAGCACCAGCTGATCGTGTTCGTCGACGAGATCTACGACAAGACGCTGTACGACGGCAATGTGCACACCAGCATGGCCTCGTTGGCCGACGACGTGCTGTTCGTCACCTTCAACGGCTTAAGCAAAAACTACCGCGCCTGCGGCTACCGCGCCGGCTGGATGGTGGTGTCGGGCGAAAAGCGCCATGCCAAGGATTACATCGAAGGCCTGAACATGCTGGCCTCGCTGCGCCTGTGTGCCAACACGCCGGGGCAGCTGGCGATTCAGACCGCGTTGGGCGGCTACCAGAGCATCAAGGACCTGGTGGCACCCACTGGCCGCCTGGGCCGCCAGCGCGACCTGGCGCACAAACTCTTGACCGACATCCCTGGCGTCACCTGTGTGAAGCCGAAGGCCGCGCTGTACATGTTTCCGCGGCTCGACCCCAAGCTCTACCCGATCACCGACGACCAGCAATTCGCCTACGAGCTGCTGGCCGAAGAGAAGGTGCTGATCGTGCAGGGCACGGGTTTCAACTGGACGCAGCCTGACCACTTTCGCGTGGTCTTCCTGCCCAACAGCGACGACCTGACCGACGCCATCGGCCGCATCGCCCGCTTTCTGCATCACTTCGCCAAACGTCACCACTGAGACTCGTCATGAACCCTATCCAAGTCGGCCTCCTCGGCATCGGCACCGTTGGCAGCGGCACGTTCAATGTGCTCCAGCGCAACCAGGAAGAGATTCGCCGCCGTGCCGGCCGTGGCATCCAGATCACCATGGTGGCCGACCTCGACACCGCACGCGCCAAGGCCGTGGTGGGCGACTCGGTCCAGGTGGTGGCCGATGCGCGCCAGGTGATTGCCAACCCGAACATCGACATCGTCATCGAGCTGATCGGCGGCTATGGCATTGCCAAGGCGCTGGTGATGGAAGCCATCGCCGCCGGCAAGCACGTGGTCACGGCCAACAAGGCGCTGCTCGCCGTGCATGGCACCGAGATCTTTGCGGCCGCGCATGCCAAGGGCGTGATCGTTGCGTTTGAAGCGGCGGTGGCCGGAGGTATCCCGATCATCAAGGCACTGCGTGAAGGCCTCACCGCCAACCGCATCGAGTGGATCGCCGGCATCATCAACGGCACCACCAATTTCATCCTGTCGGAAATGCGCTCCAAGGGGCTCGACTTCGAGGTGGCGCTGAAAGAGGCGCAGAAGCTCGGGTATGCCGAAGCCGACCCGACCTTCGACATCGAAGGTGTGGACGCCGGCCACAAGGTCACGCTCATGAGCGCCATCGCTTTTGGCGTGCCGGTGCAGTTTGACAAGGCGCACGTGGAGGGCATCACCAAGCTGCAGGCGGCCGACATCATCTATGCCGAACAGCTCGGCTACCGCATCAAGCTGTTGGGCATCACCAAACGACGCGACACCGGAATTGAGCTGCGCGTGCACCCCACACTCGTGCCGAGCAAGCGCCTGATCGCCAACGTTGAAGGCGCGATGAATGCCGTGGTAGTGCAGGGCGACGCCGTGGGCACCACGCTCTACTACGGCAAGGGGGCGGGCGCCGAGCCCTCCGCCTCCGCCGTGGTGGCCGATCTGGTCGACATCACTCGCCTGCATACCGCAGACCCCGACCACCGTGTGCCGCACCTGGCGTTTCAGCCCAACGA
>JBKJJF010000111.1:0-8540 GCA_046598195.1 Rhizobacter sp. | reverse complement strand
GCAGTGCCTGGAGACGCTGCTGAAGGCCGATGGCTTGATCGCCTGACGCGGCCCTGTCCTACAGGGTGGCCATGAACAGGCCGATGGCTGGCGGCCGGCACGCTGGCTACGCTGGTTTGTATGTCAGCCTTGTCCTTTCTGTTCGGCCGCCACGGCGCTGAATCGAACCATTTGTTCGAGCGCGGCAAGCGCTGCGTGCTCACCACGCTGAGCGAAAGCGGCCACCCGCTGATGCGCAAGCTGAAGGTCGCGACCTGCTCCGCAGACGGTACCCGCCTCTGGTTCGTGGCGGCAGCAGGCGACGGCCTCGAAGCGGAGATCTCGCGAAACCCCAGCGTGACGGTGTCGGTGATCGACGACGACACCCTCTCTCTGGTGCATGTGTCGGGTGTGGCGACGCCGCTGCGTGAGCGCAACAGCCCGCTCTACCTGCAGCCGGATTTCAAGCAGTCGAAGGCGCTCACCGTGGTGCCGGCCCAGATCGATTTCACGCTGCTGCGCATTGACCTGAGCGCGGGGCTCGACATCGATCTGGGCAAGGTGCGCGACAGGCCGGCTCGGCAGCCGTCGCCATAGTCGGCGGATCTCAGCGGATCTCAGCGGACATCCGCTGACTGTGGTGCTGCGGGCAGCGCAGTGCACTGGCGCCGCCTTCGATACCTCAGGTCGAACGGAGCGAATGAAATCTGCAGCGCTGGGGCCACGCCATCGCTGGGCGACGACACACCCCGCAGCCTGCAGTCGGCCGAGCAGTTCGAGGTGTTGCGCGTGTGCGTTCACCGTGTGCATGCTCGGGTAACCCAGGCGACACCGCACGCGCAGGCCGCTCGCAATAATCGCCAGCGCCTCTTCACTGCTGCATCGGAGCCCCATGACCAACCGAGTCCTCGCCCACACCGGCGCCAAGTACCCCATCGTGCAGGCCCCCATGGGCTGGATCGCGCGCACGCAGCTTGCTTCGGCCGTGTCGCGCGCGGGCGGCCTGGGCATCATCGAAACGTCGTCGGGCGAAACCGAAAACTGCCAGGCTGAGATCACGAAAATGAGCGCGCTCGGCTTGCCCTTCGGCGTGAACCTGCCGATCCGGTTTTTGAAAGACGACGCGATGCTCAGATTTGTGTGCGAGAGCGGCGTGAAGTTTGTGACAACCTCGGCCGGCAGCCCGGCCAAGTTCATCGCGCCGCTGAAAGCTGCGGGCATCACCGTCTACCACGCCGTGCCGACGGTCGAGACGGCCATGAAGTGTGTGGACGCCGGCATTGACGGCCTGGTGGTCGAAGGCGGCGAGGGCGGTGGTTTCAAGAACCCCGAAGAGGTGTCGACCCTGGTGCTGCTGCAGGCCATTCGTGCACGCACCGATGTGCCGATGATCGCGGCCGGTGGCATTTGTGATGGCCGTGGCATGGCCGCCGCCTTTGCGCTCGGTGCCGAGGCCATTCAAATGGGCACACGCTTTGTCAGCTGCACCGAAAGCCCGGTGCACGCCAACTACAAAAACGCCATCGTCGAGGCCAAGGACACCGGCACCTGGGTGCTGAACAAAAAGTCGACACCCTGCATCCGCGCGCTCAAGTCGCAGCGCACGCAGGCCATCTTTGACGCAGGCCTGATGCCGGCCGATGCGCTGAAAGGCATACGCAGTGTTTACTTCGACGGCGACATGGAGGCCGCCCCCGCGCTGGCCGGACAGACGGCGGGCCTGATCACCTCGGTGAAAACCGCCAAGGAAATCATCGACGAGACGGTGGCCGAGTTTTTTGCCATCACGGCGCGGCTCGGCGGATTGGCGCAGTCGCGCTCGTTTGCCTAGACGGATCGGGCTGCGGCGTGAGCGCAGGCAGCGCGCCCGGCCGCAGCTCGCCGCGCCGCGAGCCGCAGCGGTGGGCGTAAACCCAGGTGAACTCGGCGCCCAGCAGAAAGATTTGCGCCGAGTAGTAGACCCACACCAGCACCACCGCGAGTGAGCCCGCGGCACCAAAGCCCGAGGTCACGCCGCTGCGCCCGATGTACAGGCCGATGAGTGACTTGCCGATGCTGAACAGCAGCGCAGTCACCGCCGCGCCCACCCACACATCACGCCACGCCACCCGCACGCGCGGCATCACCTTGTAGATCAACGCAAAGATCACGGTGATAAGCGCAAAGCTCACCACCAGGTTGGCGCTTTGCGCCAGCAGCTCCCAGCCGCCGAAGAGCGGCGCCCACCAGCGCCCGAGTGCCGACAGTGCGGCGCTCACCACCAGCGAGGCCATCAGCAAAAAGCCGATGCCGAGGATCATGCCGAAGGAGAGCACACGCGCGCGCAGCAGGCTCCACACGCCGCTGCTGCGCTCGCGCACGGGGGCACGCCAGATGCGGTCGAGTGCGTCTTGCAGTTCGGCAAATACCGAGGTGGCGCCGACCAGCAGCACGCCCAGGCCGATCAGGGTGGCGAGCGTGCCCTCGGCCGGCTTGCTGACACTTTGCAGCAGGGTTTGCACGGCGAGCGCTCCTTGTTCGCCGATCAACCCGTTCAGCTGGGCAAAGATCTCGCCGCGCGCCGCCTCGGGCCCGAACACCAAGCCGGCCACCGACACCACGATCAGCAGCAGCGGTGCGGCCGAGAAGATGGTGTAGTAAGCCAGCGCCGCGCCCATGCTCGCCGCATAGTCGTCGCGCCACGAGCGCGCGGCGTCCTTCATCAGCTGCCAGGCGGTGGTGACTCGCATGGCCGCTGCGTGTTGCCTGTCAGGCCAGTGCGGTGTGGGCCTCGTTCGGCTGCGAGATCTCGCGCAAGGCGGTGTCGGTCTTGACCGACTGGCGTGTGGCCAGGTCGCCCAAGGTGACGATGCCCACGATCTCTTTGGCGCGGTTGAGCACCGGCAGGCGGCGCACCTGCGCGTCGCCCATCTGCCGGAGCACGTCTTCGACCGAGTCGTCTTCGGCGCATGACAGGGCTTGTGCCGTCATGGCTTCAGCGACCAGGGTCTGGCTGGCGCTTTTGTTGAAGGCGGTGGCGCGCACGGTGATGTCGCGGTCGGTGATGATGCCCAGCAGCGCGTGGCCGTCGTACACCGGCAGCGAGCCCACGTTGAGCTGGGCCATCAGCTCGGCCGCACGTTGCAGGCTTTCGTCGGGGCGCACCACGATCACGTGGCGGGTGATGACATCAGAAATCTTTGGCATGGGGTGCTCCTGGTATGCGCGAAAGAGCGCGTTCACCCAGCATAGGTGCGCTCCCCGGAGGTGGTCAGTCGGCGGGGGCCGTGGTGTCGTGTGGGCGCTGTCTGACAGCGCAGCGCCTGCGCGCCGCTTCGGGGCGGGCGCTCTGTCAGTCGGCAAAACCGCCGAAGCCGCTCAAGGGGCTGCGCCGTGACACCACGCTCTCAAGCTCGTTGAGGAACTCGCGGTAGCGCACGGGCTTGGTGACGTAGCCGTCGCAGCCGGCGGCACGCACGGCGTCTTCGTCGCCCTTCATCGCAAAGGCCGTCACCGCAATCACCGGGATGGCGCGCAGCACCGGGTCGGCCTTGATGAGGCGGGTGGCGGCCAAGCCGTCCATGTCGGGCAGCTGGATGTCCATCAAGATCACATCGGGCTGCTGTGCGCGCGCCAGCGCAATGCCGGCAGCGGCGGTGCCGGCCTCGATCGCCTCGTGGCCGGCGCGCTGCAAGATGGCCACCATCAGCAGCATGTTGACCGGCAGGTCTTCGATGATCAGGACACGCAGCATGCAAGGGCCTCGACAGGGGTGGTGCATTAGCCCCCTTGCGAGGGCCCGGCGCAGCTGTCAGGTCTTACAGGGCGCGTGAGGGGTCTGCGAAGATGGGCCCTTCAAACAAGGGGGGTGGGCCATGAACCTGCATTTGACGAGTGATGCCACGAGCGAACCCGCCGCACTCGCGCGCTGGTTGCCGCGTGGCCTGGCGGTGCTGGCGGCGGCGTTGCTGGGCTTTGGCCTGGTGATGTGGATTGCCGCCAACTGGGAGACCCTGGGCCGCGCCGCCCGTTTTGCATTGTTGATGGGCTTGGTCGGTGTGATGGGCGCGGGCGCGGCGTTGCGGCCTGCCGCACGTGCGCCGCTCGCGCTGCTGGCCTTGTTGGGCATTGGCGCCTTGTTCGCTTACTTCGGCCAGACCTACCAGACCGGCGCCGACCCCTGGCAGTTGTTTGCACTGTGGGCGGTGCTGGCCTTGCCCTTGTGTCTGGGCGCACGCAGTGAGGTGCTGTGGGCACCGTGGGCGTTGGTGGTGGCAACCGCCATCTCCTTGTGGACTCACGCCCACCTCGGCCACCGCTGGCGTGTGCAGCCCGAAGACCTGCGCACACACGCGCTGGCCTGGCTGCTCGGCGTGCTGCTGGTGGGCTGGCTCAGCCGGCCGTTGCAGCGCTTCACGGGTGCCGGCTGGTGGAGCCTGCGCACGGCGGCCACGCTGGTGGTGGTGATGACCACCGCCGCCGCGCTGGGGGGCTTGTTCCACGACAGGGTGGCGCCGCATTACGCGCTCGGCCTGCTGGTGATGGTGGCTGCGGCCGGGCTGCTGTGCCTGCGGGTGGCGTTTGACGTGTTTGTGCTGAGCGCGGTGGCGCTGAGCCTCAACACCTTGCTGGTGGCCGGCTTGTCGCGCCTGCTGTTCAACGACCACCGCGGTGACCCGATCGGCTCGCTGCTGTTGATCGGCCTGGTGGCGGCGGGTCTGTTGGCGGCATCGGTGAGTGCCATCCTGAAGCTCAGCCAACGCCATGGGGTTGCCCATGCATGACTTGAACGGCGACGACTTGGGCCGCCCGGTGGCGGTGGGCGTGCGGCCTGCCGATGTGCCAGCCGCGCCGCGCCCTTGGCCGGTGGTGTTGCTGACGGCATTGGGGGCGTGGCTGGCGGCCATTCCCTTGTTGGGCGTGGTGGGCCTGTTGCTGGGCGACCTGATCACCCGCGGCGCCGGGCCGTATGGGGTGGGGCTGCTGGTGCTGGCCGGTGCGGTGGTGGTGTTGCGCTCGCGCAGCGTGCCGCTCTTCGTTGAGCAGCTCGCGGTGCCGGCCTTGCTGGTGGGGGGCGGCAGCCTGGCCTTTGGTGTGTTTCGTGACCTGCCCGAGCGGGCCGCTGCGGTGTTGCTGGCCGTGCTCACGCTGGGCCTGGCGCTGGCGATCGCGCGTGACTGGCTGCGTGTGCTCTTCGGTGCACTGATGGCCGGCTTGGTGGGCTTTGCACTGCTCGGGCCACGCTCGTTCTTCTTCGGTCGCCATGGGTTCGATGAAGCCTGGCTGGCTTGCCACGGCCTGTTGTTGTTGTGGCTGGGGGCGCTGTGGGCGCAGGGCCGCTGCCGGCAGGAGACGGCGGCGCTGATCGAGGCGGCGGCGGCGGGTTGGTTGTTGGTCACGCTCGGGGGTCTGGCCTGGTTGGCGGGCATGAGCTTCCTGGTGGGCGGCAGCTTGGGTGGTGGCTGGGTGGGTGACGTGGCACGCGAGGTGAGCTCGGGTGCGGCGCGCGGCCACTTGGCGTGGATGGGCATGCAGGCCCTCAGTGCGCTGCTGGCGGCGCTGGCGGCGGCCTGGATCGCACGCGCCTGGCCTGTGTTGCGGCCAGCGCCTTTGTTGCTGGTTGTGCTGGTGTGGGTGGGCCTGGCGTGGCTGCTGCCGACCTTGGGCGGGGTGACGCTGGCCTGCGTGTGCACGCTGGTCAGCCGGCGCTGGCGGCTCGCATCGACCGCCGCCGTTGCGGCGGTCTGGGTGGTGGGCAGCTTCTATTACCAACTGGCCTGGCCCCTGGCGCACAAGGCGCTGCTGCTGGTGGCGGCCGGTGCCGTGCTGGGCGTGCTGGCGTGGTGGTTGATGCGGCGGCAGGCGCCCGCTGAAACTCTCACCGAAGCGCACACCGAAGCGCACACCGAAGCCCCGCCGCGCCGCCTTGGCGCCGCGGCGGCCTGGCTTGCCGCTGGCAGCGTGGCGACTCTCGCGGTGGCCGGCTTCGCCATCTGGCAGAAACAAGACCTGATCGCACACGGGCAACCGGTGTTTGTGGCGCTGGCGCCGGCCGACCCACGCTCGCTGATGCAAGGCGACTTCATGCGGCTCAACTTCCGCCTGCCGGTTGAGGTGGGCAAGCTCGCCCCGCCGGGTGTGGCCGCCGCCCGCCCGCTGGTGGTGGCGCGGCGTGACGCACGCGGTGTGGCCACGCTGCTCGGCCCGCACCACGCGGGCGTGCCTTTGGGCGCAGATGAGTTGGTGATCGAGCTGAGCCCCAAAAACGGGGCCTGGACGCTGGTGACCGACGCCTGGTTCTTCCGCGAAGGTGATGGCCAGCGCTGGGAGCAGGCCAGGTTCGGCGAGTTCCGGGTGGCCCGCGATGGCCGCGCCCTGCTGGTCGGCATGGCCGACGCCCAGCTCAAACCCATCACACCCTGAGGAGCCAACCCAATGAACATCGACACCGTGATCGAAGCCTTGTTGCAAGCCCGCCGCACCCAGCGTGGGAGCGATGCCACGGGGCTGGCCACGGCCGTGACCACCGCCGACGATGCCTACTTGGTGCAGGCCGCGCTGGCCAACGAGCTGGGTTGGTTTGACGACGGGCCCGCGTGTCACTGGAAGTCGGGCGGTGCCTCGCGCAGCGCGGTGATGACCCATGCGCCGCTGCCCCCGGCCGGCGTGTGGGCCAGCCCGGCCGAGGCACGCAGCTGGCCGTTCAACGGGCGGTTTATCGAAGCCGAAATCGCCTTGCGGCTGGGCCGGTCGGTGGACGCGGCGCTTGCGACCACGCTCGATGGGCCGGCGGCCAGTGCCTTGATCGACGCGATGACGGTGAGCATCGAAATCGTTGACTCGCGCTGGCAACAAGGCTTCAGCGCACCCGCCTTGTTGCGCCTGGCCGACCTGCAATCGCACGCGGCGCTGGTGCTGGGCGAGTGGGTCGCGTTCGACGCAGCCCACGACTGGCTGGCCCAGGCCTGCCAGGTGCAGATCGGTGACAGCGTCACCGAGTACCGCGGCACGCACAGCTGCGGTGACCCGGCCTGGGTGCTGCCCGAGTGGCTGCGCCACGCCACGCGCGACGGCACCGTGCTGCCGGCCGGCGCCGTGGTCAGCAGCGGCACCTGGTGCGGCGCGCTGCCCGCGCAAGCGGGCGACACCGTCAGCGTGCGCTTCGACGGCATCGGCCAGGCCAGCGTTCAACTCTGAGAGCGGGCGCCTTGGAGTGCTGCGCAATTTGTGCGGCGGCTTGATATGATGATCGTCATGTAATGACCCAACCAGGAGTCACACATGCCAAACGCTGTCATCGCCGGGTACGCCCGCACCCCCTTTCACTTCGCCAAGAAGGGCGGCCTCACCGAAGTGCGCCCCGATGACCTGGCGGCTGCCGCCGTGCGTGGGTTGGTCGAGCGCACGGGCGTGAGGCCGCAACACATCGAAGACCTGATCCTCGGCTGCTCGTACCCCGAGGCCGAGCAGGGCGCCAACATGGCGCGGCTGGTGGTGTTTCTGGCCGGCCTGCCGATCGAGGTGGCGGGCACCACGGTGAATCGATTCTGCGGCTCGTCGATGACGGCCATCCACATCGCGGCCGGGCAGATCGCCATGGGTGCGGGTGAGGTGTTCATCTGCGCGGGTGTGGAGTCGATGACGCGCGTGCCGCAGGGCGGCTTCAACCCGTCACCCAACCCGCAGTTGATGCAGACGTTTGCGCAGGCCTACATCGGCATGGGTGAAACCGCCGAGAACGTGGCCACACGCTGGGGCGTTTCGCGTGTCGAGCAAGAAGAGCTGGCCGTTGAATCGCACCGCAAGGCCGCGTCTGCGCAGGAGTTGGGCCGTTTGAAAGACGAGATCGTGCCGGTGCAAACGCCTGCGGGCTGGGTGAGTGTGGACGGCTGCCTGCGCCCCGCGACCACGTTGCAAGGCCTGGCCGGTTTGAAGACCGCTTTCCGCGCCGATGGCACGGTGACGGCCGGCACCTCGTCGCCGCTCACCGATGGCGCGGCGGCGGTGCTGGTGTGCTCTGACGACTACGCCCGCCGCCACGGCCTCACGGTGTTGGCGAAGATTCGCGCCACCGCCGTGGCCGGCTGCGCGCCCGACACCATGGGCATGGGGCCGGTGCCCGCCACACGCAAGGCGCTCGCGCGTGCCGGCCTCACCGTGGCCGACCTCGACGTGATCGAGATCAACGAAGCGTTCAGCAGCCAGGCCATCGCCAGCCTGCGCGAGCTGCAGATCCCGCGCGACAAGATCAACCTCGACGGAGGTGGTTTGTCGATTGGCCACCCGTTGGGCGCCACCGGCGCGCGCATCACCGGCAAGGCGGCGGCCCTGCTCAAGCGCGAGGGTGGGCGCTTTGCACTGGCCACGCAGTGCATTGGGGGTGGGCAGGGTATTGCAACGATTCTGGAAGCGGCGTGAGCGCCTGAGAACCTGAGAGGGTGAGAGTTTTTTAACTTCCGTTCGCCCTTCGATACCTCAGATGCTATGAAGGACTGTTCAAGCAAGCCACGTTGGAGTAAACGAGGCCTTGCGAAGAACCACTTCATAGGAGATTGAAATGGCAAAGCCTGAAACAGTCCTTC
>JBKJJF010000197.1:0-29426 GCA_046598195.1 Rhizobacter sp. | reverse complement strand
GATCGAAGGTGTTTTGATCCTGGAGCCCAAGGTGTTTGGTGATGCGCGCGGCTTTTTCTTCGAAAGCTTCAACCAGAAGACCTTCAACGACGTGACTGGCTTGAACGTTAACTTCGTGCAAGACAACCATTCACGCTCGGCCAAAGGGGTGTTGCGTGGCCTGCATTTTCAGCGGCCACCCCATGCACAGGGCAAGCTGGTACGCGTCACGCAGGGCAGCGTTTTTGACGTGGCCGTCGACATTCGGCCCGACAGCACCACCTTCGGGCAGTGGGTCGGCGTCGAATTGAGCGGCGAAAACAACCGGCAACTGTGGCTGCCCCCCGGCATGGCGCATGGGTTTCTCGTCACCAGCGAGAGTGCCGATTTTCTCTACAAGACCACCGACTACTACGCCCCGCAGTCAGAGGGCTGCGTGCTGTGGTCAGACCCGGCGCTGGGCATCACGTGGCCCGACGTGGGGGCACCCCCTCAGCTGGCAGCCAAAGACGCTGCGGCCCCGCCGCTTGCTCGGGCAATATCCCCCTGAGCGCCCGGCCTGACTCGCGGTAATTATTTTCCCGAGAAGGCGCCAGATATCTTCTCAAAACAACCTGATTGGCGACCTACCTCAACCAAGCTCCGTTCGCCCTGAGCCTGTATTCCCGTTCGCCCTGAGCCTGTCGAAGGGTGCGCAGTGCACGGCGCCAGCTTCGACAGGCTCAGCCCGAACGGAAAATTGGATGGGCTGAGGTACGTCGCTAATCAGGAAGAGCGAAAAGCCACCGCACCTGATGGCAAGCAGCGCCACAAATATCTTCTCTCAAATCGTTTCATAATTGCGCATGCGCCCCAGAAACCAGCCCGCCCGCGATCAATTGACTGCCGTGCTGGCACGGCATGCGGCGGTCAGCGCCGCGAGCCTTGCTGAGCAACTGGGCGTCAGCATCCCCACGCTGCACCGGCTGCTGCAAGAAAACGCTGGCAGTGTGGTGACCACGGGCAAGGCCCGGCGCACACGCTATGCACTGCGCAAGCCCCTGCGAGGCGAGCTGGCCGAGTTGCCGCTCTATGAAATCGACCCGTCTGGCCGCGCCGAGCAGGTAACCAGCCTCGCCCTGGTGCACCCGCACGGCACCTGCATGAGCCTCGCCAACACAGGCTGGCCCGTGCCCGACGAATCGCAAGACGGGTGGTGGAGTGGGCTGCCCTACCCTCTGTACGACATGCGACCCCAAGGCTACATGGGCCGCCAGTTCGCACGCGCCGAGCACCGCCAGCTGGGCGTGCCTGCCAACCCGGAAGAATGGGCAGACGCCGATGTGCTGCATGTCTTGAGCCGCAGCGGCTCAGACGTGAGCGGCAGCCTCATCCTCGGCAACCCCGCCTACGAGCACTGGCAAGCCAGCAAATTGGCGCCCCCAGAGCCCCTCAAGACACGCGCACAGGGCCGCGCCTATGCACGCCTGGCCGAGCAAGCCATCACCTCGGGCGTAGCGGGCTCCAGTGCAGCCGGCGAATTCCCGAAGTTTTCTGCGCTGCGCGAGTTGCCAGGCAGCGCCACGCCTCACGTGTTGGTCAAATTCTCTGGGGCCGATGGTTCAGCCGCCGTACGGCGCTGGTCAGACCTGCTGGTCAGCGAACATCTGGCACTCGAATGTGCGGCCACACTGCCCGGCATTGCGGCCGCCAAGAGCCGCATCGCAACCCACGAAGGCCGAAGCTTTCTTGAGGTCGAGCGCTTCGATCGCCACGGCATGTTTGGCCGCAGCCGCTTGAGCAGCCTGGCCACGCTAGACGCCGCGCTGCTGGGCGACGGCTCCACAGATTGGGCCCGGCTGGCAACCCGCTTTGCGGCGCTCGGCCTCGTCACTCCCGCTGATGTGGGCCGCGTCGAGCACCTGTGGTGGTTCGGCCGCCTCATCGCCAACACCGACATGCACACCGGCAACCTCAGCTTCAGGCCAAACGGGCCTCTTGAGCTGGCCCCCGTGTATGACATGCTGCCCATGCTGTACGCGCCGCTACCGGGTGGTGAAGTGCCCGCGCGCAGCTTCGAGCCCCCGCTGCCGCTGCCACCGAAAAGGCCCATCTGGGCCACCGCATGCGCAGCCGCACTCGCGTTCTGGGACCGCGCCTCGCAAGACACCCGCATCAGCAGCACGTTCAGGCGCATCTGCGCGTCTAACGCCAGGCACTTGAGGGGTATCGCCGATCGAGTGTGAGAGGCACCTGCCTGCTCTTTTTCACGCGCAGGCGGGTACGCTGCTGGTGAAGTCAAAGAAATGATGCAGGCCGACTACACTGCTGCCCGCCGTGACAGCCTCGTCAAGATGGCCGGCTTTCAAACTTGTGCCTACAACGAGTAACGCGGCGGAATTAACTCTACGCATGCAACGAACCCGTTCTCCGCATGTCCATCTGCCCAAACTCGGCACAACCCGGTCATGAGCACCTTTGCAAATCGAAAAGGCATCATCCTCGCCGGCGGCTCCGGCACACGCCTGCACCCGGCCACGCTGGCCATCAGCAAGCAGCTGCTGCCGGTGTACGACAAGCCGATGGTCTATTACCCCCTGGCCACATTGATGCTGGCCGGCATCCGCGACATTTTTCTCATCAGCACGCCCCAAGACATACCACGCTTCGAAGCGCCGCTGGGCGGCAGCAGCAGTGGGGCGTCAACATCAGCTGCTGCGTACAGCCCCGCCCGACGGCCTGGCGCAGGCCTTCATCCTCGGCAAGAAGTTCGTCAACGGCCAGCCCAGCGCGCTGGTGCTGGGCGACAACATCTTCTACGGGCACGATCTGCAAGGGCTTCTGCATTCGGCGGCCAACCGCACGTCGGGCGCGTCGGTCTTTGCCCATCACGTGCACGATCCCGAGCGTTACGCTGTGGTGGCTTTCGATACACAGAAACTCGCCCTGAGCATCGAAGACAAGCCCAAGGTGCCAAAAAGCAACTACGCGGTCACCGGCCTGTACTTCTACGACGAGCAGGTGTGCGACAAGTAGCTCTCCCGTGAAATGGTGGGACAACCTTGCCACTTAGAAACCAGGGCCTTGGTCTCAGATGCGGTTTACCAAGCCTTCAAGTTCCAAGAATTGCTCGCCATAAAAGCAACGTCGGCGCCGACAAGCGTCGTCGCGAGTTCACACTGACGGGGCGCGATGCGAGAGACATATGTGTATCGCCCCTCTTGCTCCACGCAGACTGCGCGGACCATCCGTATCCGCACTGACACCTCGATATTGGACTGCACCACCATGACAAAGCCACGCAAGATTGGGACGGTTCTACTCGCCCTCGGTTTGGATCCACGTCGGTTGCTCGCAAGCCTCCGGTTTCTGCCGACTTTTCTGCGCCAAATGATCGCCCTCTACCGCCAGCGCGGAAACATTACAGATGGATTTCGGCTTCGCTTGGTTCCGATTCTGTCCGACCGCTACATGCCAGGCGGGACAGCGAAGGGCCACTACTTTCATCAGGACTTGTGGGCGGCACGTCGCATATTCGCTGCCAATCCGAAGGAGCACGTTGACGTGGGATCTCGCATCGACGGCTTCGTTGCCCACCTTCTCACGTTTCGCCAAGTCAGAGTCCTTGATGTCCGGCCATTGGCTACCAACGTTACTGGCCTAGTCTTCGAGCAGGCCGATCTTATGAGCGAAGCGCCAATCATGTTGTCGGCAGATTCAGTATCGTGTCTTCATGCACTCGAGCACTTCGGGCTTGGCCGCTATGGCGACCCCTTGGACGTGAACGGGTGGAAGAAAGGGCTGCAGAATCTGGCGAAAATCGTTCGGGTTGATGGCCATCTCTATTTGAGTGCACCCATCGGCTGCGAGCAATGCATCGAGTTCAATGCTCAACGCATATTCGCGCCCACTACCATCGTCAATGCCGCAAAAGCGTACGGTCTCGAGATGATCGAGTTTTCTTACGTGGACGACAACGGCGACTTCATCGAGCGGACAAGCCCCGAATGTGCTAACTGTGACTTCGGATGCGGGTGCTATGTCTTCAGGAAGAGTGCAGCTGCAGAGGCATGATCAACGTTCGTATCACTGGTGGCCTGGGCAACCAAATCTTTCAGTTCGGCGCGGCTATCGTCCTGTCTCGGCGCTTCAATCTGCCGATCCGACTCTGGGTCGGTGCGCTACGCAACTACGCCACCCCTCGCGACTTCGTGCTGCCACACTTGGTCGATTTGCCCAAGTTTGCGACGTCCGTGCGTCGCCACCCCAACTGGGTACAACGCACGCGTCTCGCCCGAATTGCCCCGTGTGTCTTGGGTCAAACTGCTTGGATTTCAGATACGAACCTGCTTGCCGTCGCACGACAAGTGAAACCGGTTCGCAGCATCCAGCTCGACGGATACTTTATCGAATCCATCGACCAATCCTTCTTCAATGAGACGCTTGACTTGCTGCGCCCCGCCGTCATCACCAATTCTCAAACGGTAAAGCCTGACAGGCGCGTATGTGCGATACACATCCGTGGCGGAGACTTTTTGAAGCTCGGGATGACTTTGGAAGGCGAGCTTCACTACTACCGGACATCCCTGGATCAAGTACGTGAGCTTGATTCTGAGGTGCGCGTTGTCGCGGTGACCGATGATCGAACCCACGCGGAAGAAGTGCTGCGGGACATTGGGGAGAGCGTTGAGATTGCCTCAGGAGGGCTTCTCTCAGACTTCGACTTGCTAGGCACGGCCGATTTCGCCATCCTTTCAAACAGTACCTTTTCCTTTTGGGCACGCGCCTGGTCTAGCCGGAAAATTGAGGGCTGGTCAACTCTAGCTCCTCGTTTCTGGCGACCAGGTGTGCCACGCCTGATCAGACTTGACAGTGAGGCAACGTCGCCGTGACGGACAGTGCGCCTCGCTCTAAACCACCGCAAAGATGGCATTTACCAACTTGGCTCTTGCCAAGTGCTGTACTTGCCTGCGCCGTCGCCGCAACGCCGCTTACGCCTCTTCTGCTGGCTTGGCTGTTCCTGTTGTTCTACGGAAAAACCGACCGGCGCGCAATTGCCGCCTTACTTGGCTGCGTGGTTTTTTCAATGGCCGTCATCTATGCCTCACGGCAAGTTGGCCGAAGTCCATTCGATGATTTTTGGAATATCTACTATCCAACTTACCTAGAGGCCAAAAGGACTTCAACGCTTGAATTCCTCTTGCAGCCATTTGAAGAGGTTCAGTTTTCTACCATTGAGGTGGCGTTCCCTGCGCTGATTGCATTGATCGCGCTTCTTCCTGGAATGGCATCGCCAAACCTAGTGATCTTCCTTGTCACCGGAGGCATCGGAGGTCTTTATGCTTGGTGGCTGAGTCGCTACTTCTTACCAGAAGTTCCGCAAAGTCACCGTGCAGCGGCAGGCTTGCTTTGCATCGTATTCTTCTCATTTGGATTGTGCTCACAGACCATACGCCAAATGATGAGCGTCCCAATCCTGCTTGCGGCGATATGGGAGCGTCGACTAAGCAGTTCAGCAGTACTAGCACTCTTCGCTACTACATGCCATTTTAGTGCAGCCCCCATTTGGGCATTTGCAATCCTGTTCAGATTCACTGGCTATCGCACCTTGCTTCTGGTAGCTACTCCGCTCGTTTACATGTTATCGATAGGTAACGGCCTCACTGAAAGTCTGATTGGTCTAGACGCAGCTGCAGTCGACAAACTCCGCTACTACACAGATGGAAATCAGGATGCAGCAGGGTATGACAGCAGTTTTACCCCGCTGATCTGGATTATTGCGGGTGGTAGCTTGGCCATCACCCATTTTCGCAAGGGAGAGCTATCCCGGCTCCTGCTTTTCTTCTGCCTGCTGTTCTTCGCTTTGCTACCTCTGCCGATGGCTTCGTTCCGAATCACACTGTTCATCACAACGGCACTTATTGCCCCCCTGCTTTGTTTGGCGGTGATGCACAGGCTTTCGGCATTGGCATTCCGAATCCTCTGCGGGATCATGACCATTGCCATGATTTTTAGACGGGTTCTGGTGGTCGACGAGTCAAGTGGCATGGCCCTTTGGAATCTGTTTAACCCGGTTGGCGTATCCCCGTTTCAGTACCTCGTTCGACTTTTCCTAGGAACGTAGCGGCTTACCTCAATGTCAGTACAAAAGAAGATTCTGTGGCTCATGTTGGATCGCGGAGTACGCTTTGCAGCGTCACTTGCAAACGGGGCGTTGATAGCACGTGCGCTCAGCCCGAATGACTTTGGACTCCTTACGCAGGCGCTCCTTGTCTTGGCATTTCTTGACACGGTTTCGTCACTTGGATTGCCCAGCGTTATGGGCTCGCGGGTTGCTGTCGCGCCTCTGGCGGAACGCTCTGGTCTGCTGCTCAGAGTGCTGACACTTCGTTCAGCGGTCGCGATGGCATGTGCTTTGTTGGCCTACTTTGCATTCTGTCTCGCGCCTCAAACGGAGATGCCAACCAATCTGGTATTTGCTATTCTGCTCACTTTGGTACTTTCAAACTGGACAATTTCCGATGGCTATTTGCAGGGGCTGGGGAATCCAGAGCAAGGTGCGCTCGTCAAGACCATCGTAGCCCTGACATTTGTCTTCGTCCGCTGGTTGTATATTGCAAGTTCACAGCCATCCCCAGTTTCCTTGGCGTTTATTTACTGTATCGAGCAAGCTATGCTTTCATTGGCGATGCTAGCTGTCTGCTGGTGTCGTCGACCCGTCATGTCAGTTTCTACGGAAAAGCCTTCGACCGAACGTACCCCGCTATTCCGGCACGCCTTGGTCATGTGGGCCAGCCAGCTGGTGACGTTGGTTTACATGCGTGCGGACCAGATCATCATTTCAGTAATAGGAAACCGCACTCAACTTGCCGAATACGCAGTGGCAGCACAGCTGGCAGAGCAGGCATACACTCTGCCGATCATCCTCAATGCGGTCTTTGTCAGCCAAATTGGTGCCATTCGGAAAACCATGGATCCCCGGGTACTACAGCAAACCATGCGGACGCTGTATCGGCAAGGTTTCATTGCCGCAGTGCTGCTGACAATTTTAGCTGCGGGGATTTCGGAATTGCTATTGCCCGCAATTTTTGGAGATCGATACCAAGCATCCGCCCCCCTTTTTATGATCCTTGTTTGTGCGATTCCATTCGTGACGCTTGGTAGTCTTCAGAGCCTATTCATCTTCACCGGAGAAAATCCTTCCGTTCAGTTGAAGAAGACGACCCTTGCTGCCCTCCTGAGTATCCCGGCGGGCCTTCTGGGGTGGGCATTCCTTGGCGTGCATGGCCTAGCCTTGTCGGTTGTCGTTGTCCAGTCGTTCTCTTGCGTTCTGTCGAATCGCTTGTTTGACCCTTCTGCCTTTCGATCCCAACTTCATGCCATGTCTCTTTGGCGAAAACTCCCATGAGTATTGATTGGTCCATACTGGTCTGCTGCCACAACTCACAGGTACGGGTGCCATCAACCCTGCGAGCGATCTCCCGTCAATCGATTGCTGCCAATCAGACGATTGAAGTCATCGTGATTGACAACGACTCATCCGACAGTACAAGTCAGGTTGTCAAAGCGTTTTCGTTTCCACCAGGTTTCAAGGTCAGCGTTGTGTCCGATCCACGTCCAGGCCTCTCGTTCGCGCGGCAAACAGCCATACAACACGCCAATGGACATTATTTGTGCTTCCTGGATGACGACAACGACGCCGCGCCAAACTACCTAGAAGAGGCTGAAGCGATCTTCGAATCGCATCCGGACGTTTGCTTCTGTGGCGGTGAATCATCTTGGCCCGCTTCTACAGCCTCAGCAGATTTACCTTTGCTGGCGCGTTTTTTTGCTAAATCCGTCGCGGTAGGCGCCCAGCGCGACGCTCCCGCTGTAAAGCTTGATATCGGCGAATTCCTCTGGGGCGCTGGCCTATGCATTCGCGCGAGCGACGCTAAAGCTCTTTACGCTGCTGGATTTCATCCCCTTCTGACTGGGCGGCTTGGGCGGAGAATTCTTTCGGGAGAAGACGGTGAACTCACGTTACTTCTGCAGCTAAACGGGGGCCGCGGGTATTATTCGAATCGACTGCAATTGGTACATCGTGTTGACCCCGATAGACTCAACTTGCGGTACTACAGCAAGCTATTCACAGGAATGGGAATGGCGCTTCCTATCCTTCTTGCGTATCGCCGTGCCCTTCAACTGACGAACCGTCAAACACCCTTCCTCGCAACGCAGTCGTCGCCGAGTTCAACGTCTCGAGCACGTAGATTTGCTTGTTTGTCTCGTCTCGAAATCACTGCCGTCGTCGCACTCTATGCTTGGTTGGGTGCGTGTTTCGCGCGAGGTGCTCTAAGCACAAAGCTATCTCGTCTGCCCGCCGCCGCTTCATTGCAAGCCAAAGCAATTGCCCGGGCATTGGCCACATCTAGCGCGCAGGAGCGACGCTGAAGTTGCAACCATCTCATTTGCATGACTGAGCACCTATCCATTCCATCTCTGAGCGTGTGGGGGAAGAGTCGTCCGATCATTTTCTTGCTAACCGGTGTTGTTTGTTGTGCATTCGCATTCGCTGTATTTTTGCGCTGGCAACAAGGAGTACTCACGCAGCGAGCATGGGATCTTGCACCCTACGGGATCGCAAAAGGCGCTTGGCTTTGCGTAGCGTGCGTAGTGATCTTCTGGATTGCAGCCAGAGACTGGCGTCGAAACCAAGCATCGGTTCCGAACTTGGCTTTGCTGTGCTCAATGTCTGCGCTGTCGGTTAGTGCCTATTCAGCACTACCGGCTAGCTATAGCTCACTGGCGCCACTAATGGGGCTGGCAGCAATACTCGCGACGAGTACGCGGAGTATTTGGCCCATCGTATTGTGGCTTCTCATTGCCTTGATGACTTCGTGCCTTTCGTTTTACGAAAGACGATACGGTGAGTTTTCCGGAGATGCGCTGCGCGCCACACTTCAAACCTCACCGTTTGAATACGGAGCTTACCTACGCGAGCATTTGTCGGTCGCACACGGAGCACTTGTCGCTTCGATCCTGTTCTCCGCCGTCTTGCTACGAATATTCGCATTGAGAATCAATATGACCAGAGGTGCAGGGACTGTGTTAGTGATACTTTCCCTTCCTGCCTTGTTGCCAGTCACTATGGGGTTGCTACAGCAAATACGCAACTCTCGAGACACGATCCGGCAAGTTCAAGAAGAAGAGAGAGATCTTGCAATCAAGCCGGTTCTAACAGATCGAGCACACGATCGAGATCTTGACGTGGTTCTTGTACTAGGTGAATCGAGTACTCGTTGGAATTGGGAGTTGTATGGCTACCCCAGAAAGACAACCCCGCTCCTGGAGAACCAACGGAAAGACCTCATCGTATTCAGCGACAGCATATCGGTGCACTCGCACACGGTGCCTGTTTTGTCCGCAATGTTCTATCGCCGTGGGACAACTCGCTCCACTGACATCGCCGAGGTTTCCATTAGCTTGATCGACGTCCTCCGCAGTGCCGGTGTCGAGACGGAATGGATTTCAGCGCAACTGCGTCATGGACCATTCGCAACACCAATCTCGCGCTTGGCCGACTCAGCCCAGTTCACTTGGTTTGCCGCCGCCGAAGGTGCCTCGCTTCCCATGCCGGGCGCCAATCGCGACGTCATGGCCTTCGACCGCTTGAAGCAGCGCATAAGCCTTTCGACAGCGACCAAGCCACGCCTCTTTGTCCTGCATATGCAGGCTGCACATTTCCCCTATTGCGCCGAGTTGCCCACGGAGGACAGAGCAGCGATAGACGGACTGAGGTTGGATCAAAGGTACTTTGGTGATGCGCCAGATCGAAGCAAGGACATCGAATGCTATGACCAAGCCATTCGCTTCACCGATCGGATGCTGAGTGATCTGATTGATTCAATACGAACGAGAAAGCGCCCGACAGTCTTGCTCTTTGCACCAGATCATGGCGAGGCACCTGCGGAGGGAACGGGGCATCAATCGGACGCACATTCAGCCAAGCACATCGAAATCCCAATGTTGGCGTACTTCAATCCTGCGGCGTCGAAGTCGACTCCACAGTTGTTCAATGGCTTGCAGCAAAACAGAGATCGCCCTTTTTTGAATAAGTGGCTATTCGAGTTGATTTCCGATGCCTTCGGAGTGACATTGTTTGACGTTGATGTTGCTGCGCCGTCTCTCGCATCCCTTCCATATGAGCCGCCGCAGCGAGTCGCTTTTCCCGACACGAAACCTGTTCAGTACGACGACAACACTTTCGACGACCGGAAAGACTATTTGTCTCGTACAAGAACGGCATTGCGAACAGTTCGGGCACGAACGGGCACACCCACGATCTATGCGCACAGAACCAATACGATCGGTAAAGCAATTGAGGCACGGGCATTCTTTCAAGGCATTGAGATGGATCTGGCATGGCGCGCATCTTCGTCTCATCTCGAGGTCCTTCATCCGCCCAAGCCTTCCATCGGACTAAAAGTAGACGAGCAGCTGACTCAGATCGAAGCGACGGGACCGCATTCATACTGGTTCGACGTCAAGACAGGCAGCACGGATCAACGCTTCTGGGAGACGCTTGGCCAGCTTGATAAACGGTTTGGGATCAAAACTCGCTCTCTTGTCGAGTTAAGCGGCGACTACGATCCGGAATTGGTTCGATCCGCGGTTGCCGAAAAATGGCAACTGGCGCTACCCATACGCACTGAGATGCCGACGTGCGGACTAGAGAAAGGGGAGGGAGATTGCATCGCGGAAGCTCGTCGACTTGAGGAAGTCGCACGCGGGCTCGGGGTCTCACACCTTTCCTTTGACATCGCTGACCTTCACATCGCCCGAAAGTACGTCCTGCGCTCCACAACCATCCCTTTCAAACTGGCCGTATGGGACAGCCGAACCCCAATAGATAGCCAAGGATTCTTGAAGCGCCTTGCCATGGTTGCGAATGCGGACGCGTTTGCCATCCGATTCGACAGCCGGTTTGGCCACTGATACCAGCTCGTCTAGGCCCTGACTCGAATTCCCATACGTGCTGGTAGACGTCAATCCCACCCATTTGTCGCCCCGTGCCCAGACAGGTGAGCCTTCCCTTCACCTGCGAAGCTTTCCCCTGATTCGGATTTTGGAGATTCGCGATTGGTGCAATGAAACACCGAACCTGTGGTGGACAATCACATTCTGGATCCTGAAAGCGCTCCGGGGCCACATTCCGAATGACTTGGTTTTACTCGTAGAGCCGCCTGAACTTCGATACACACTAATGAAGCCTGCTTTTGTAAGTGTGGTCATGCCCACATTCAACTCCCTGCGTCATGTGGCTGAGGCGGTGAGGTCAGTCCAAGCGCAGAACCATGAGCATTGGGAGCTCTTAATAGTCGACGGCGGTTCGACAGATGGAACGCAAGAGCTGATCAGGAGACTCGCTGCCCAAGACCAACGTGTCCGCCTGCTACCCAACCCGGATGACAAGGGCCCAGCCCATGCGCGTTGCACAGGAGTACGCGCAGCAGGCGGAACCTATGTTGCCTTCCTCGACGCTGATGATTTCTGGCTGCCCGAAAAGCTTGAGAAACAAGTCAGTTTCATGCGTCACCACAACGTGCGCTTCAGCTACGCGCGATATCGCAGCATGTTGGAAGACGGATCCCGTGTCGGTTGTCTCACACCCATGCGTTCATCGTTCAACTTCGCTCAGGCCTTGCGCGGCCGCGGTATCGGCACGCTCACCGTGATGGTCGAGCGCTCGATGTTGACACCAGATGTGATCGAAGTGTGGCGTCGTGCAGGTGGTGAAGAATACCTTTGGTGGTTGCTCATGCTGCGCAAGGGCATCACAGCACACCTCCTCGACCAAGACCTCGCCCGCTACCGCAACACCGGCGGCTCATTGTCTAAGAACGTGCGTTACACGTTGCGCTCGGTCTGGCGCATGTACCGCGATGACCTCAAGCTGCCGCTCCGTGAGGCCACGCCAAGCTACCTCTCCTATCTGCTCAGCGCCGGCATCCGCAAAGGGCGCGTGCGTCTGTGCGAAAAAATGAAAGACCACTGATGATTTCTTCGGGCAAACAACGCTTCTTCGTCACCGGCTGCGCCGGCTTCATCGGCAGCAGCCTGGTGGACAGGCTCCTGGGCAAGGGACATAAGGTGGTCGGCATCGACAACCTCTCCACCGGCCAGGAGCGCTTCATCCAAAACGCACTCGCCAACCCCCGCTTCAAGCTGGTTCGTGGCGACGTGCTCGACGAGCCGGCGCTGAAAGCGGCCATGGCGGGCTGCGACATGGTGTTCCACCTGGCCGCCAACGCCGACGTGCGCTTCGGCACCGACCACCCGCGCCGTGACCTGGAACAGAACACGATTGCCACCTACAACGTGCTCGAAGCGATGCGTGCCAACGGGATCAAGAAGATCGCGTTCTCGTCGACCGGCTCGGTGTATGGCCAGGCCAAGGTGGTGCCCACGCCCGAAGACGGTCCCTTCCCCATCCAAACCTCGCTGTACGGCGCCTCCAAGTTGGCAGGCGAGGGGCTGATCGCGGCCTACTGCGAAGGTTTTGGTTTCCAGGCCTGGGTGTTTCGTTTCGTCTCCATCTTGGGTGAGCGCTACACACACGGGCATGTGATCGACTTCTACCGCCAGCTGCGCAGCGACCCGAGCCGCCTGCGCGTGCTGGGCAATGGCAAACAGCGCAAGTCGTACCTGCATGTCCAAGACTGCCTGGACGCCATCGAGGTGGCCCTCGCACGCGCCGATGCACCCGTCAACATCTTCAATCTGGGGGTCGACGGTTACTGCGAGGTCAACGACTCCATCGGCTGGATATGCGAAACCATGGGGGTTAAGCCCAGGCTCGAATACACCGGTGGCGAGCGCGGTTGGATCGGCGACAACCCGTTCATCTTTCTCGACACCCAGAAGATCCGGGCACTCGGCTGGCAGCCCAGGCACTCCATCAGCCAGGGCGTGGTCAAGACAGTTGAGTTCTTGCAGGCCAACGCCTGGGTGCTGGAGGCAAGGCCATGAAGATCTGCGTTCAGGGCTTGTGGCATCTCGGGTCGGTCACGGCTTCCTGCCTGGTTTCAGTCGGCCACGAGGTCGTCGGCCTGGAGTTCGACCGTGCCGTGGTGGCCAGCCTGAAGGGCGGCACCCCGCCGATCTTCGAGCCTGGCCTGGAAGCGCTGCTTCGCGCCGGCATCGACTCCGGCCGCCTGAGCTTCACCGCCCAGGCCGCCGCCCTGCCCAGCGACCTGGAGCTGCTGTGGGTGGCCTACGACACGCCCGTTGACGACGACGACGTGGCCGACGTGGAGTTCGTGGTCGCACAAGTGCAGACCGTGCTGCCACACCTGCCAGCCGGCACCACGGTGCTCGTTTCGTCGCAGCTGCCAGTGGGCTCGGTGCGCCGGCTCGAAGACTTCGCCGCGCGTGTTTGCCCGGACAAGGCACTGGGCTTTGCGTCGTCACCTGAAAACCTGCGCCTGGGCAAGGCGCTCGACGTGTTCCTCAAACCCGACCGCATCGTGGTGGGCCACCGCGACGAGCGCGACAAGCAGCGCATCGCCGCCGCCTTGGGGCCCATCGGCGCGCGGGTCGAGTGGATGTCGGTCGAGTCGGCCGAAATGACCAAGCACGCGATCAACGCATTCCTGGCCACTTCTGTGGTTTTCGCCAACGAGATAGCCAGCCTGTGCGAACAGGTAGGCGCCGATGCCAAGGAGGTCGAGCGTGGTCTCAAGTCAGAGCAGCGCATCGGGCCTAAGGCGTACCTGTCGCCAGGTGCCGCCTTCGCAGGGGGCACGCTTGCGCGCGACATCGAGTTCCTGAAGGCCATCAGCGCCAGCCACCATCGGCCCATCCCGATGCTCGAATCGGTGAAAACGAGCAATGACCTGCACAAGGCCTGGGTGCGCCGCCGGCTAGCCATGCTCGCGCCACACCTGGACAAGCTCCCCGTAGCCGTGTGGGGCTTGACCTACAAGCCCGGAACCGACACGCTGCGCCGCTCACTGGCCGTGGAGATGTGCGACTGGCTGCTCGAACAAGGTGTGACGCTCAGCGTGCACGACCCCGCGGTCAAGGCCTTGCCGACCCAATGGGACGGTGTCGTCACCCGCGCTGCCACGCCGCTGCAAGCGCTGGCCGGCGCCAAGGTGCTGATCGTGGGCACCGAATGGCCAGCCTACCGCGAGGTGCTGCCCCAGGAGATCGCCGAGGCCGCGCCAGGCCTGCTGGTACTCGACTCAAACCGCTTCCTGCCCTCGTTGGCGCAGGTCGCTTCGTTGCGCTACCTCGCCGTGGGCACCCCGTCGAAGGAGACCCTGTCATGAGCACCCGTGTGCTGGAAGGCCAGACCGCCATCGTCACCGGCGCCAACCAGGGCCTGGGCCTTGAGATCACCCGGGCCTTCGTGCAGGCAGGTGCGTCCGTCCTAATGTGCGCACGCAACGTGGAGCTGCTGAAGGCCTGCGAGCAGGAGCTGAGCCATGACCTGATACCGGGGCAGCAGCTTGTCACTGTGCCCGCCGACGTGTCGAACGCGCGCAGCGTGGAGACCGTCGTGGCGACCGCGCTGCAGCGTTTTCTGCGCATCGACATCCTGGTCAACAACGCCGGCGTGTACGGCCCAATGGGCGCCATCGAAGAGCTGGACTGGCAGGCCTGGCTCAAGGCCATCGAGATCAACCTCTTCGGCTCGGTGATGATGTGCAAGGCGGTCCTGCCCCACATGAAGCGCCAGCGCGCCGGCAAGATCATCCAGCTCTCGGGCGGTGGTGCCACCACGCCCATGCCCAACGTGAGCGCATATGCCGTTTCGAAGGCGGCCATCGTGCGCTTCAGCGACTCGCTGGCCGAAGAGGTGCGCGACTTCAACATCGACGTGAACGCCATTGCGCCAGGGGCGCTCAATACGCGCATGCTTGACGAAGTGCTGGCCGCCGGGCCCGGGAAGGTCGGCAAGGCCTTCTTCGAGCGCTCCATGCAGCAGAAGGAGTCGGGCGGTGCCGGGCTTGAGCGAGGTGCCGCGCTGGCGCTGTTCCTGGCTTCGCCCGTCAGCAACGGCATCACCGGCAAATTGATCAGCGCCTTGTGGGACCGCTGGGAAGACTGGCCACAGCATGCGGCCGAGCTGCGCAACAGCGACGCCTACACATTGCGCCGCATCTCCGGCCGCGACCGCGGCCTGACCTGGGGGGACAAATGAGCTTTGGCATTGGCATCATCGGCTGCGGCCTTATCGGGCAGAAACGAGCCAAGGCCCTGGGCCAAGGGCGTCTCGTCGCCTGTGCCGACATGAACTTGGCACGCGCCACGGCCCTAGCCGAAAAGTCTCACGCCCAGGCGTTCGGCGACTGGCGTGCTCTGCTGGCCGCCCCGGGAGTCGACCTGGTCATCGTGGCAACGCTGCACGATTCGCTGGCCGAGATCACGCTCGCCGCCATCCAGGCCGGCAAGCACGTGCTGGTGGAAAAACCCGCTGCACGGAACACGGCCGAGCTGGCGCCGGTGATCGCGGCTGCGGCAGAGCACGGAGTCAAGGTACGCGTGGGTTTCAACCACCGCTACCACCGCGCATTTCGCAAGGCACGTGAGCTGTTCGAGGCGGGTGCGCTGGGTGAAATGATGTTCATTCGTGCACGTTATGGCCACGGCGGGCGTGTCGGCTACGACAAGGAATGGCGTGCCGACCCGGCTCTCTCGGGCGGTGGTGAGCTAATCGACCAGGGGCCCCACCTGATCGACCTGTCACGCTGGTTCCTGGGTAACTTCACCGTGGTTCAGGGCGTGGCCCAGACCTGCTACTGGGACATGCCGGTCGACGACAACGGCTTCATGTTGCTGCAAACGGCGCAGCGCAAGGTGGCGTTTCTGCACGCCAGCTGCACCGAGTGGAAGAACCTCTTCTCGATGGAGATCTACGGCCACCAGGCCAAGCTCGAAATCTCGGGCCTGGGTGGCAGCTACGGTCTGGAGAAGCTGACGTACTACAAAATGCTGGCCGAAATGGGCCCGCCCGAGACCACCTCGTGGGAGTACCCGATGGCCGACGACTCGTGGGACGTGGAGCTGGCCGAGTTCTACGACGACATCCGGCTCGACCGTCAGCCCGCCGCCGGCCTCAGAGACGCCCACGAAGCCTTGAAAGTGGTCGAACTCATCTACAAGGAGTCTGCAAATGATCATCGCGCGTAGCCCGCTTCGCATCACGCTGGGAGGCGGTGGAACCGACCTGCCGTCTTACTACCAAGACCACGAAGGCTTTCTGATCGCCGCGGCGATCGACAAGTACGTCTACGTCACGGTGATGCGCCCGTTCACTGAGGGCATCTTCCTCAAGTACTCGGAGCTGGAGCACGTGAAGTCGGTGGATGAGGTGAAGCACCGCATCATCCGCGAGGCCTTGCGCATGCAAAGCCTGCGCACGCCGCAGATCGAGATCACCACACTGGCTGACATCCCCGCAGGCACCGGGCTGGGATCATCGGGCAGCTTCACCACCGCCCTGCTGAAGGCGCTGCACGCACACAGGCGCCACCTGCTGCACCCGCAGGAGCTGGCCGAGCTGGCCTGCCACATCGAGATCGAGCGCCTTGGCGAGCCAATAGGCAAACAAGATCAATACATCGCGGCCTATGGCGGCCTGACCTGCTTTACCTTCCACAAGGATCACAGCGTCACCGCTGAGCCGCTGAAGGTGTCGATGAACACCATGTTCGATCTGGAAGAAAACATTCTTCTGTTTTTCACTGGTTACTCGCGCAGTGCCAGCGGCATCCTCAAAGACCAGAAAGACAAGACGCAAAGCAGCGACGGTGACATGCTTAAGAACCTGCATTTCGTGAAGGAGCTTGGCTACCGCAGCAAGGAGGCCCTGGAGGCTGGCAATGCGGCGCAGTTCGGCGAGCTGATGCATGAGCACTGGGAACACAAGAAGCGCCGCTCCGGCGGCATGAGCAACCCGCAGATCGACGAGTGGTACGAGTTGGGTCTGAAGAATGGCGCGGTCGGCGGCAAGCTCGTCGGCGCTGGCGGTGGCGGCTTCCTGATGTTTTACACCACCGACCGCAACAAGCTGCGCCACGCCATGGCCCGCGCCGGCCTCGAAGAAGTGCGCTTCGGCTTCGACTTCGAAGGTACCAAGGTCGTGTTGTCATGACCTTACCGGTAGCGATCCTTGCAGGAGGCCTGGCAACCCGGCTGCGCCCCATCACCGAGCGCATCCCTAAGGCGCTGGTCGATGTGGCAGGGCAACCCTTCATCGCACGCCAGCTGCGCTACCTGCAGGGCCAGGGGGTTCAACACGTGGTGCTCTGCCTGGGTCACCTGGGTGAGCAGGTGCAGGCGGTGGTCGGTAACGGCGAGACCTTCGGCCTCAAAGTGGACTACTCCTGGGATGGCCCCCACCAGCTTGGAACCGCCGGCGCACTGCGCAAGGCGCTGCACTTGTTGGGCCCGGCCTTCTTCGTCTTTTATGGTGACTCTTACCTGCCGATCGACTTTGCCGCGGTCGAACGCGATTTCACCCGCTTCGGCAAGCCGGCCCTGATGACCGTGCTGCACAATCAGAACCAATGGGACAAGAGCAATGTGTTGCTTGAGGGGGGGCGCATTGTCGAATACAACAAGCAGCAGCCCAGGCCGGAAATGACACACATCGACTACGGGCTGGCCATTGTTTCGGCCACGACGCTTCGAGACAAGCCGGTGGGTCAAGCATTCGACCTGGCCGACGTGTACCACGAGCTTTCAGTGACAAATCAACTCGCCGGTCACGAAGTTCATCAACGCTTTTACGAGATAGGCTCGCACCAGGGGCTTGCCGAAACCATCGCCTATTTTTCACTAGGGACCACCGTATGACCTACGCAGAACAACACCTGAACGAATCCATCAAGATCCTCAAGGAGATGGATACCCAAGCCATCGAGAAGATGGCCGACCTGCTTGTCACCGTGAAGTCCGATGGCGGCCGGCTGTTCTTCCTGGGAGTGGGTGGTAGCGCAGGGAACTGCTCGCACGCCGTCAACGACTTTCGCAAGATCGTCGGCATCGAGTCTTACGCGCCCACCGACAACGTCTCGGAGCTGACCGCACGCACCAACGACGAAGGCTGGGCATCGGTGTTCGTCGAGTGGCTGAAGGTCAGCAAGCTGCAGCCCAAGGATGCGCTGTTCATCTTCTCGGTGGGCGGCGGCAACCTGGAAAAGAACGTGAGCCCGAATCTGGTACTTGCACTGCAATATGCCAAGACCGTGGGTGCCAAGGTCACTGGTGTGGTCGGTCGCGATGGCGGCTACACGGCCAAGGTGGCCGATGCCTGCGTGATCGTGCCCACCGTCAACGCCGACAACGTGACGCCGCACTCTGAGGCCTTCCAGGCCGTGGTGTGGCACCTGCTGGTGTCGCACCCTAAGCTCAAGGCCAATCAGACCAAGTGGGAATCGGTCACCCGCTGATCTGATTTCTGGCAAGCCATGTCACGCGCCGTGTTCCTCGACCGCGATGGAGTGATCAATCGCGCCATCGTGCGCGACGGTCTGCCCTACCCGCCAGCGTCGCTGGGTGAGCTGGAGATACTGCCCGGGGTGCCGGAAGCCTTGCACGCCATGAAGCGCGCCGGCTTCCTGCTCCTGGTGGTGACCAACCAACCCGACGTGGCCCGCGGCACCACCCCGCTGGAAACGGTCGAAGGCATCAACCAGACCCTGGCCGACAGCTTGCCCATCGATCGCTTCTACGCCTGCTACCACGACAGCGGCGACGGCTGCGCGTGCCGCAAGCCCAAACCCGGCATGCTGCTCGAGGCCGCCAAGGCGTTCGACGTCGACCTCGCAGGAAGCTACATGGTCGGTGACCGCTGGCGAGACATCGAAGCCGGTGAGGCCGCCGGCTGCGCCACGGTGTTTATCGATTACGGCTACAAAGAAAAGCAACCCCTACAGTTCGGTTTTCGCGCCAGCAACCTGCTCGAAGCCAGCTCATTCATTCTCAACAAGGAAGCCCCATGACGACGCTCCAAGACTTGAAGATCAAGATTTTTGCCGATGGCGCAGACAAACAAGGCATGCTCGAAATGGCTGCCAAGCCATTCATCACCGGCTTGACGACCAACCCGACCCTGATGCGCAAGGCCGGCATCAAGAACTACAAGGAATTCGCTCAAGACATCCTGAGCGACATCCGCACCAAGCCGATTTCATTCGAAGTCTTCTCCGACGACTTTGCAGAGATGGAGCGCCAGGCGCTGGAAATTGCCAGCTGGGCCGACAACGTCTACGTGAAGATCCCGGTCACCAACACGCAGCGCAAAACCTGCTATGAACTGGCCCGCAAACTGTCTCGCCAGGGGGTGAAGCTCAACGTCACCGCGCTGATGACACTGACCCAAGTACGCGATGTGGTGGCAGCGCTCGACCCCTCCGTGCCAAGCTATGTGTCGGTCTTTGCGGGCCGCATCGCAGACACGGGCCGCGACCCCCTGCCACTGATGGCCACAGCCGTTGAGATGCTCAAGGTCGCGCCCAAGGCCGAGCTGATCTGGGCCAGCCCTCGCGAGCTTCTCAACATCTTCCATGCCGATTCCATCGGCTGCCAAGTCATCACCGTGACCAACGATATTCTCAAGAAGCTGTCGTTGCTCGACTACGACCTGGACGAGTACTCGCTGGACACCGTCAAAATGTTCCACACCGACGCAGTCGCAGCAGGGTTCACGCTGTAAACAATGGTCCTCGTCTCGGTGAGCCTCTTGGTTGCTCTGGTGACCGTGGTGTTTCTGGTCCGGTTATCGGAGCGCTTCGCACTTTCCGTGGATCACCAAACCACCGGGCCGCAGAAGTTCCACACGCGCCCGGTTCCACGCATCGGTGGAGTAGCTGTAATGGCTGCAGTCCTGGCCGGTGCTGTCACCGCCCAATTACTGGGCATGAGCAGCTCCGTCCAAATCTGGATCCTCATTGCCGCCAGCCTGCCGGCCTTTGCGTCCGGCCTGGTTGAAGACCTGACCAAGAACGTGTCGCCGCGCCGGCGTCTTTTCTTCACCGCCGTATCGGCCATCCTGGCCGTGTGGTGGCTTGATGCCTGGATGATTCGCACCGCCATCCCTGGCATGGACGCCTTGATGCCTTGGATCCCGTTCGCGATGGGGCTGACGGTGTTCGTTGTGACAGGTGTGACCAACGCCATCAACATCATCGACGGATTCAATGGTCTGGCAGCCATGTGTGTGCTGATGATGGTGCTGGCGGTCGCCTACGTGGCCTTCCAGGTCAATGACACCTTCGTCTTCACCGCAGCGTTGATCATGGTCGGCGCGATCTTGGGCTTCTTCGTGTGGAACTTCCCCGCCGGCCTGATCTTCCTTGGCGACGGCGGTGCCTACTTCCTGGGTTTCATGCTCGCAGAGCTTTGCGTCTTGCTCCTGCACCGCAACCCGCAGGTCTCTCCCATCTTCGCCCTGCTGTTGATTGCCTACCCAGTCTTCGAGACGCTCTTCTCGATCTACCGCAAGAAGTGGCTACGGGGAATGTCGCCGGGCGTCCCCGACGGGGTGCATCTGCACATGTTGGTCTACAAACGACTCATGCGTTTGATGATCGGCACCACATCAGACCGCCGCGAGACCGCGCGCAACTCGATGACGTCGCCCTACCTGTGGGTGCTGTGTCTGATGTCGGTGATCCCGGCAGTGCTGTGGTGGAACAACACAATCGTTCTAACTTGCTTCCTAGTCGTCTTCATGGTGTCGTACGTGTTTTTGTACTGGCGCATCGTGCGCTTCAAGACACCCAAGTGGCTGGTGTTTCGTCGTTAGACAAAGCCCTGCGGATTCTTCTGCTGCCAGCGCCAGACATCGGCGCACATGCGCGCCATTTTGCGGCGGGCCACCCAGCCCAACAAACTTTCGGCGAGTGAGGCGTCGGCATAACAAGCCGCCACATCGCCCGGGCGGCGTGCCACGATTTGATACGGCACGACGCACCCACTGGCCCGCTCGAACGCCTTGACGACCTCCAGCACGCTGTAGCCTCGCCCTGTGCCCAGGTTGACCGTGAGTGACGTGCCGCGCTCCAGCAAATGGCGCAGTGCCGCCACATGGCCCTCGGCCAGATCCATCACGTGGATGTAGTCGCGCACACCGGTGCCGTCGGGGGTTTCGTAGTCATCTCCAAAGACCTGGAGCGCCGGCCGCTTGCCTATGGCCACCTGGGCCACATAGGGCATCAGATTGCTCGGCGTGCCGCGCGGGTCTTCGCCGATGTCACCGCTTTCGTGGGCGCCGACCGGGTTGAAATAGCGCAGGTAAGCGATGGCCCAGGCCGGTGTGCAACGCTCCAGCTCGCGCAACAACTGCTCGCCCACGAGTTTGGTGCTGCCATAGGGGTTGGTGGCTGACAGTGCCGCATCCTCAGGAATGGGCAGCTTCTCTGGCTGCCCATACACCGTGGCCGAAGAGCTGAACAGCAGGCGCTGCACACCATGCGCTTGCATTACCTGTGCAATGTTGATGAGCCCGCCGATGTTGTTGCGGTAGTACTCAAGCGGCTTCTGCACCGACTCGCCCACGGCCTTGTGGGCCGCAAAATGCACCACGGCGTCAATGCGGTGTGTCTCGAACACTTGCCGCATGGCCTGGGGGTCGCACACGTCGGCTTGCACGAACACCGGCCGGCGCTGAGACAGGCGTTCGAGCCGTTGCAGCACCAGAGGTGAGCTGTTGGCGAAGTTGTCCACCCCCACCACCTCGAACCCGGCCTGCTGCAGCGACAACCAGGTATGGGAAGCGATATAGCCGGTGGCGCCGGTCAGAAGAATGAGGGGCATTGGTGAGTGCGATGAAGTCTGGGTCGGCGTGTCGTGGGCATCATAGGACGCGAGCAGGCGCTTCCGGAGCTGCGACGTCGGTGTCGGCCGGCCCTTGGTACTCGGGAATGAAACGACGCAGCACGCCACGCTGCACCTGCGGTGCCTGCTGTGCACTCATGCCTTCCAAGGAGGCCAGGAGGGCCTGGGCCCACTCGTCGCCCACTTGCGCTTTGAGCTTGGCAATGCGAAGCCTGGGGTGTGCGGACGCGAGGGTCTCATCTTCATCGGCCAGCAACTCCTCATAGAGCTTTTCCCCCGGCCGCAAGCCGCTGAACACAATACCGATCTCGCCATCCCGGTGGCCCGACAGGCGGATCAGATCGCGCGCCAAGTCGACGATCTTCACCGGCTCGCCCATGTCGAGCACGTACACCTGCCCGGTCTCGGCCAGCGCTGCGGCCTGCAGCACCAGGCGCGACGCCTCGGAGATGGTCATGAAGTAACGCGTGATCTCCGGGTGAGTCACCGTCACCGGCCCGCCCTTTGCGATCTGCTCCTTGAACTTGGGGATCACGCTGCCGCTGGAACCCAGCACGTTGCCAAAGCGCACCGCCGCAAAGGTGGTGCGGTGGCCTTGCATCGACAAGTGCGACAACAGCATCTCCGCGGCTCGTTTGCTTGCGCCCATCACATTGGTCGGGTTCACCGCTTTGTCGGTGGAAATGAGTACAAAACGCTCGGCGCCGGACTGTGCAGCCGCATTGGCCGCATGCCAGGTGCCCAGCGTGTTGTTCTTCACTGCCATCCAGGCGTTTTCATCTTCCATCAGCGGCACGTGCTTGTAGGCCGCCGCGTGAAAGACCAGCTGTGGCCGGTAGGTGTTGCAGGCGTGGCCGATCTGCTCGGGGCTTTTCACGTCACCGATCAGGCGCACCAGCGGCAGGTGCGGGTGCAGCTCCGTCAGTTGTTGCTCGATCTGGTAGAGCGCCAGCTCGCTCAGCTCGAAGAGCACCATGCGCCCCGGCCCGTAGCGCGCAATCTGGCGGCACAGCTCAGAGCCGATGGAGCCGCCTGCGCCAGTCACCAACACCGTCTTGCCGGAGATCAGCTCGGCAATGCCCGCTTCGTCGAGCACCACCGCTTCGCGGCCGAGCAGGTCTTCGGGCTCGATGCTGCGCACGCGTTCGATGTGCGCGCTGCCGTCTTGCAGCTCGCTGGCTGAGGGCACGGTCAGCACCGGCAGGCCCGTGGCCGATGCCAGCTCGACAGCCCTGCGGCGCTGCGCGGCCGTGGCACCGGGCAGGGCAACAATCACATGGGTGGCACCTGCGCGCACGTCTTCACGTGTCACATCGGCCAGCGGCCCCATGACCTGCACACCGCCGATGCGAGCGCCTTGTTTGGCCGCGTCGTCATCGAGCAGGCCGAGCACGATCCAGCCCTGTTGGTGAATGGTCGAGAGCAGCATCTTGGCCGCCTCGCCGGCACCCATCACGATGGCGCGGCGCACTTCGGCGTCGCTGCCGGTGATGCGCGAGCGTGCATGCTCATAGACCATGCGGTAGGCGATGCGCACCACGCACACGCCCATCAGGGCGATGAAGGGGTGCAATGCCAAAACCGCCCGCGGCACCTCGGCAAGCCGCGCCATCGACACCACGACGGCACACACCGCGCCCGCGCCAAGGCAAGCCACGGTGAGGCGCTTGACCTCATCGAAGCCCGAAAAACGCCACATGCCACGCGGAATGCCGCCGATCGCAAACGCCAGCAGGTACACGGCAACCACGCCGAGCATCACCCACAGGTCGTAAGCGGGGCGGGCGCTGATCCAGCGCTCGAAGCCCAGGCGAAACAGGTAGGTGATGTTCCAGCACAGCGCGATCACCAGGCCGTCGATCAGCAGTGACAGCAGCTGGCGTTTGGGGCGCAGCCGCGCCAGCACACGGTCGAGCCGGTGCCAAACGGTGGGGGCGGTGTTGATGCTTTTGTTGTTGTCCATCGTGTCCATCAACGCCACCAGACCAGTCGCAGGGTTCTCAGGATCAGCTGCAGATCAAAGCGCAGCGAGGCGTGGTCAACGTATTGGGCGGCTAGTTTCAGCTTGGCCGGCATCACCACGTTGACGTATTCACGCTCCGGGTCGGCGGCACGCGCGAGCAGCTCACCTTCGTCGCGGTATTCGAGCGAGGCCACGTCGGTGATGCCGGGGCGCACGCTGAGCACCTTGTCGCGCAGGCCTGGCGGGTACATCGCCACATAGCGTGGCACCTCGGGGCGTGGGCCCACCAGGCTCATGGCACCACGCAGCACGTCAATCAATTGCGGCAGCTCATCGAGCTTGGCGCGGCGCAGGTGCGCACCGGCGCGTGTGATGCGTGCATCGGCGCCCACCGTGATCTGCGTGCCTGCTGCGCCGTGCGTCATGGTTCTGAACTTGTGGATGCAAAACGGCACGCCAAAGCGGCCAATGCGCTCTTGGCGGAAGAACACCGGCCCCGGGGAGTCGAGCTTGATCCACAGCGCGGTGACCAGCAACAACGGCGACAGCAACAGCAGGCCCAACGCAGACAACACCACATCGAACAAACGCTTGGCCATGGACAAAGCTCAACCCAGCGCAGCGCGCACCGCCGCGATGACGCGGTGCACATCGGCGTCGGTCATGCGGGTGTACAGCGGCAGGCTGACCATGCGCTCGTATGCCTTCTGCGAATGCGGAAAGTTCGCCGGCACGAGCGCATAACGGTCGCGCCAATACGGTTGCAAGTGCAGCGGGATGTAGTGCACGCTGCAGCCGATGCCGGCAGCGAACAGGCGCTCGATGAACGCATCACGGCTCAGCTGAGCCGCATCGCCCAGGCGCATCACGTACAGGTGCCAGGCGTGCATGTCGCCACCCGCGGCGAGCGGCGGCGTGGTCACCGGCAGGTCGGCAAACGCCGCGTTGAACTGCAGCGCAATCTCTTCGCGGCGCTTCTGGAAGGCGCCAAGCCGCTTCAGCTGTTGCAACCCCAAGGCCGAGGCAATGTCGGTCAGGTTGTACTTGAACCCCGGCGCCACGATCTCGTAGTACCAGCTCGGCACGGTGGCGGTGAAGCGGTCAAACGCGTCGCGGCTCATGCCGTGCAGGCGCATGGTCTTGATGCGTTGGGCCAGCGCCGCATCACGCGTGACGACCATGCCACCTTCGCCGGTGGTGATGGTCTTGTTGGCGTAGAAGCTGAACACGGTCACGTCGGATTCCAGTGTGCCGATCAGTTGGCCGCCGCAGGTGGTGGGCAGGGCATGAGCGGCGTCTTCCACCACCTTGAGGCCGTGCTTCTTGGCCAGTGCCAGCAAGGCCGGCATGTCGGCCGCGAGGCCGGCGTAATGCACCGGCATCACGGCCTTGGTGCGCGGGGTGATGGCGGCGGCAACGGCGTTGACGTCGATGCACAGCGTGGCCGGGTCGATGTCGACCAGCACCACGTCGGCACCGAGGTAGCGCACCACCTCGGCGGTGGCGGTGAAAGTGTGGGTGGTGGTGATGACCTCGTCGCCGGGGCCGATGCCCAGCGCTTCAAGCGCCAGGTGCAAGCCGGCGGTGGCCGAGTTGACGGCCATCGAGTGCAGGCTCGCGTCGCCCAGGAAGGCGGTGAAATCTTCTTCGAAACGTTTGGTCTTGGGGCCGGTGGTGACCCAGCCCGAACGCAAGGTGTCGACCACTTCGGCGATTTCTTGTTCGCCGATGTCGGGCAGGGCAAAAGGCAGGAAGGGCAGGGTCATGGGGTCGCGCCTGCAAGTGGCACCACACCCATGGGCCACTGCACCTTTGCAACGCCCGAGAGGCCTGCCGCCAGCACCCGAAGCTCTGCCTTCACACACTCATCCATGCTGCGATTCATCAAGGTGGCCATGCCAAGCTCCGGCTTGCGAGAAATGGGGGCATTGTCGTCAATGTATGCATTGCCATGAAACCGAAACCGTGGCTCGTCTCAGAGCCTGAGAGTTTTTTGGTTTGCGCCCCATCCCCACCCGTTCGCCCTGAGGTATCGAAGGGCAGCGCAGTGCACATTCGCTGCCCTTCGATTCGCGAAGCGAACCCTGTCCTGAGCTTGTCGAAGGGTCAGGGCGAACGGAATACAAAATACTCTCAGGCTCAGGGCGAACGGGAATACAAGCTCAGGGCGAACGGGGGTTGGGGCGCAGACCAAAAAACTCTCAGGCTCTCAGCCTTCCAGCAGTCTTGGCACCTCGGCCACCGGCACGACTTCGACCCGTTCAGCCAACGGGTAGCGTCGCAACACCGGGGCGACCACATAAGCTTGGTCGATCTGCAGATCTTGCAGGGCCTGCCAAAAGCCTTTGGTGGGTTTCGGGGCGGATGAAAACTTGATCTCGATACCCACTTTGCGCGAGCCTCGCTCGATGACCAGGTCAAGCTCGGTGCCTGCCGCCGTGCGGTAGAAGCCCAGCTGCGCATCTGGCGGCAATGCGGCCGCCACCTGCTCCACCACAAAACCCTCCCAGGATGCACCTGCCACGGGGTGTCCTTGCAAGTCTTGCACGGTCGCAAGGCCCAGCAGGGCATGCAGCACGCCACTGTCTCGCAGGTAGACCTTGGGCGACTTGACCAAACGTTTGCCCACGTTGGCCAGATGCGGCTGCAGGCGGCGCACCATCATCGTGTCGACCAGCACGTCGAGATAGCGGGTTGCCGTGGTGTGCGATGCGCCACCGAGCGACAGGCCCAGCTGCGATGCGTTGAACAACTGCCCCTGCAGGTGCGCCAGCATTTGCCAGAAGCGCCTGAGTGTTTCAGCTGGCACGCGCACGCCCATGCCAGGCAGATCGCGTTGCAGGAAGGTGCGGATGAAATCTTGGCGCCACGCGTAGGAGGCTTCTTCGTCTTGCGCGAGGTAGCTCAAGGGGTAGCCTCCGCGCAACCAAAGTGACTGAAGGGCGGCCAGGCCGGCCACGGGCACCTCGGCAGCGAGCAAGGGGGTGAGTTCGAGGTAAGACACCCTGCCCGCGAGCGACTCGCCAGACTGTCGCAACAAATCGCCCGACGCAGAGCCCAACAACAGAAAGCGGCCGGCGCGGCGGTCTGCGTCGATCTCCGGGCGCAGGGCTGCAAACAACTGCGGAGCCAGCTGCACCTCGTCAAGCACCAGCAAGCGGTCTCGGTGAGCGGCAAAGAAGAGTTCGGGCTGCTCAAGGGCCGCGCGGTCGGACTCGCGCTCGAGGTCGAGCACCACCGCATTCGGGTGTTGTGCCGCAATCGCCTTGGCCAGAGTGGTCTTGCCGACCTGGCGCGGCCCGAGCAGTACCACCGCTGGAGATTGCCGCAGGCGGCGCTCTATCAGGTTGCGCAGTTGCCGTTCAATCATCCTTGCATTTTGCCTACTGCATGTTCAATGTGCAATCTGATTAAGAACGAACCTCAGCCAAGCTCCGTGCGCCCTGAGCCTGAGAGTATTTTGATTTCCGTTCGCCCTGAGGTATCGAAGGGTCAGGGCGAACGGGGGGGGGGTTGGGCATCACTGGCAAGATTCGACTCGAATCGAAGAAGTGTGTAGACTTCCGCACAAGGAGTCACACATGGCAACCAACCTCGCAATCGATCCGACCCTTCTCGACCGAGCCGTTCAAGTCAGCGGTGAGCGCACGAAGAAGGCTGCGGTAACCAAAGCCCTGCAAGAGTTCATCGCTCGCCGCGAGCAGCGGCGCGTAGCCGATCTGCTCGGCAAGCTGGAATGGGATCAGTCTTTCGACTACAAGGCTGAACGGTCTCGTCACAAATGACGCTGCTCGTTGATACAAGCGTTTGGGCTCTGGCCCTTCGCCGGGATGTTGAGGCTACCGAACCAGAGGTGCAAGAACTCAAGGACGCCTTGTTCGGCTCAGACCTTGTGGTCACTACAGGCCTGGTCCTTCAGGAGCTATTGCAAGGATTCTCTGGTGCCAAAGCTCAGACTCAGATCATCGAACGCTTTGCCGCCTTGCCTTTGCTTCAGCCCGATCGAGATGATCACATCGGTGCTGCCGCCCTAAGAAATGCATGTCGCCAAGCGGGTGTTCAGCTCGGCACTATTGATGCACTGCTTGCACAACTCGCCATCCGTCACGGCCTGACGCTCCTCACGACAGACAAAGACTTCTCGCATGCCGCCAAGCACTGCGCGCTGCGCGTATGGCCCGCGAAAGCGCGATCGAAGCGGTGATGCCCAACCCTTCCATCGAGAGGGCATGCCCCGGCAAGCCGGGTCATGCCCTCTCATTCTGGTCAATCCACCCACTCGGCCCGAACGGCGCGTGCCTTGTGCTCAGAGGCTGGGGGCCTTGCCGAGCCACACCAGCACATGCGTGCGCAGCAGTGGCAAGGTGTTGAAAACAGGGTACAGGCCAGGGTGAATTTGGGTCACGGCCCGCGCGATCGGCGGCGCGAGCGTCACGCGACGCGCCTGCATGCTTGCCTGTGGAAACAGCGCCCGCACCCGCGCCAGCGGCACGCCGCGCACGTCGGGGTTGCGCGGGTTGTTGAAAGTGAAGTCGTACCAGAGCACACCACCGCCGGGTTTGACTGCCGCCCACATGGTGTTGGCCAGGCGTTGCTGGAAGCTGTCATCGAGCAGCGACGAGAAGACGGTGGACTGCAGCACGATGTCCACACTCCCGGCAGGCGGCGTCAAGGCCAACGCATCACCTTGCGCCAGTTGCACTGCCGCAGGCAGGCGCTCACGCGCGGCGGCGTGGCGCTCGGGCAGCAGCTCCACGCCAGACAGGTGTTCTGGCGCAAAGCCCATCCACATCAACTCGATCAGGTTGCTGCCGGTGCCGCTGCCCACCTCGTGCAGCTTGAGCTGCGACAGGTCGCTCCAACCCAGGCGCTTGAACAACGCCAGCATGGCCCGCTGGCGCTCTTGCAGCGCCAGCAGCGCGGCCGGGTTGAGCAGGCTGTAGCGTGGATCGTGCGGCACACGCCGCGCATAACGTTCGCGAACGGACTGAGTCTCGGTGGTGGATGGGTCGTGCATCGCAGTCACCTCGTGAGCCTGGCAAAACGCTCACGGCCGGCGCCACCGCGCAGCGCGTCGCACCAGCCGATGAGCGAACCGATGCCGTAGCCGACGTGGTACGCCACGATGACCGCGGGCACACGCAGCAGCACCGGCAAGGCGAGTGTTTGAGATTGCGCCACGGCGGCTGTCATGGCCAGCACCGCCAGTGCATACAACACACTGAGCGCGAGCAGCGGCAAGGCAGACAACCCGGCGAGCGCCACCAACCCCAACAACAACAGCGCCAGCACAAACACGCTGGGCACCAGGTGCCGCAGCGACGCCGCCTGGCCGTGCTTCTTCATCACGAAGGGTTTCCAGTAGCCGTATTGCAGGTACTGGCGGAACACCTGTGACAGCGTGGCGCGCGGCCGGTAGACGCTGCGGATACGCGACGACTGCCACACCCGCCCGCCGCCGCGTGTGATGCGCAGGTTGTGCTCGTCGTCTTGGTTGCGCACGAGCTGCTCGTCGAAGCCTCCGAAACGCTCGAACGTGGCACGCGGCCAGGCGCCAAGGTAGACCGTGTCGCGCCAGCTCAACCACAACGGCTGGGTCGACACGGTCTACCTTGGCGCCTGGCCGCGTGCCACGTTCGAGCGTTTCGGAGGCTTCGACGAGCAGCTCGTGCGC
>JBKJJF010000162.1:0-10366 GCA_046598195.1 Rhizobacter sp. | reverse complement strand
TCGGCAAACGTGCCGGTGACGGCGATGTCTTGTTCGCCGCTGGCGTTCATGGCGACCACCACCCGGTCACCGGTGGTGGCGTCGATGCGGCTGAACACATACGGTGCGTCGCCGATCTGCTGATGCACGCCGCGCGCCAGCGCCACGTGGCGCGAGCGGAAGCTGCCGAGCTTGCGCCAGTGGGCGAGCAGGGCTTGGTCGATGCTGGCCCAGTTCATGTCGGAGCGGGTGGCTTGCTGCGGGTCGGAGTTGGGGGAGTGGCCCGCCGGGCGGCGTGTTTCGTCGCCGTAGTAGATCTGCACACCGCCGGGGGCGAGCATCAGCGCGGCGCCACCTTCTTCGAGCTTGTTGCGGTTAAAAAGCTCGGTGTCGTGAGACGAGAGGTAGCTGAGCGTCGAATACCCCGGCTGGCCCGACAGCAACTTGCTGTAGCGGCTGAACAAGGCCTCCGGCTTGGCGAATTGCTGGCCTTCTTTCTGGAATTCAAAGTTTAAGAGCGCATCAAAACCCGATTGGTGCAGGGCCGAACGTTCCGGCCCCTGGCCCCAGTACTCGCCCACCATCCAGAACGGCTGGTCGTCGATCTTCTTGGTCGGGTTGCGCGCTTTCCAATCGGTGAGGGCCGCGCTCGCGGCGGTCTTGAGCTCAGCCCACGCGGCGGGCTCCACATGCTTGACGGTGTCAGCGCGAAAGCCGTCGATGCCGTACTCGCGCACCCAGTCGGTCAACCACTTCACCAGGTAGCCACGCACGGTGGTGTTGGGCAGATCGACCGCACGCGTGTCAGCCTTTTGGCGCAAGAAGGGCGGCAGCTTCACCGCCTCGGTGCTCTCGGTGCGGAAGTCGGGCAGGAAGGCGAGCTGCATCTTCAAGTCGTCGCGGGCACCGTCGATGTAGCCCGGCAGCCCGGCGCGCACCCAGTCGCGGCCCCACCATTGGCTGAAGTTGAAGTTGTTGTAGTCGATGTAGCCGTGGTAGTCAGAGAGCTTCGCGTTCTGCGCGTTGGGCCACAGCACCTTGAGGTTGAGGTCTTGGGCGGTCTGGATGTCGAGGTAGCCGGGGTGGTTCAACACCACGTCGAACAAGATGCGTATGCCTTGGGCATGCGCCGTGTCGACCATCTCGCGCAGCTCGTCGGGTGTGCCCATGCTCTTGTCGAGCACGGTGAAGTCGAGCGCGTAGTAGCCGTGGTAGGCGTAGTGCTTGAACTCCTTGTTGCCGCCCACCACCCAGCCGTGGATCTGCTCGTAGGGCGCGGTGATCCAGATCGCATTCACGCCCAGTTGTTTGAACCAGCCTTCGCGCAGTTTGTTGGTGATGCCTTTGAGGTCACCGCCGTGGAAGGTGCCCACGTCATCTTTCGGTGTCGCCTCGCGCTTGCGGCCATAACTGCCATCGTTGGCGGGGTTGCCGTTTTCGAAGCGGTCGGGGATGGCGAAGTAGACGATGGGGTTGTCGGCAAAGCGGCCGGGGGCTTGCACCGGGCCGGTGGCGATCAGTGGTTTGGCGGCGGGCACCGCAGTGGCCTTCACCGCCATCGGCGGTTGGTTGGCACACGAAACAGACAGCAAAGCCAGGCCCAGGGCGGCCAGCAGCCGCCATGTCGACAAGTGGTTCATGGGGTGTGAGTCCGATCAGGGGCAGGGCTTGTCGGCACGCGCTTTTTGCGCATCGGCGAGCGAGGTGTAGATCTTGCGATCGCCGTTGTTGACCCAGATTTCCTTCGCGGTGTTGCCGTCGAAGGCCATGTCACGACCGCCTTGTTCTTTGGAGTCGCCCTTGTGGATGATGTAGTTGACGCGGCCCTTGACGAAGTCGTCGAGCTTGATCGTCCAGTACACGCCGAAGTCGCCCTTGCCGCTGGGTGGCATGGGTTTTTGCCATTCGACGCCGGGCACCGGAATGCCACCGTCTTTCCACAGGTGTGCGCCCCAGCCGTCGTAGTTGGCGTCGCAGCGGTTGTAGTGGATGGTGGCGGTCTGCGCTTGGGCGGCGGCCGCGCTCAGGGCGAGTGCCGTTGCGGCGGCGGCATGCAGGATCGAACGGTTGAGCTTCATGGTGTGCCTCTCTGTCTGGTAGGTAGCAGGGGTGAAAGCAGGAGTGAAAGCGGCGTCAGCCTTTGAGACCCCCGGCGGTGAGGCCGGAGATCATCCATTTCTGCGCCAGGATGAAGACGATGGTGATGGGCAGGCCCGACAAAATAGCCGCGGCCGCGAAGTCGCCCCACAAGTACTTTTGCTCGTACAAGAAGAGTTTGGAGCCGACCGCCAGCGTGAGCTTGGCCTCTTCGTGCAGCAAGATCGAGGCGACCGGGTACTCGATGATGGCGCCGATGAAGGCGAGCAAGAACACCACCATCAAAATGGGCACCGCCATCGGCAGCAGCACCAAGCGGAAGGCCTGCCACGGTGTGGCGCCGTCGACCTTGGCGGCCTCTTCGATCTCGATCGGGATGGTGTCGAAGTAACCCTTGATCGTCCACACATGCAGCGCAATGCCGCCCGAGTAGGCGAGCAGCAAGGCGGCGTGGCTGTCAATGCCGATCGACGGAAACACATTGCCCAGGCGGTCGAAGATGGCGTAGATGGCGACGAGCGCCAGCACCGCCGGGAACATCTGCATCAGCATCAGCCCGGCCAGCGAGGCCTGCTTGCCGCGGAACTGCATGCGCGCAAAGGCGTAGGCCGCGGTGGTTGAGAGTGTGAGCGTGACCAGCGCCGTGAGGCTGGCCACCTTGACCGAGTTCCACAGCCACAGCAGCACCGGAAAGTCGGGCTGCACCAGCCGGCCGTCGGCTGCGGTGTACGAGAAGCCGAGCGCGAGCTTCCAGTGCTCCAGGCTGATCTGCTCGGGGATCAGGCTGCCGGCGGCAAAGTTGCCGGGGCGCAGCGAGATCGACAGGATCATCAGGAACGGGAAAATCACCAGCAGCACCAGGCCGGTCAAGAAGAGGTGCGCCGCCAGCACACGCCAGCGGTGGGATTTGTCGAGGACGATAGCCATTTCAGCGAGCCTCCTCTCGCGCGATCTTGGTGAAGCGCATCTGCACCAGCGAGATCACCGCCACCATCGCGAAGATCACCGTCGAGATGGCTGCCGCCAGGCCGTACTGCTGGCCCGAGTCTTGGAAGGCGATGCGGTAGGTGTACGACACCAGCAGGTCGGTGGTGCCGGCCGGCACGCTGGTGTCGAGGAAGTCGGGCCGCCCGCCGGTCAAGAGCGCGATCAGCACGAAGTTGTTGAAGTTGAAGGCGAAGGCCGAGATGAGCAGCGGTGTGAGCGGCTTCATGATCAGCGGCAGCGTGATGCGAAAAAAGTTGGTCAACGGCCCGGCGCCGGCTACGGCTGAGGCTTCGTACAGGTCGGCCGGGATGGCTTTGATCAAGCCCATGCACACGATCATCATGTAGGGGTAGCCCAACCACACGTTGACAATCAGCAGCATCAGCTTGGCCAGCGTCGGGTCAGAGAACCACGCGGGGCGGATGCCGAACAAGGCTTCGAGGATGAGGTTGATCTCGCCGAAGTTGTTGTTGAACAAACCCTTGAACACCAGGATCGAGATGAAGCCCGGCACCGCGTAGGGCAGGAACAGCATCACGCGGTAGGCGCCCTTGAAGCGCAGCGCATCCCAGTTGAACAGCACCGCGAGAAACATGCCGAGCGCGGCGCCGATGAACACGGTGAGGGCCGAGAACACCACCGTCCACACGAAGATGCGGATGAAGGGCTCCGAGAAGGCCTTGTCGGTGAAGATGCGCGTGTAGTTGGCGAGGCCGATGCCAACCTGGAAACCAGGCTGCACCCGCTCGCCACGGGCGGTCTCGTAAAAGCCGCTGTCGAAGTTGGGCCGCAACACGCTGGCGTTTTGTTTGTTGAGCAGGCTGCCGTCGGCTTGCTGCTCGTACAACGGCTGCACCTCGCCAAACTGGCGCAGGCCGGTCATGCGCAGCTTGCGGCCGTCGGGCAGCACGAAGGCCAGGGCCTTGAGTTGCGCTTGTTTGGCGATCAGGTCTTTGAGCGGCACCGGGTCGCCGAGCACGATCTTCACCTGCTCTGCGGGTTCGATCTTGAGCTCCAGCGCGGCGGTGCCTTTCAGCGCCAGCGGGCCGGAGACGAAGGCCTGGTTGGCGTCAGCGTTTTCGAGCCGGGCGCGGAACTCGCGGCCATCGGCGTGCAGGGTGAAGGCCAGCGGCTCGGCCTCGGCCCGGTAGGTTTCGTCCAGAAAATACTGCGTGGCGCGCGGGAACTTCAGCAGGTTTTTCGAGCTGTAGTTGGTGAAGCCGATGCCCATGGTGTAGAGCATGGGAAACACCACGAAGATCAGCGCTGCGGCAATGCCCGGAAAGAGGTAGCGGTAGGCGTAGGTGCGCGGTGAGGTGTAGACCCACAGCGCCAGCGCAGAGATGACCAGCATGGTGCCGGCCAGCAGCGTCTCGCCGGCCGCGTGCACCAGCGCCACCACGTACAGGGCGGCGATCAGAACCCCGGTCAGCAGGGCGCCGGGCAGCCAGCGCTTTGGGGAGGGTGAAGGCATTTTGGGTTCTGACTGGCGACGAAGTTCAGCGGCCATCGACTGCTCCCGTTCGGGCTTCATCGAAGCCCTGCGCAGCCCTTCGATACCTCAGGGTGAACGGAGATTGGCTCAGGTGAGTCACGAGTCAGGTCTTGGGTTGATGTTCAGGTTGCGGGGCTGTGACCCCGTTCACCCTGAGGTATCGAAGGGCCCTTCGACAGGCTCAGGGCGAACGGATTCAGTTCACATCATTTGGCCGAGATGCGCTTGGCCGCAGCGTCCAGCGCTTCCTGGGGCGACTGGCGGCCTTCGGTCATGTTTTGCAGTGCCGATTGCATCGACGACCAGAAGCGGCCCATCTCCGGGTTGTTGGGCATGGGCGAGCCGTCTTGCGCGCTGGCCATGGTGGCCTGGATGTTGGGGTTGCTCTTGAGCTCGGCAAACAGCGCCTTGCTGGCCGGGGTGCCCAGCGGCACGTCGTCGTTGATCTGCTTCAGGCCTTGCACGCTCAGCATGTGGTTCTCGATGAACTCAACTGCCACGTCGCGGTTGGGCGAGGCCTTGGAGATCATGGCGCCCAGCACGCCGACGAACGGAGCCGCCTTCTTGCCCGCCACGGTCGGGATCTTGGCGACGCCGAAGTCGATGTTGGCCTTCTTGAGGTTGTCCCACGACCAGGGGCCGTTGATCATCATCGCGACCTTGCCTTGCGCCATGCCGGCTTCCATCTCGGCGTAGCCAGCGCCCTTGGTCATCACGCCGTCTTTCACCATTTTGGCCAACAGCTCGGCACCCTTGAGCGAGCCGGCGTTGTTGACGCCGGTGTCGGCGGCGTCATAGGTGCCGTCGGCCTTCAGCTTGAACACATAACCCCCATTGGCAGCCAGCAGCGGCCAGGTGAAGTAGGTGTTGTTGTAGTCCCAGAGAATCGCCTTCTTGCCATCGGCCGACAGCTTCTTGTCGAGCGCGACGATTTCTTCAAAGCTCTTGGGCGGCACGGGAACCAGCTTCTTGTTGTAGACCAGTGACACGGCTTCGATCGACATCGGGTAGCCCCAGGTTTTGCCACCCACGCTGAAGGCCTTCCAGGCCAGCGGGTCGATGTCGGCTTGCACCTTTTTGCCCGGGCTCACGGTTTGCAGCAGGCCGCCGGCAATCCACTCGCCAATGCGGTCGTGCGGCCAGATCCAGATGTCGGGGCCTTTGCCGGCGGCAGCCGCTTGCGCGAACTTGCCGGGAGCATCTTCCGGGTGTTCGACGGTGACTTGCACGCCGGTCTTCTTGGTGAACTCTTCACCCACCTTGGCCAGGCCGTTGTAGCCCTTGTCGCCGTTGATCCAGATCAGCAGCTTGCCGGGCTCGGCGGCGGCGGCGAGGCCGCTGCTGAGTGCCATCACTGCGGCGGCAGCGATGAGTTTCAGTGTGTTGCGCGTGTTTTTCATGGTCATCTCCTAAGTGGTCGCCCTGGGGCGTTTGGGTCGCGTGTGGGGGGATCGAGCTTTGTTGTGTCAGGTGAGTGGTGGCAGGGCCAAGCCCTTGTCGTCGAACAGGTAGCAACGCGCCGGCGGCAGCACGAGGTGGGCGGTGTCGCCCGAGGCCAGCGGGTTGTCGGGGGTGGCACGCGCGACGACGTGGCCGTCGGCCCCGGCCGCGTCGAGGTAGAGGTAGGTGGCGTCGCCCAGGTGCTCGGCCACCTGCACGGTGCAGCGCAGGCTGTTGGCGGCCGGGGTGGGCAGGGCTTGCACGTGCTCGGGGCGCACGCCGAGGGTGAGCGTGGCGTCGCTGGCCAGCGCCCGGGCATCGACGGTGGTGGTGATCAGCGTGCCGTCGGCCAGGCGCACCACGGCCTCACGGGCATCGGCCGATTGCAGCGTGGCGCTCAAGAAGTTCATCTTCGGCGAGCCGATGAAGCCCGCCACAAACAGGTTGGCCGGGCGGTGGTACAGGTCAAGCGGGCGGCCCACCTGCTCAATGCGGCCGGCGTTGAACACCGCGATGCGGTGCGCGAGCGTCATCGCCTCCACCTGATCGTGCGTCACGTAGATCATGGTGGTCTTGAGCTCTTTGTGCAGGCGCGCCAGCTCCACGCGCATTTGCACCCGCAGCGAGGCGTCGAGGTTCGACAAGGGCTCGTCGAACAAAAACACGCCCGGCTTGCGCACGATGGCGCGGCCAATGGCCACACGCTGGCGTTGCCCGCCCGACAAGGCCTTGGGCTTGCGCTCCAGCAGGTGCTCGATTTGCAAAATTTGCGCGGCGCGCTGCACGGCTGTTTTCATGTCGGCCTTGCTGAAGCCGGCCAGGCGCAGGCCGAAGGCCATGTTTTCGGCCACCGTCATGTGCGGGTAAAGCGCATAACTCTGAAACACCATCGCGATGCCACGCTTGGCGGGCGGCACCTCGTTGACGAGCTGGTCGCCGATGTAGAGCTCGCCGGAGCTGATGTCTTCGAGGCCGGCAATGCAGCGCAGCATGGTCGACTTGCCGCAGCCCGAGGGGCCGACGAAGACCATGAATTCGCCGTCGTGGATGTCGAGGTCGATGCCGTGCAGGATCTCGACCTCGCCATAAGCCTTGCGCAGTGCCTTGAGTTTCAGATGGGCCATGTTGTGTCTTTTTTCCTTCAGGCGCTGATGTCGCCGAAGTAAGCACCGTACGCGGGCAGACGCAGCTGCGTCCCTTCACGCAAACCCTGTCTTGCGCCGTCAAAACCATGGCCTTCGAGGGCGCGGCTCGTGCGGGTGGAGCCGAGGCTCACGGTGACGGGCTGGCCACCGAGGTTGAAGGCTGCGAGCAGCGTCGGCCCCGGCTCGCCGGCGGCGGGTGTGCGCACCAGGGCCAGCACCGGCTCGGGCATGTCGATGAAACGAATGTCGCCTGTCACCAGGCAACGCTGCGTCTTGCGCCAGGCCAGGAAACGGCGGTAGAAGTGCAGCACCGAATTTGGGTTGGCCTCGTTCACGTCGACCGCGTTGGCGGCGTGTTCGGGCGGCACCGGCAGCCACGGCTCGACGTCGAAACCCTGGCTGAAGCCGGCCTGTGGCTGGGTGCTGACCCAGGGCATCGGCGTGCGGCAGCCGTCACGCCCCTTGAACTCGGGCCAGAAGGTGATGCCGTAGGGGTCTTGCAACTTGTCGAACGGGATCTCGGCTTCGGTCAGCGCGAGCTCGTCACCCTGGTAAAGGCAGGCGCTGCCACGCAAGCTGAGCAGCATCGCCAAGATGACCTTGGCGTACTCGGGCGAAGCACCCGGGCCGCCCCAGCGCGACTGCACCCGCGCCACATCGTGGTTACCAAACGACCAGCAGCCCCAGCCGTCGGCGATTTGCGCCTCCAGTTCTTCGACTTGCTGGCGGATGTAGCCCGCGCTGCGCTGCGAGGTGAGCAGGTTGAAGCTGTAGGCCATGTGCAGCTTGTTGCCGCCGCTCGTGTAAGCGGCCATGGTCTTGATGGAGTCGTCGTCACCGATCTCGCCCACGCTCTTGGCGCCGTATTCGTCGAGCAGGCTGCGGATGCGCTCCAGGTAGGGCAGGTTTTCGGGCTGCGTTTTGTCGTACAGGTGGCGCTGAAAACCGTAGGGGTTGGTCTGCGACACCGAGCTGGTGTCGCGTGTGGTGGCCGGTGGGTTGTCGCGCAGCTGCTGGTCGTGGAAGTGGAAGATGCAGGCGTCGAAGCGAAAACCGTCTATGCCCCGATCGAGCCAGAAGCGGATGTCATCGAGCACCTGCTGTTGCACCTGCACGTTGTGAAAGTTCAGGTCAGGCTGGCTGGTGAGAAAGTTGTGCAGGTAGTACTGGCAGCGGCGCGAGTCCCACTGCCAGGCGGAACCTCCGAACACGCTCAGCCAGTTGTTGGGCGGCGTGCCGTCTGCCTTGGCATCGGCCCAGACGTACCAGTCGGCGCGTGGGTTTTCTGGGCCATTTCGGCTGCTGCGGCTCTCTTTGAACCACGCGTGCTGGTCGGAGGTGTGCGACAGCACCTGGTCGATCACCACCTTCAGGCCCAGTGCATGGGCGCGTGCGATGAGGTGGTCAAAGTCGGCCAGCGTGCCGAACAGTGGGTCGACCTCGCGGTAGTCAGCGATGTCGTAGCCGAAGTCTTTCATCGGCGACTTGAAGAAGGGCGAGATCCAGATCGCGTCGACACCCAGGCTGGCCACGTAGGGCAGTTTGTGAATGATGCCGGGCAGGTCGCCCACGCCGTCGCCGTTGCTGTCGGCAAAGCTGCGTGGGTAGATCTGGTAGATCACGCCGCCGCGTGACCAGTCGGTGGCGGCGGGTGCGGGTGTTTTTGTGTTGTTCACGTGATGCGAGGGTTGAGAACCGAATTCAATGCCTTGGGCACACAAGGTGCCCAAGGCATTGAAGGCAGGCCCACCGGATGAACAGTATCCGGAGGCCTGCCCGAGCTGCGCCTTTTGTCTAGCCTGTCAGCGAGCGTTCAACACCGTGGCGCACCCCCCGCACGCCACGATGTTGAGCCGATCACCACCAGGATTCAACTTGCAGGCCGTAGGTCATGCCGTTGCGCTTGTCGCCGAACACGCCGTTCGGGCCGATGCTCGTGCTGCCGCCGCCGGCTTGTGAACGTGCGTCATCGTTCCACTTGGCGTAGGTGGCGAAGGCGCGGAACACCGGGCGGGCCCAGAAGCCCTTGGCCAGCGAGATCTGCGGGGCCACGGTCAGCTTGGCGATCTTGGGCTTGATGCCGGTGTCGGTCTTGCCGGCGTCGTAACCGGCTTCGACTGCAATGCTGAAGTTGTCGTTGAAGTTGTACTGCGGGCGAATGCCTGCGCTTGTCCAGGTGTTGTCTTCGCCGCCGAAGTTGGCCCTGCCGTAGCTGGCTGTGAACATGCCGGTGATGTTGGTGCCGGTCAGGTCGAAGAAAAACTGGTCGTGAATGCGAAACGAGTTGCCCTTGGCGTCACCGCCACCCTGGTTGGTGGGCAGCCATTCGAAGCCGCTGCCCAACTTGTTGCCGAAGACCACGCCCACTTTGTTGAAGCCGCCGAGCAAGCCGGTTTGGGTGTGCTCCAGGAACAGCATGGTGCCGCTGCCGGTGGTGGCGGCCTCGTTGGCCGAACTGCCCTTCAGGAAGACCACTTCGCCTTCGAGCTTGCCGTTCGGGTTGACGTTGATGTCGTAGAAGCGGGTGCTGTAGCGTTTGCCGACCACGTCGCCGCGGGCGTTGCCGTTGCCGCCGGTCTGGTGGTAGGCGAAGGCGAGCTTCACCGGGCCTGCGCTGATGTCTTCAATGCCAGCGCCGGGGCCGCTGTTGTTCCAGTAGAAATAATCGCTGATGTGGATGTCATGGCGGTTGTAGTAGCGCTTGCCCAGCCAGACCTTGGCGTCGGAGAGGGCGCCACTGTCGCCGAAGAAACCGCCGGCTTGCACGAAGTTCTGGCGGCTGGCGATGTTGAAGTCACCCGTGACTGTTTTGTTGCCCGTGTTCACGATGCCCTCGTAGTCGCCGGCGTTCTTCTCCTGCAAAGCAAGCATCAGGTTGTACTTGGCCCAGGCGCCATCGGCCTTGCCGAAGGGCGCCACGACCATGGCCTCGCCATAGGTGTCGCACTCGTTGCCGAGGCGGTACTTTGAGCGGATCGGCCAGACACCGTCACCGCCAAAACACTGCAGGTTGCCACCTTCACTGGTGGTGCCGACCTGCGTGCGCAGGTAGCCGTGGAATTCCACGCCCTGGGCTTGCACGGAGGTCGCCCCCAGGGTGCTTGCTGCCGCCGCGGCCACGGCGAGCAGTTTGAATTTGTTCCTCATTGTCGGACTCCTCATTGCTTTGCTGCTGGGTGCCGAACTCCAGGTTTCGTTGAACCGGGTGGCTCGGCGGTTGGGG
>JBKJJF010000127.1:0-12645 GCA_046598195.1 Rhizobacter sp. | reverse complement strand
TGGGCTGGACCATCAATTCGCCAGTCGAAAAATACCTGTTCTGTCTGGGCTTTCTGGTGATTTTTGCCTTGCTGGCCAAGAACCTGGTGCGTTCGGCCATAGGCCGCGAGTGGATGGCGATCCGCGACATGGACGTTGCCGCAGCGGTGATCGGCATCCGTCCGATGTACGCCAAGCTCAGCGCCTTTGCCGTGAGCTCCTTCATCATCGGCGTGGCCGGTGGCCTGTGGGGATTTGTCCACCTGGGCTCGTGGGAGCCGGCGGCTTTCTCGATCGACCGTTCGTTCCAGCTGTTGTTCATGGTCATCATCGGCGGCCTGGGCTCGATCATGGGCAGTCTCTTCGGTGCGGCGTTCATTGTGGTGTTGCCGATTTTTCTGAACCAGTTCCTGCCCGCAGTTGGCGCACTGGTCGGCGTGGATATTTCCACGGCTGCGGTGTCGCACACCGAGTTCATGATTTTTGGCGCACTGATCGTCTGGTTCCTGATCGTGGAGCCCCATGGGTTGGCGCGATTGTGGAGTATCGGCAAACTGAAGATGCGGCTCTGGCCTTTCCCGCACTGATGTCCAGCCCTGCAGGGCCAGGGGTGGCATCTCGCGCTCCCTGAGGCCCGACAGGAAGGAACATGAAGGCCTGCGATTTTTTTTGGTGTGTTTGATTTTTAATTGGAGACAAATGATGAAACTACGAAACCTGGTTCTCTCGGTGACGGTGGCATGCGCCGGCATATCCGCGGCGCTGGTAACGCCGATGGCATCGGCTCAGACAAATGAGCAGTACTTTCCGTCGCTGGTGTACCGCACCGGCGCTTACGCCCCCAACGGTGTGCCATTTGCCAATGGTTATGCCGACTACCTGAAGCTCACCAATGAGCGCGGCGGCATCAACGGCGTCAAGGTGTCGTATGAGGAATGCGAGACCGGTTATGCCACTGACCGTGGCGTGGAATGTTACGAGCGCCTCAAAGGCAAGAATGGTGGCGCCACGGTGTTTCAGCCGCTGTCCACCGGCATCACCTTCGCGTTGACTGAAAAAGCACCGATCGACAAGATCCCCTTGATCACAGCCGGCTACGGCCGCAGCGAATCGGCTGACGGTGGCGTGTTCAAGTGGAACTTTCCGATTGCAGGCACCTATTGGGTGGCCGCCGACATCCTGATCCAGCATCTGGGCAAGAAAGAGGGCGGCCTGGCCAAACTCAAGGGCAAGAAGATCGCGCTGATCTACCACGACAGCCCGTATGGCAAGGAGCCGATCCCGTTGTTGCAGGAACGCGCTGCGATGCTCGGCTTCGAGCTCAGCCTGTTGCCGGTGACCCATCCGGGCGTCGAGCAAAAGGCCACCTGGCTGCAAGTGCGTCAGAACCGTCCGGATTACGTTTTGTTGTGGGGCTGGGGCGTCATGAACTCCACCGCCATCAAGGAGGCCCAGGCGACCGGATACCCACGCGAAAAGATGTATGGCGTGTGGTGGGCCGGTGCCGAGCCCGATGTGAAAGACGTGGGTGATGGTGCCAAGGGCTACAACGCCCTCGCGCTGCAACACGGCGCCGAGCCCAATTCCAAGGTGGTGAAAGACATCCTCGCCACGCTGCACGCCAAGAACCAGGGCACCGGGCCCAAAGAAGAAGTTGGCACCGTGCTGTACATGCGCGGCGTGATGAGCGCGATGATCGCCGTCGAAGGCGTGAAGCGTGCACAAGAGCGCTACGGCAAAGGCAAGGTGATGACCGGCGAACAAGCGCGCTGGGGTTACGAGAACCTGGCGCTCGACCAAAAGAAACTCGACGCGCTGGGCTTTGCCGGCGTGATGCGGCCGCTGTCCACCAGTTGCGCCGACCACATGGGCGTGGCCTGGGCGCGCATCCACACCTGGGACGGCGCGAAGTGGAACTTCACCTCCGACTGGCTGCAGGCCGATGAGCAGATCTTGAAGCCGATGCAGAAGGCGGCAGCGGACAAGTACGCGGCAGAGAAAAAGATGACGCGCCGCACCCCGGAAGACTGCCAGAGTTGATGACAACCCCTCGTCCGGCGGGTACGCCGGCCGATCCCCCGAGGGGATGCGGGCCGGCTTGGGAGCGGCCCGGCGCTCGGCCCGCTTCCGTCTGCCAACATTTCATCGCCGCATGAACACGTCGACCATCCTCCTGAACGTCAACGGCATCGAGGTCATCTACAACCACGTGATCCTGGTGTTGAAAGGCGTGTCGCTTCAAGTGCCAGAAGGCCGCATCGTGGCCCTGCTTGGCGGCAATGGCGCGGGCAAGACCACCACACTGCGCGCCGTCAGCAACCTGCTGGCGGGCGAGCGGGGCGCGGTCACCAAAGGCAGCATCGAGCTGCGCGGCGAGCGCATTGAGGCGCTGTCGACTGCAGAGATGGTCAACCGCGGTGTGATCCAGGTGATGGAGGGCCGGCACTGCTTTGCCCACCTCACCATCGAAGAGAACCTGATGACCGGCGCCTACACCCGACGCGACGGCAAGGCCGCGGTGGCACAGACGCTGGAGAAGGTCTACAACTACTTCCCGCGCTTGAAGACACGCCGCACATCACAAGCGGCCTACACCTCGGGCGGCGAGCAGCAGATGTGCGCCATCGGCCGCGCGCTGATGGCCAACCCGAAGATGGTGTTGCTCGATGAACCCTCGATGGGCCTTGCGCCGCAGATCGTGCAAGAGGTGTTCGAGATCGTCAAAGACCTCAACACCCGCGAACGCGTGACCTTCTTGCTGGCCGAGCAGAACACCAGCATGGCGCTGCGTTATGCCGATTACGGCTACATCTTGGAAAACGGGCGCATCGTGATGGATGGGGCGGCAAGCGCGCTGGCCGACAACGAAGACGTCAAGGAGTTCTACCTGGGCACCGGAGGATCAAAAGACAGCACGGGCGACCGTAAAAGCTTCCGCGACGTGAAAAGCTACAAACGACGCAAGAGGTGGCTCGCATGAGTGATGATTTTTTCGCCCTCCCCGCGTTCAAGCCCGACGAAGCGCTGGTCGCTTTGAAGCGCCAGCTGCGCGACCTGAAGCCACTCGCCGAGCGTGGCACCGGCTTCGAGATCGGTGGCAAACGGGTGATCGAGCTCGCCGCCGACGCGACGGCCATCACGGCTCGCTTGGCCAAACGCCCCGCCACCTCACCCGAGTGGCAATCGCTCACGCTGAAAAACAGTGCCGACGTGCGCAAGTGCGTCGATGAAGTGAAGAAGCGCCTGTCGCGCTGGCAACAAGACGCAGAGTCATGAACGAGCACTACGACGCACTCGAAACCCGCACGCCCGCCGAGCGCGAACGTGCGCTGATGGCCGCGCTGCCGCTGCAAGTGGCGCATGCGCAGGCCCGCACCAGCGCCTTCGCGCACAGCCTGCACAGCGTGGTGGCCGCCGAGGTCACCAGCCGTGCCGCGCTCGCGCGCCTGCCCGTCATCCGCAAACACGAGCTGATGGAGCGCCAGCACGCTGAGCGCGAGCGCGATGTGTTCGGTGGTTTTTCGGCCATCGGCTGGGGTGCAGCAAAAAGCGTGTTTCAGTCACCCGGCCGGATGTACGAACCCGAAGGCGCAGCCCCCGACTACTGGCGTGTGGCGCGTGCGCTGTTTGCGGCCGGCTTTCGCCCCGGCGACCTGGCACACAACGCCTTCAGCTACCACTTCACCCCCGCCGGCTCGATGATGCAAACCGGCGCGCAGGCGCTGGGCTGCACCGTTTTCCCCGGCGGCACCGGCCAGACCGAATTGCAGGTGCAAGCCATCGCCGACCTGCAACCGACGGGCTACATGGGCACGCCGAGTTTCTTGAAACTCATCGTCGAGAAGGCCGCCGAGATGGGCACGCCGATCCCGTCACTGCGCAAGGCTGCTGTGGGCGCCGAGGCCTTCCCGCCCAGCCTGCGCGACTGGCTGGCCGAGCGGGGCATCACCGCCTACCAGTTCTACGGCACCGCCGACCTCGGCACCGTCGCCTACGAAACCTCGGCACGACAAGGCCTGGTGCTGGATGAAGGTGTGATCGTCGAGATCGTGCGCCCCGGCACCGGCGACCCGGTGCCCGAAGGCGAAGTGGGTGAGTTGGTGGTGACCACGCTCAACCCCGACTACCCCTTGATCCGCTTCGGCACCGGAGACCTCTCTGCCGTGCTGGCAGGCACCTGCCCGAGTGGCCGCACCAACACCCGCATCAAGGGCTGGATGGGCCGCGCCGATCAAACGGCCAAGGTGCGTGGCCTGTTCGTGCACCCGGGCCAGGTGGCGGAGGTGGTGAAACGGTTTCCTGAAGTGAGCAAAGCCCGCTTGGTGATCAGCGGCGAAATGGCCAACGACCGCATGACATTGAGGGTGGAAACAACGGCCGCTCCCGATCAGCTCAACACACGATTGGCCGACGCCATTCGCGAGGTGACCAAGCTGCGCGGCGAGGTCGAGCTGTGTGCGCCTGGCAGCCTGCCCAACGACGGCAAGGTGATCGACGACACACGCCGATTCGAGTAAACCCGCGCGGCCGATTACGTAGTTTCCGCCATGGCATGCGGGGTTGCCGTCCTTAGCATTCCTTCATTCGCTCACCCCGCCTGAAGGACACATGGCCATGATGAAACCCCTGCTCGCCTCTGCGCTCGCCCTGCTGGCCACCAGCGCCTTCGCCGAGTACCCCGAAAAAACCGTCACCATCGTGATCCCCTTCGCTGCGGGCGGCCCCACCGACAAGGTCGGGCGCGACTTCGCCGAAGCCGTGCGCAAGCCGCTCGGCGGCCAGGCGGTGGTGGTCGACAACGTGGCCGGCGCCGGCGGCACGCTGGGCACCACCAAGGTGGCGCGCGCCACGCCCGATGGCTACACCCTGCTCATCACCCACATCGGCATGGCCACCTCGCCGGCCCTGTACCGCAACCTGCAGTTCAAGCCGCTCGAAGACTTCGAGTACCTGGGCCTCATCAACGAAGTGCCAATGACGCTGATCAGCCGCCCCACGCTGCCGGCCAACAACTACGCCGAGCTGCTGACCTGGATCCAGGCCAACAAAGGCAAGATCAACATCGCCAACGCCGGTCTGGGCTCGGCCTCGCACCTGTGCGGCATGCTGCTGCAAAGCACCTACAAGGTCGACATGGTGCCGGTGCCCTACAAGGGCACCGCGCCGGCCATGAACGACCTGCTGGGCGGGCAGGTCGACATCATGTGTGACCAGACCACCAACACCACGGGCCAGATCGAAGGCAAGAAGGTCAAGGCCTTCGCCGTCACCACGCCGAAGCGCCTCACCATCCCCGCGCTGGCTGCACTGCCCACGCTCGATGAAGCCGGCCTCAAGGGTTTTAACGTCACCATCTGGCACGCGCTCTACGCACCCAAGGGCACGCCCAAGGCGGTGCTCGACAAGATCAACGCAGCGCTGAAGGTCGCGCTCAAAGACGGCACCTTCATCAAGAACGAAGAGGCGCTGGGCGCCGTGGTCGCGGCCGACGCGCGTGTCAACCCCGCCGAGCACAAGAAGTTCGTCGAGGCCGAGATCGCCAAGTGGACGCCGATCATCAAGGCCAACGGCCAATACGCTGACTGAGCGCCAACTGCCGCCTGAACCGATCTCCTCAGTGGAAACTTTCTGGCCGCCTTCGGGCGGCCATTTTTATGGCCGCGGCGTGAGCGAAAGTTTCACCGGCCGTCCATGCGTGTGAGTTCATCGCCCAAAAACCTGGCGGCGGGAATCTCGCGGCCGTCGGCCAGGCGGATTCGGTAGACCTCGCCACTGGTGCTCGACTTGGACGCGATCTGCTCAATGAACTGCTGGGCGGTGCCCACGTGCTCACCCATCTTCTTGTACTTGCCACGCAAGAATTTGGCCGCGTCTTGGGCCGAGTAACTGCTGCCGTTGCGCACAAAGCGGATGCCGTTTTGGGTCTCGACAAATTCGATCAGCCGCTCGATACGCGCCTGCTCGGCCGGCGGCGGCGCGGCCCACACCGTGGCCGCCATCAACACGGCCACCAGCAACCACGCGCGCCGGCGCATCCGCATCACCCCAAGGTGACGCGGGCGAACTTGCGCTTGCCCACTTGCACGACGTAGGTGCCGGCGGCGAGCTTCAAGCCCTTGTCGCTGACCACGCTGCCATCCACTCGCACGCCGTTGCCTTCGATCAGGCGCGTGGCTTCACTGCCCGAGGGGGCGAGCCCCGCCTGCCTGAGCAAGGCGGCAATGCCCAGCGGTGCACCGCTGAGCAAAACCTCGTCGATCTCATCGGGCACACCGCCCTTGGCGCGGTTGTTGAAGTCGGCCTCGGCCGCCTCGGCCGCCGCCGCGCTGTGAAAGCGGGTGGTGATCTCCTTGGCGAGCTGCACCTTCGCATCTTTCGGATTGCGCCCACCTTCGACCTCGGCTTTGAGCTGGGCCATCTCCGCCTCGGGCCGAAAGCTCAGCAGGGTGAAGTACTTCCACATCAGCACATCGCTGATGGAAAGCAGCTTGGCAAACATGTCGTTCGCTTTATCAGTGAGGGCGATGTAGTTGCCCTTGCTCTTGGACATCTTCTCGACACCATCCAGCCCTTCGAGCAGCGGCATCGTCAGGATGCACTGCGGCTCCTGGCCGTATTCGCTTTGTAAGGCCCGGCCCACCAAGAGGTTGAACTTCTGGTCGGTGCCACCTAGTTCCAGGTCACTCTTGAGCGCGACCGAGTCATACCCTTGCATCAACGGATACAAAAACTCGTGCACGCTGATCGGCGAGCCGGCCTTGAAACGGTCGTGAAAGTCGTTGCGCTCCATCATGCGCGCCACCGTGTAGCGCGATGCGAGCTGGATCATGCCGCGCGCACCCAGCGGGTCGCACCACTCCGAGTTGTAGCGAATCTCGGTCTTGTCGGGGTCGAGCACCAGGCTCGCCTGCTTGTAATAAGTGTCGGCGTTGACCTTGATCTGTTCAGCCGTCAGCGGCGGGCGGGTGGTGTTGCGGCCCGAGGGGTCGCCGATCATCGAGGTGAAGTCGCCGATCAAAAAGATGACGGTATGACCCAGGTCCTGCAGCTGGCGCATTTTGTTGAGCACCACGGTGTGGCCGAGGTGAATGTCGGGTGCCGTCGGGTCTAAGCCGAGCTTGATGCGCAATGGCACGCCCGTTGCTTCTGACTTGGCCAGCTTGGCCACCCAATCGGCCTGCGGCAACAGTTCGTCGCAGCCCCGCAAAGAGACCGCCAGGGCCTCACGAACCTGGTCGGTGATGGGGTGCTGGGGTGCTTGTGACATGTGGGGAAACCGAAGCTGAGGGCTATCCGGGGTATTGAGGAAATAGCGGTCGTTATACTGCCGCGCACTCGACGGAATACCCCGAAACAGGGGCTCGCCAAACGTCCGCGATTCTAGTGGACGCCCGTGGGCAGCAAGACCAACCAGAGCGCAGCCTTCAAGCCGCGCTTGCAGACAGGGCCTCACGGCCCACGACCAAATTGAGCTCGTTGGAATCGCTTCAAAACTCGGCAGCTTCGGCTTCAGAGCGCATCACACACTTCGTCGGCCGGCACCCGCGCACGCTCACCTCCGTGCTGGTCGCGGGGCTGATGGGGTTCGGCGTCACCGCTTTCGGTATCGCCCCGCTGGCCCCTGACGCAGCCGACCTGCCGCGGCGCTTGGTGACGGAAATCGTCACTCCTGAAGACATCCCGTCGCAGCTCGAAGCCCTGGCCAGCCACTCGCTGGAGCTCTACCGCAGCGACCTGACGCGCAGCGCCGACACCGCCGACAGCCTGCTGGCCCGCCTGAACGTGGCCGACGCCGCTGCCGCCGCCTTTTTGCGCAGCGACAAAACCGCGCGCAAGCTGCTGGAAGGCCGCGCCGGCAAGATGGTGCAGGTGCGCGCGGGCGAATCGGGCACGCTCGAAGAGCTGGTGGCCCGCTACCCGGCCGAAAGCTCAGAGCAGCTCGGTAGCCACTTCTCGCGCTTGCGCATCACGCGCGTCAATGGCGAGCTGCAGGCGAAGGTCGAAGTGGCCCGGCTCGAAAGCCAGGTCAAGCTGGCCAGCGGCACCATCCGCAGCTCGCTGTTTGCAGCGACCGACGAGTCACGCATCCCTGACCCCATCGCGATCCAGATGGCCGAGATCTTCTCGACCGACATCGACTTCCACCGCGAGCTGCGCCGCGGCGACACCTTCAGCGTGCTCTTCGAAGGGCTCACCGCCGACGGCGAATCCATCACCTGGAACCAGGCCGCCGGCCGTGTGTTGGCCGCCGAGTTCGTGAACAACGGTCGCAGCTACGCGGCCGTGTGGTTCCAAGAGGGCAACAGCAAGGGCGGCTACTACGGTTTCAACGGCGAAAGCAAACGCCGTGCATTCCTTGCGAGCCCGATGGAGTTCTCGCGCGTGACCTCGGGCTTCTCGATGCGCATGCACCCCATCCACAAGGTCTGGCGCGCTCACCTCGGCGTGGACTACGGCGCCCCCACCGGCACGCCGGTGCGCAGCGTGGGCGACGGTGTGGTCGAGTCCGCTGGCTGGCAAAACGGCTATGGCAATGCCGTCCTGATTCGCCACAGCAACGACCGCACCACGCTGTATGGCCACCTGAGCCGCATTGATGTGCACAAGGGCCAGCGTGTCGAGCAGGGTGCACGTGTTGGCGCCGTGGGCGCCACCGGCTGGGCCACCGGGCCACACCTGCACTTTGAAGTGCGTGTGAAGGGCGAGCACCAGAACCCGGCCATCATCGCCAAGACCTCCGAGGCGGTGGTGTTGTCGGCTGCGGCGCAGGCCGAGTTCGCCGGGGTGGCCAAGCAGCTCCGCCTGCAGCTTGAGTTGGCTGCGGCCAACCCGCAGCTCTACGCTGCCGGCCGCGCTGAGTAAAGCCTGCACCAGGCCTGCGCCCATGCACAATTCGGCGATGGCTGAATTGTTTGCAGGTTTGATGTCTGGCACCTCGCTCGACGGGGTAGATGGTGTGCTGGCCGAGTTTTCGGCCAACGGCATTCCCAAGGTCGTGTCACACGCCTACCGCGCCTTCCCCGAAGCGCTGCGCGACGAGCTGCTTGCCCTCAACAGCTCAGGCCCCGACGAATTGCACCGCTCGGCACTGGCGGCCAGCACGCTGGCCAGTCTGTACGTCGAGGTCGTCAACGAGCTGCTCGTTCACACGAACCTCAAAGCCAGCGCCGTGCGTGCCGTGGGCAGCCACGGCCAGACCGTGCGCCACCGCCCGGTGCTGGGCTACACATGGCAGATCAACAACCCGGCCATGCTCGCCGAACGCTGCGGCATCGCGGTGGTGGCCGACTTCCGCAGCCGCGATGTCGCAGCTGGCGGCCAAGGCGCCCCACTGGTGGCCGCCTTCCATCGTGCGCTGTTCGGGTGCGCGGGCGAAACACGTGCGGTGCTCAACCTCGGCGGCATCAGCAACCTCACCGCCTTGCTCGCCGATGGTCAGACCACGGGGTTTGACTGCGGGCCTGCCAACGTGCTGATGGACCTCTGGAGCCTGCGCCACACCGGCCAGCGTTTTGACGCCGACGGCGCCTGGGCGGCCAGCGGCACGATCCAGTTCAAGCTGCTCGACGTGCTGCTCGAAGAGCCGTATTTCGCCGCCCCTCCACCCAAGAGCACCGGCCGGGATCTGTTCAATGCCGACTGGCTGAACGATCGACTGTCGCGCTGCGGCGCGCAGAGCCGGCCAGAAGACGTGCAAGCCACGCTGTGCGAACTGACCGCCCTCACCTGCACCCGGGCTGTCACGCGATACGCGGGCGATGCCAGTGAGCTGCTGGTGTGTGGCGGTGGCGCGCTCAACAAACACCTGATGCAGCGCCTGGCGCAGCACCTGCCCGACATGGCTGTGCGCCTGACCGACGACCGAGGCATCCCAGCACAGCACGTGGAAGCGGCAGCGTTCGCCTGGTTGGCCTACAAGCACCTGCAAGGCGAACCGGGCAACCTCAGCGCGGTCACCGGCGCGGTGGGGCCGCGTGTGCTTGGCGCGTTGTACCCGGCATAAAAACGTAGCGGAGCGAAGTTTCGGCGAAGACAAAAAAGCCGCCCGAGGGCGGCTTTTTTGTCAGCAGAGTACCCCGCTCAAGCCGAGAAGCTCGAACCACACCCACAGGTGGTGGTCGCATTCGGGTTCTTGATCACAAACTGCGCGCCTTGCAGGTCGTCTTTGTAGTCGATCTCGGCACCGGCCAGGTACTGCAGACTCATGGCATCGATCAAGAGCGTGACGCCGTTCTTGTTCATCTGGGTGTCGTCTTCGTTGACGATTTCATCGAAGGTGAAACCGTACTGGAAGCCCGAGCAACCACCGCCCTGCACAAACACCCGCAGCTTAAGCTCGGGGTTGCCCTCTTCATCGACCAGTTCCTTGACCTTGCTCGCAGCGTTATCGGTGAAGACCAGCGGCACCGGCGGCATCTCGACCTCGGGGGTTTGAACATGGTTTGCAACTGCGCTCATGGCGAATCCTTCCAGACAATGGCTCGATTATCCACGCCGCAGAGAAATTTCACCCGACGCTGGAAGCAGCCAACTTGATGAGTGCGGGCTTTTCTTCGGCTTTCAAGGGGTGCAGTTCGCCGTCGATGGTGGCACCCTGGTGCATTTCGAGCGCTTCGTACTTCACGTCGCCCACGATCACCGCCTTGGGTTGCAGCTCGAGCAGTGCGTCAGACTGAACCGGGCCGGTGACATGTCCGTTGATGATCACGTGGCCAGCCTTGACCTTGCCAACCACGCGGGCTTTTTCGCTGATGACCAAGATGCTGTGCTCACCGGGTGTGGCGATCACGTCGCCCTGCACTTCACCGTCGATGCGCAGGCCGTCGGTAAAGAGCAGCTCGCCACGAATGACCGTGCCTTCGCCGATCAGGGTGCGGATGGGGGGCTGCTTTTTCTTCGCGAACATGTGTGACTCCTAACGTCAACGTCGATCGACCCAGCGTGCTGGGGGTTTCATAGTTTCACGGTCTGGGAGGCGCGCACGCTGCCCTTGTTGTCGGTCACCTTGACCTCGACCATCTTGACCACGGCTTCCTGTGGGTAGTTCACGGTGCCTTCGAGGCGGGCCGATTGTTTGATCTGCAGCAGCTTGGGGCCGCCAGGCTGAGAAATCGTCCAAGGTTTGTTCCCCAGTGTGCCCGACAACACGATGTCGTAACGGCCGACAAACTCGGGCAGATGTTTGCCTATTTGCATGATCAAAACCTGGAACCTGAGGTGCCCGGGCGCCTTGGCTTCGGCCTGAAGCGCACGCACGTTGATGCCATCGGCTGCACTCGCAGGCAACAGGCGCTCAAAAAAGCCCAGGTCGGCCTTCAGCGCGAGGTTTTCGGACTCGGCCTGTTTGATCTGCTGCGTCAGCCGCTCCTGCGCCACCTTTTCGGCCTTCAGCAAGCTTTCGGCGGTGTTGGCAATGGATTGCGCGCCCTCGCGCCCTTCACGCAGCTTGGACACCTCGACTCGAAGTTGCGCCAGCTCGGCTTTGGCATCACGGTCCAGGCCAGCAATGCTCTTGCCAAACTCAAAAGCCCACAGGGCCAGGGCCGCAGAAAAACCGAACACCAGGGCGACCACGGCCCAGCGCAGCGGCCAGGGCAAGTGACTGCGAACGATCATGCGAGGCGCACTGATCGACAGTCGTCGGCGTAGCAGTTTCCAGCGCATGGCGTGGGTGGTTTGAGTGCAATAAAGCGGGTGAGGCGCGATTGTAGGAGCGCCTTCAGCCCCGGCCTGTGTCCAAACCTTGCAGGTGTATGCAAGCACCTCCGCCCATGAAAAAGGCCGCTGAGAAGCGGCCTTTTTGCACGAAACCCCGAGGGGCTATCGTTGGATCAGCGCTTGCTGAACTGCTTACGACGACGGGCGCCGTGCAGACCAACCTTCTTACGCTCAACTTCACGCGCATCACGCGTGACAAAGCCGGCGTGCTTGAGCGCGGGCTTCAGCGTTTCGTCGTAGTCGATCAGCGCACGGGTAATGCCGTGGCGCACTGCGCCGGCCTGACCCGACTCGCCACCACCGTGCACATTGACCTTGACGTCAAAAGCGCCGTCGTTGGAGGTCAGCACCAGAGGCTGCTTCACGACCATGATGGAGGTCTGGCGACCAAAATACTCATCGACGGTCTTGCCGTTGACGAGAATCTGGCCGGTGCCCTTTTTGATGAAAACGCGGGCCACCGAAGATTTGCGGCGGCCGGTTCCGTAGTTCCAATTTCCGATCATCACCGCTCCTTAGATGTCCAGCACTTTGGGCTGCTGGGCGGTGTGCGGGTGGGAACCACCGGCGTACACCTTCAGCTTCTTGACCATCGCGTAGCCCAGTGGGCCTTTCGGCAACATGCCCTTGACGGCTTTCTCGAGCGCGCGACCGGGGTGCTTGGCCTGCATGTCCTTGAAAGTTGTGGCGTGGATACCGCCCGGGTAACCCGAGTGACGGTAGTACACCTTGTCGGTGGCTTTGTTGCCAGTCACGCGGATCTTGTCTGCGTTGACGACGACGATGAAATCACCGGTATCGACGTGAGGCGTGTAAATGGCTTTGTGCTTGCCGCGCAAACGGAGTGCCACTTCGCTGGCAACACGTCCGAGCACCTTGTCGGTGGCGTCAATCACAAACCACTCGTGCGTCACTTCGGCCGGCTTGGCGCTGAAGGTCTTCATGAGT
>JBKJJF010000081.1:0-9624 GCA_046598195.1 Rhizobacter sp. | reverse complement strand
AAGGTGAGGTAGCCCTTGCCCGAGCCGAAGTCGATCACGTTGAGCTGCTTCGCGCCCGCCAGCGGCGAGGCGGCGAGCGCATGCGCAAACACCTCGACAAACTTGTTGATCTGCTTCCACTTGCGCGCCATCGCCGGCACCAGCTGGTGCTGCGCCGTGGTCACACCCAGCTCGGTGAGAAAAGGGCGGGTGATTTCCAGCCAGCGCTGCTTTTCGCGGTCGTGTGTGGTGGGGGCCTCAACCACCTGATCGGTTTTGACGACACGCAGCGTGCACTGCCCCTTCTTGCTGATCGCGAGCTGCCACTCTTCACCACGCATCAACAGGTGCGCGTTGTGGAAGGTCGCACCCAGCATCTCGCCCAGCAGCGCCACACCATCGCTCACTGAATGGTTCTTGGTGATGTCGCGCGTTTTGTGGGTGTAGAGCAGCGACAGCGCCGCCTCACCGCGCAGCTCAACCCGGCGCGCCGTGACACGCAGCAGGTCGTCGCTCGCACGCACGGGCTTGGCGAGCACCAGCTTGACGAAGTGGCCCTCGTTCAGGCTCGCCGCAAGGCCCGCCATCAGGCGCTCGAAGGAAGGGTCGCAGGAGAGGTTCATGGGCAGGCGCGGCAGCAGCTGCGGATTGTCGTCCACCGCAGAACACCCTTGTCTCGCAGGTGACGCGCGGGCTCGGTGTTAGCGCTGATGAAACGTTTCACGAACACCCCTACGATGGCCTGCTGAGCCCCTCACAGGAGACCTTGATGGCCCGCATTCCCTACTTCGACATGGCCCAGGCGCCCGAGTCGTACCAGGCGCTGCTGAAGTCGCGCAACCCGCTCAACCTCTACCGCATGCTGCCGCATGCCGGCGTGTCGGCGGCCTCGGGCTTTCTGGCGCTGGGCTCGGCGCTGCTGCGTGACAACGAGCTCAACTCTCAGCTGCGCGAGATCGCCATCCTGCGGGTGGGCATCTTGAGCCAGGCCAGCTACGAGGTGCACCAGCACAAGCGCGTGGCCAAACAAGTGGGCCTGAGCGACGAGAAGGTCGCCGCGCTCGAGGTGGGCGCCGACACCTCGGTGTTCAACGAGATCGAGCGGCTGGTGCTGCAGTTCACCGACACGGTGTTCCGTGACGTGAAGGCGCCCGACGAACTCTTCAACGCCCTCACCGCCCAGCTCAACCACCGGCAGACGGCAGAGCTGGTGCTGACCATCGGTTTCTACATGCTGGTGAGCCGCTTCCTCGAAAACTTCGAGGTTGACATCGAGCCGCCGGGCACCTTCAAGTAAGGCGCGCAAGACAAACCGTTCGGCCTGAGGTCTCGAAGGCCAGCGTCAGCAGCACACGGCTTCGATACCTCAGCCCGAACGCTTGTTGACTCTCCACCCGAACCAGGACACCGCATGAACCTCGCCCCCACCGCCACCGACCCCAGCCGCCAGATGTTTCCCGAAACTTTGGGCCAGGTTCCCGGCCGCGGCCGCCTGCAAGGCCGGCGTGTGCTGGTCATCGGCGCCGGCCAGCGCAGCATCCCCGAAGACAACCCGCCCATCGGCAACGGCCGCGCCATCTCGGTGCTGTTGGCGCGTGAAGGGGCCAGCGTGGTCTGCGTCGACATCAACGCCGAAGCCGCCCAGCACACCGTTGAACAGATCCGCCAAGAAGGCGGCAGCGCCGACGCCGAGGTGGCCGACGTGAGCGACGTCTCGGCCATCGCCCCACTGGTGCAACGCGCCGCACAACGGCTCGGCGGCCTCGACGGCCTGGTGCTCAACGTGGGCATCTCGCACGGCCTGCCGCTCGCCAAGATCACGCCCGAGAGCTGGGACAAGGAATACGCCGTCAACCTGCGCAGCCACATGTTCTTTTCGCAGGCCGCGCTGGAGGTGATGGACGCGGGCGGCGCCATCGTGCTGATGTCATCGCTGGCCAGCCTGCGCAACGCGAGCCGCAACCCGGCCTACGAGTCGTCGAAGGCGGCGCAGGTGTCACTGGCGCGCGCCATCGCGGTGGCCGGTGAACCCAAGGGCATCCGCTGCAACGCCGTGCTGCCCGGCCTGATGGACACTCCCATGGGCCGCGACGCCACCCGCCGGCGCCCGAACCGCGCGCTGGCCGTGCCATTCGGCCGCCAGGGCACCGGCTGGGAGGTGGCCTATGCCACGCTGTACCTCATCTCGCACGAATCGAGCTACGTCAACGGCCATGCACTGCTGCTCGACGGGGGCTTGAGCATTGGTGTGGTGCGCACGCCGGGCTGAAGGGCTACCGTTCGGGCGGGTTTTTGAATCGAGAAGAGGCCCCATGCAAACGATGAAAGCAGCCGTACAAGCCGGGGCCGTTGGCCTGCAAATCCAGCAGGTTCCCGTGCCACAACCCGGCACCGACGAGGTGCTGGTGCGTGTGCGCGCCTGCGGCCTGAACCGTGCCGACATCGGCATGGCGGCCGGCCATGCGCATGGCAGCCAGGGCGGCCCCGGCAGCTTGATCGGCATGGAGTGGGCCGGCGAGGTGGTCGGCTTCGGCAGCGGTGTGCATGGCCTGCAACGCGGCGACCGGGTGATGGGTTCGGGCCGTGGCGCGTTCGCCGAATACGCCGTGGCCGACAAGGGCCGCGTGATGCCCTTGCCCTCGCAGGCCATGAGCTTCGAGCAGGCCGCCACCTTGCCGGTGGCGCTGCAGACCATGCACGATGCGCTGGTCACCAACGGCCGGCTGCAAGCGGGTGACGCGGTGCTGATCCAGGGCGCGTCATCGGGAGTCGGTTTGATGGGCCTGCAGATCGCACGCCTGATGGGCGCCGGCCTGGTGATCGGCACCTCGACCACACCCGCACGGCGTGAGCGCCTGCCGCACTTCGGCGCGCAGCTCACGCTCGACAGCAGCGACACCACCTGGCCACAACAGGCGCTCGACGCGACCGACGGCAAGGGCGTGAACCTCATCGTCGACCAGCTCTCGGGCGCACAAGCCAACCAGAACATGCGCGCCTGCGCGGTGCGCGCGCGCATCGTCAACGTGGGCCGACTGGCCGGCACCCGCGCCGAGTTCGACTTCGACCTGCATGCGCTGAAACGCATTCACTACATCGGCGTCACCTTCCGCACCCGCAGCGTGGAAGAGGTGCGCGAGCTCAACCGCCGCATGCGCACCGACCTGGGCGAAGCCCTCGCCGCCGGCCGGCTCGTGCTGCCGATCGACCGCACATTCCCGTTCGACGAGGCCGCCGAGGCGCTCGCCCACATGGCCCGCAACGCACACTTCGGCAAGGTTGTGCTGAGCCTGGCCTGATGCCACACACCCACGACGCTGCACCACAGATCGCGCCCCTGTGGCTGCTGAGCGCCATGCCGGCGGTCGGCCTGTTTGCGTCGTCGGCCTACCTGCCTTCGCTGCCGGCCATGGCGCGTGACTTCGGCACGCCCATCGGCCAAGTGCAGCTCACCGTCACCGCCTACCTGGGCGCCATGGCGGCTTTCATGCTGGTGGTGGGGCCCTGGAGCGACCGTGTCGGCCGCCGCCGTGTCGGGCTGTTCTCGTTGTGGGTGTTCCTGCTCGGCAGCGTGGCCGCTTGGCTGGCCGACAGCATCACCACCCTCATCGTGGCGCGTGTGGTGCAGGGCATTGGCGCGGCAGGCGGCACGGTGCTCTCGCGCTCGATGGTGCGCGACGCGATGAACGATGTGGATGCCGCCCGCGCCAGCGCGCACCTGGGCATGTCGATCGCCATTGCCCCCATCGTCGCGCCGATGGTCGGTGGGCTGGTGCAGACAAGTTTTGGCTGGCGCGCCAACCTGCTGCTGTTTGCCTTGATGGGCGCGGTGCTGTGCGCGGCGGCCACACGCGGGCTGATCGAGACGCTGCCGCCAGCGCGCCGCCACGCCCACGGCGGCTGGCGCCTCTTGCTCGGTTATGCGCAGCTCATCCGCACCCGGCGCTTCATGGCCAACACCTTGCCGGTGGCACTCGGCGCGCTGGCCATCTTTGCCTACAACACCCAGCTGCCGGTGCTGCTGATCGGTGGCTTGCACGTGAGTGCGGCGGCCTTCGGCATCTACGGTGCCATGCCGCCCATCGGCTACGTGGTGGGCAACTTCGTCACCACCCAGATCGCGGCGCGTGTGCCGCAGCGGCGGCTGATCGAATCGGGCTGCCTGCTGATCGTGAGCGCGGGCGCGCTGGTCGCCGTCTTCGGCATCACCTTCGGGCCGGTGGCGCCGCTGATTGCCTTGCCCATGTTCCTGTTCGGCCTGGGCAACGGCCTCTTGATGCCCACCGCCTCGCTGCGCAGCATGAGCGTGGCGCCCACGCTGGTGGGCTCGTCGTCGGCGCTCTCAGGTTGCATGCGCATGGGGGCAGGCTCACTCGGCAGCCTGCTGGTGGTGAGCCTGCCCATCCACAGCAGCGTCAGCCTGGGCGCCCTCGTGGCGACCATGGGCCTGCTCGCGCTGGGCGTGTTTATTTGGCTGTCTCGCGGCGAGCACTGAGTAACCGGGCAAGAACAGGGCGGCCAGAGATTGCGCGACGGATTGCGCGGCGCAGCAAGCCAACATGTAACCACATGTGTTGCACTCAGGGATAACCCGATAGTCTTCACCCGTCGGCTCACAAGGCCATACCTTTTAAGTAGTCAACGTGATGAAAAAACTGATTTTTGCGGCATTGATCTGCCTGCCCGGTGTGGCCGCCCATGCCAACGGTTCCCAGCTGAGCGGAGCCGACCGGGCCCTGCTGCGCCACATCAGCCAGGCCCAATACCAGGCCTTGCTCTACACCGTGATCGAGTGCGGTTTCGAGCCCAGCCCCAACGTGGCAGCCGCCTTGCTGAAGTCGCCCGCGCTGCCAGCCATCACGACGGCGATGGCACGCGTCAACGAGCCCGCACCGGTGCTCGACCCGAAAGCCTGCGCCAGCTTCGGCCTGCCGACCACCCGCGCCGCGCGCAGCTAAACAGCCGACCGCCGTTTCGGTTGCGGTTCCGGTTCAGTTACGAAGCGCGGCGCCGCGCCCGCTGGGGCGCGGGCCCGCACGAGGCACGTTCGACGAATGTGTTTTTGACGTGCTCGGTGCGGGGCGCCTCACCCGCCTCGCCGCGCATGCGCGAGAGCAGCAGCTCGCTGCCCACCTCGGCCACCTGCTCCAGATCCACACACAGCGACGAGATCGGCGGCACGTGGTGGGCCGCAAAGTCGGGGTCGCCGATCGACACCACCGAGATGTCTTGCGGGATGCGCAGCTGGCAGGCGTTGATGGCATTCAGCGTGTCGTTGAGGATGTTGGTGCCCATGGCCACGATGGCGGTCGGCCGGTCGGCGCGCTGCAGCAGCGTGTGCACGGCCGCATAGGCCGGGCTCGTGGCATGCGGCAGCTGCACGATCAGCGTTTCATCCAGCACCAGGCCCTGTGCCTTGTGCCCACTGCGAAAGCCTTCGATGCGCCGGCGTATCGGCCGGTTGGCTGACTGCGACACGACCAGCGCCAGACGCTGGTGCCCGAGCCCGGCCAGGTGCGCCACCACCCGCTTCATGCCGGGCACGTGGTCGAACAGCACGCAGTCGCTGCGGGTGTCCATGTCGCGGTCGAGGATGACGCAGGGGATGCCCAGCTCGCGCACGGCCGCCAGCACCTGCGGGTCGCGCTCACTGCCGGGGGCGATCAACACGCCGTCCATGCCACGCGACTTGAAGGTGCCGAGGATGTCGATCTCGCGCTCAGCGAGGTTCAGGCTGTTGGCCAACAGCATCATGTAGCCGGCGTGGCGCATGCGCTCTTCGAGCGCGCGAAACAGCTTGGCGTACAGCGGGTTGGTCACGTCGGTGAGCAGGCAGCCGATGGTGCGCGTGGTGCGCAGCCGCAGAGACTGCGCTGCGTGGTTGGGCCGATAGCCCAGCGCGCCGATCGCGGCCTCGACCTTCTCGCGCGTGGCGGCGCTCACGTTGTCGACCTTGTTGATGACCCGCGAGGCACTGCCCAGCGACACGCCCGCCAGCTCGGCCACATCACGGATGCTCACGGAGCGGGGCTTCTTGGGTGGGCGCGGCATGAAGGCGAGGTATGAAGGCGAGAATTGTAGAAGCCATGCCCCGCAAAGCCGCCGCCAAAACTTCCCCCAAAACTTTCCCCAAGACGCCCCGCTCGCACCACTACCACGTGTACGTGGTCGAACTCGCCGACCCGGTGTGGAACAACCCGCGCTTTCGCGCCGCCAACCCGGGCTACGAACTGGGCAAGCCCTTTGTCTACGTCGGCATGACCGGGCTCAACCCGGACCTGCGTTTCGACAAGCACAAGGCCGGCATTCAGTCGAACCGCTTTGTGTTCGAGTACGGGCTGCGCTTGTTGCCGCAGGTCTACGAGGTCTACAACCCGATGCCCTACAACGGCGCGCGCGACATGGAGGTCGAGCTGGCGATCGGGTTGCGTGAAAAGGGCTGGGGCGTCTGGCAGGCCTGATCGGCCCCGGCACGGGCCCTCGCTTCAATCACTCGTCCTGCTGCACGGGCAGAGGTGCACGCGCCTCGGCCAGCAGGCGAGCGCGTTCGCCGGGCATCAGCGGCAGCCGGTTCGGCCACTGATCGGTCAGCGCGGGGTCGATGTCGTCGAGGTGGCGCGCCATCGTCACCAGCGTCTGCCAGCGCAGGGCCGGGTCGCTGATGCGCTGCGCCACGGCCAGCGCTTCGTCGGGCTGATGGCGCAGCAGCTCGTCGGAGCTGGCGTGCAGGGCGAGGGTCGCATCGAGCCCGCCCTGCGGCCCTTGTGAACGCAGCCACTCGCGCGCCGCGGCGCCGTCCAGCGCCAGCCAGCGAGACACCGCCTCGCGCAGCAGCGCCTCGCGTTGCGGGCCGGGCAGGCTGCTCGCGAAGGCGGTCGCCGAGCGGGCATCGTGGTTGATCCAGCGGTCGTGGATGGCGGGGAGCAGCGGGGCCGCACCGCCCGTCTGCTGCACCCAGGCGGCCGCGCGCGCGGGGTCGGTCTCGGCCCAGCGTGCCGCTGCCTCCTGACGCAGGCGCTCGCGGGCGTCTTCGCGCAGCGGTGCCAGGGCCAGAGCCTCCAGCAGCAGCGCATGTTCGCGCCGCTGGGCCCAGGGCTCCAGCAGCGAGGCATAGATGGTCTCGGCCTGCGCCGGCAGCACGCGGGCCAGCTCGGCGGCATGGCGCAGCGCGGCCGCAGGGTCGGTGGGCAGCACGGCCATGACGAGGGCCACGCCCAGCGTCCACGCTTGCGGCCCGAAGCCGGCCAGCGCGGGCCAGAGCGGCTCGGGCTGGCGCACCAGCCAGGGCTGGAGCTGGGCGACGCTGTCGCGCAGGAAAGCGGCGTCAGGGGCCACCGCGAGGGCCCGCCAGCGTGGCGCCAGCGCCGCCAGCACGGCGGCCAGGTCAGCGTGCGCGGCAGCGGGGCTCACGACCGTCGCAAAGGCCGGCGCCGGCCGCGACACGGCGGCAGGCGCAGCCTCTTCCAACGGCGAGCCGACCTCGTCGCCGCTGCCCGTCAGGCGCAGCAGGCCCCACACCAGCCCCAGGGCCAGCGCAGGCCAGACAAAGTGGGCACGCCGCGGCAGCATCGTCACCTACCGAATCACTCAGCGAATCACTCAGCGAAACAGGCAGGAGCGGGCGATGCGGCTTGCGTTGGTGTCCTTGCCCGGCTCGCGGCCCTTGCCGGTGCCGACGTAGGTGTCGCACCGGGGCTTGCTGCCGGAGTAGGCCAGGTCGCTGATCGTGGCCACGTCGTACTGGCCGCTGATGCCCGAATAGCTGTCGTAGGTGCTGTTGACACCGGCCACCGAGGTGTTGACCGTGCCCAGGCGCACGCCGTTGATCGTGACCCTGCGCGCGTACTGCGGCGCGCAATTGCCGCACGAGCGGTAGAGCTTGCCGATGTTGTCGGCGTAGAAGTCCTGGATCACCAGGGTTCCGTTGCCGTTGTGCTGGAAGACCTTGTCCCGGGCCTTGAAGGCCGCGCCGCCGCTGATGGTCAGCCGGCCGGTCACGCCGCTCTGCGGCTTGAGCGTCGCCGCGTCTTCGCCGACGTCGGCCCAGTAGACGTTGGTGATGTTGCACACGCCGTAGCAGTGCACGCCGTCGGCGCCACCGGCCGCCAAGGCGGTGCCGCTGCCCTTGGCGCCGTCGCCGATGACCACGTTCTTCACCGTGGCGCCGTTGTTCAACCTGAACATCGGGATCTGTGACTCGCTTTGGTCGCCCGTCATGTTCGACGCGGTGCCCACCAGGCAGACCCAACGGCCGTAGCGGGCCACGCCGTCCCAGGTGGTGCCGGCCGCGACCTCGATGGTGCTGCTGACGTTGACCTTGGTGCAGCTCGGCACGCTGCGCACACCCGGCGCCGCGCTGGCCCAGGTGCTCAGGCCCAGCGCCAGCAGGCCGGCCAGGGCCTTGATGAAAACACCCAGCCTGAGGCCGGGTTGGAATCGCAAGCTCATGGTGTCTCTCTCCAGTGATGTTGTGGGCCTTGGCCCGGACATCGGGCGTGGCACCCCATCGAGCGCTTGAAGAAACAGCAGGGCAATACCAGTAAGCGGCCGCCACCAAACGCCCGGGGGCCAATGATGGTCACCAAATTGCACGACCGTTCAATAATGGATTGCCCGGGTGGGCGCCGCGCTTTCTTACAGAGGACCGAGAGCCTTCGCGTGGTGGGCCAGGTGGTCGGCCATGAAGGTGCTGATGAAGTAGTAGCCGTGGTCGTAGCCCGCGTGGCGGCGCAGCGTGAGCGGCTGGCCGGCCTTCACACAAGCCTCTTCGAACAAGTGCGGGCGCAGCTGCTCGGCCAGAAACTTGTCGCCCAGGCCCTGGTCGATCAGCAGATGCGGTGCGCGCGCGCCCGCCTTCACCAGCTCGGTGGCGTCGTGCTGGGCCCAGGCGGCCTTGTCGTCGCCGAGGTAGCCGCTGAAGGCCTTCACCCCCCATGGGCACTGCATGGGCACAGCGATCGGCGCGAAGGCCGAGACACTTTGGTACAGGTCGGGGTGCTTCAACGCCAGCGTCAGCGCCCCATGCCCGCCCATCGAATGGCCGAACAGGCCCACCCGATCGGCACGCGCCGGGAAGTTCGCCAGCACGAGCTTGCGCAGCTCCTGCGTGATGTAGCTGCCCATGCGCCAGTGTTTCTTCCAGGGCGCTTGTGTTGCATCGAGGTAGAAGCCCGCGCCGGTGCCGAAATCCCACGCCGCATCGGCGCCTTCGACGCCGGTACCACGCGGGCTGGTGTCCGGGCTCACCAGCATCAGGCCGTGTTCGGCAGCGTGGCGCTGCGCGCCGGCCTTGATGGCAAAGGTCTCTTCGTTGCAGGTCAACCCGGCCAGGTAAAACAGCACCGGCACCGGGCCCGCCTTGGCCTGCGGCGGCACGAACACGCCGAACTTCATCGGCAAGCCGATCTCCGACGACTCGTGCAGGTAGAAGCCTTGCACACCACCGAAGCAGGCGTGTTCGCTGAGCGACATCATCAGTACATCACCACCGAGCGGATCGACTCGCCGCTTTTCATCAGCTCGAAACCCTGGTTGATGTCGTCGAGCTTCAGGCGGTGGGTGATCAGGTCGTCGATGTTGATCTTGCCGTCCATGTACCAGTCGACGATTCTTGGCACGTCGGTGCGGCCGCGTGCGCCACCGAAG
>JBKJJF010000012.1:0-11686 GCA_046598195.1 Rhizobacter sp. | reverse complement strand
GCAGCGTTTGCCGCAGCGTGTGACGGTGTTGCACCCGCTGAGCGGCCAGCCCGAGAGCTTCATGCTCACGCGCGACATGGCCTTGCAAGCGGTGCGCGGCGCCTTGTATTCGCCGGTGCTGGCACAGGCGCTGCCGGTGGCGATCCATGAGGCGACGCAGGGCCGTGTGCAGGCCTTGTTGACGCTCGGCAGTGGCCTGGCGGCGCGCAAGGGCATGGCCATTGCGGCGGGCATGCACTTTTCGGTGGTGTGTGCCGAAGACGTGCCGCGCCTGGCACAAAGCACCGACACACCCGGTGCCGATTTTGGCGACCAGGGCGCGCGCCTGTACCAGCGGGTGTGTGCCGACTGGCCGCGTGGTGACTTGCCGGCGGCCTTTTACACGCTGCCCGTGAGCCCCGTGCCGGTGATGCTGCTGAGCGGCGGCCTCGACCCCGCCACGCCGCCGCGCCACGCGGCCCGGGTGGCCCAGGCCTTGGGCGCCAAGGCGCGCCCTGTGGTGGTGCCCCACGCCGGCCATGGCGTGATGAGCCTGGGCTGCATGCCCGAGCTGATGCAGCGGTTTTTTGATGCGAACGACGACACGGCGGCACTCGCGCTGGACGTGCGCTGTGCGCAGAGCATTCCGCGCCCGCCCGTGTTTCAGCCGCTGACGCTGGAGGCCCGCCCATGATCGTCATCAACGCCGTGGCCAAACAGTTTGCCGCGCCGCGTGTGGGGTGGCGCCTGCGCCGCACGGCCGAGCCGGTGAAGGCCGTGAGCGAGGTGAGCTTCAACGCGCCCGACGGCCAGATCACCGGCCTGCTCGGGCCCAACGGCGCCGGCAAGACCACCACGCTGCGCATGCTGGCCGGGCTGATCACGCCGGATGCCGGGCAGATGACGGTGGACGGCATTGACGTGATCCGCCACCCGCGCGAAGCGCAGGCGCGCATGGGGGTGCTGAGCGATTCGCGCGGCCTCTACCCGCGGCTCACGGCGCGTGAAAACATCGTCTACTACGGCGCCTTGCAAGGCATGGCGCGCGAGGCGGCTGCCGAGCGCGCCGAGAGCCTCGCGCGCATGCTCGACATGACGGCTTTGCTTGACCGCCGCACCGAAGGTTTCAGCCAGGGCGAGCGCATGAAAACCGCGCTGGCGCGTGCGCTGGTGCACGACCCGGCCAACATCGTGCTCGATGAACCCACCAACGGCCTCGATGTGCTGGCCACACGTGCGTTGCGCGACACGCTGCGCTTTTTGCGCACCCCCGAAGGTGGCGCCAAGTGCATCGTGTTTTCGACCCACATCATGCAAGAGGTAGAGCGCCTGTGCGACAGCGTGGTGGTGGTCTCGCACGGCCGCACCGTCGCCACCGGCAGCGTGGCGCAGCTGTTGCAGCAGACCGGGCAGAGTGACTTCGAGCAAGCGTTTGTGCAGCTCGCCTTTCCAGAGCAGGTGTTGGCATGACGGGGTTGAGCGTGGCCTTTGCGGTGTTTTGCAAGGAGCTGGTCGATGCGTTGCGCGACCGCCGCACGCTGATGATGGTGCTGCTCTCGGCCGTGTTGCTCGGGCCGATGGTGTTGATCGCGCTCTCGGGCCTGTTGGCTTCGTTCGAAGCGCAGGCCGAGCGGCGTGAGGTGGTGGTGGCCGGCATCGAACACGCGCCGGGCTTGAAGAACTTTCTGGAGCGCCAGAGTTACCGCGTCAAGCCCGCGCCGGCCGATTACGAAACGCAGTTGCGCCAATCAAAGCTGGCCGATGCGGTGCTGCTTTTGCCTGAGCGGTTCGAGGCGCTCCTGCTGGCCGGTGAACAGCCGGTGGTCGAGGTGATCTCTGACAGCGGCAACCGCCCATCACAAGCCAGTGCGAACCGCGCCGCCCAGCTGGTGAACGCTTATGGCCGCGAGCGTGGCCAGCTGAGCCTGTTGATGCGTGGTGTGTCGCCCGAGCTGCTGCAGCCGCTGCTGGTGCAAGAGCGTGACCTCGCCAGCACGCAGACACGCGCCGCGCAGCTCACCGGCATGTTGCCGTTCTTCGTGTTGATGGCGGTGCTGTATGGCGCGCTCAACGCGGCGCTCGACACCACGGCGGGTGAGCGTGAGCGCGCTTCACTGGAGCCGCTGTTGATGACACCCGCCGCACGCGCCGCGCTGGTGCTGGGCAAGTGGGGCGCGGTGGCCTCGCTGGCGATGTTGATTGCGGTGCTCAGTTGCTTGAGTTTTTTGCCGGCGCAGTGGCTGTTGCGCAGCGACACGCTGCAGGCGCTGTTTCAGTTTGGCCTGCGTGAGGCGCTGCTGTTTCTCGCGGTGCTGTTGCCGTTTGCCGCGGCCTTGTCAGCGGTGCTGATGGCGGTGGCCATTCGTTGCAAGAGCTTCAAGGAGGCGCAGGCCAGCAGCACGCTGGTGGTGCTGGGTGTGTCGCTGCTGCCGCTGGTGACCACCTTCAACCAAAGTGGTGAAGCGCCGTGGCACCTGTGGGTGCCGGCACTCGCCCAGTACACGCTGATGATGCGTGTGCTCAAGGGCGAGGGCTTCGGGCTTGAGCAGGTGGCGGTGCCACTGCTGGTGTGCGTGCTGTTGACCGCGGTGTGTGTGGCCTTTGTGGCGAAACGCCTGCGCAGTGCGGCGGTGCGCTGAGACAGTGGCCCTTTAATCTCCGTTCGCCCTGACCCTTCGACAAGCTCAGGACAGGGTTCGCTTCGCGAATCGAAGGGCAGCGAATGTGCACTGCGCACCCTTCGATACCTCTCAAGAAACAGCTTTTTTTTCTTTGTAAATCAATGACTTGCGAACGCCCCTAAAGTGGCAGTCGACCCTCAAACGGCTGGCGAGGGAGACTTTGGGATGAGGTCGAAGCCCATCTCTGCGGCACGTCGCTGGATGCCCTTGAGTGCCTTGGCGCGGTAGCGCTCTTCGTGCACGTCTTGCTTTTTCTCCACGTACTGCGCTTGGCCCGTAAGCATGGCGTAGACCACCCGAGCAAGCTTGTGGGCCACCGCGGTGATGGCCTTGGCTGAACCCATGCGCAAACTCAAACGCCGGTAGTACGCACCCATCGCGCACTTCGCTCGGCTCAAGCCCTGAGCGGCCAGCTTGAAGGCTTGACTGACTCGGTTGCGCAAACGCTTGCTCTGCCCACTGATGCGCTTGCCTCCCGTGATGCGTGTGCCCGGGCACAACCCCAGCCACGAACAAAAGCGCTTGGCCGTCTCGAATTTGTGGAGCGTCGGGCCCAGCTCGGCCAGCACCTTCAGCGCCGTCGTCACATCGATGCCCGGCACCGCCGTGAGGTCCACCCCGCTCCAGTTCAGCAGCGCTGTGCGCAGATCGAACTTGGCTGCGTTCTTGGCTCGCCCCTTGTTGGGGTTGGCCGCAGGCGTCTTGTCGTATGTCCCCAAGCCTTTGAGCTGCACCTGGATCTGCGCGTCAATGAGGTCCAGGCGTGCGCTCAAGAAATCATAGCTGGCCAGCTCGTGCGTCAGGCAGAACAGGTGCTCGGCCTTCCAGGTGCCTTGCAAGCTGCTGGCGATCTCGTCGGCGCTGGCGTGCACGCGGTAGTTGCGCAGCGCAGCCAAGCGATGCACGTCGCGCTCACCCGCCACGATGGCGCGAATGATGGCTTGCCCGCTCTCGCCCACGATGTCGCTGAGCACGGTCATGAGCTGCACGTTCATCTGGGTGAGCGCCTTTTGCATGCGCTGCACGTGGCGTGCGCGGTCTTCGAGCACCCCTTCGCGCAGGCGCACGATCTCGCGCAGCTCGCACACCTGCGCGTCGGGGCGGAACGCACGGCGCAGCAAGCCGAATGTGTGCAGCTGCTGCAGCCATTGGCAGTCGAGCACGTCAGACTTGCGCCCGCTGACGTGGCGCACGCTCTTGGCGTTGACAAGCCACACGTCGAGCCCGCGCGATTCGAGCACTTCGTACAGCGCTATCCAGTACACGCCCGTGGACTCCAGCGCAACGGTGTCGACTTTGCAGGCCACCAACCAGTCGGCCAGCATCATCAAGTCGCTGGTGTGGCAGCCAAATTCGCGTACCGCTTGGTCGTCTCGATCAGGCGGTACGGCCACATGATGGTGGGCCGAGCCGACATCGACGGCGGCAGCGTTGGGGTGGGTGATTGTCCATTCAGGTTTGCGGGTTCGCATGGCCATGGGTTTGCTCCAGAATTGAAGGAGAACGCCCGGGGGCTGCTGGCATGTCGGTTTGCTCAGTCTCTCAATCGGGATGCACGAGTGGCAGCGCGCTCGCTGCAACTCGTGCTCACCAAAGTCGCCGACGATGCCAAGACCACACTCAGGGTCGGGCAGTCACGCACCAGTGCTCTATCGGTCTCGCACCCTCAGGCGTTCACCCACAACGCTACCACCCGCTCGCCCTGTTTCTTGCCAACGCCTTTCGTCGCCTCGCGACGAATACATCGCTCAGGGCGAACGGAAATCAAAAAACTCTCAGGCTCTCAGCCCGAACGGAAGTTAAAAAACTCTCACCCTGTCAGCCCTTGCCGCGCAGGCGCCAGGCTTGTGCGAGCTTCGCCCAGGCTTGTGCACTCTCGGGGTCTTGCTCACGCAGCAGGCCTCGGTAACGCCGCGCGATGACAAACACGCTGGCGCCCAACAGGGCCGCCAGCGTCGCAGCCATCACGATGAGCGCGCGCGCGGGCTTGGATTTGCGGTCGGGCGGCATGGCCACGTCGACCTGCTGCAGGGCCGGCCCTTCCTTGGCCTCGTCGAGCTTGGCGATCTCGAACTGGCGCAGCATGCTGACCAGCATGGTTTCCTGGAACTTCACTTCACGTGCCGCGCGCACGTATTCGAGCCCCGCGGCCGGAAGCTTGCCCACCGGGATGTCGATGCCACCACGGCCCCGTGGTGCCGTGGTGCCCGAGGCCGACTCCATGCGCACCAGCTCGCCGCGCAGCGCCGACAGCTCGGAGCTGAGCATTTGCACGTCGGGGTTTTCCGCCGTGGCGCCGGTGCGCATCACCTTCAAGCGCACCTCACGTTCGATGATTCTGGTCTTGAGCTCGGCCACCGCCTTGATGATGGCTTCGGCCTGCTGGTCCAGAACAATCATTCCGGACTTTTCTTGCACGCTGCGCAGCGCCTGTTCGGCCTTCACCAGGTTTTCTTTGGTTTCCTTGAGCTGCTGGTCAAAGAACACACGGCGCTGCTGGGCCTCTGACACGGCCAGGCGACCCAGCAGCTTGGTGACCTCGGCCGCGTAGCCATTGGCCAGCTCGGCCGCAAACTTGGGCTCCTTGTCGTCCACCTCGACCGTGATCACGCCCGACTTTTTGTCGGACGACACGCGCACCCTGCCCGGGATCGCCGCGCGCAGCACTTCGTAGGTTTCGATCTGGTAGCGCTTGTAAAGGTCGAACTTGGTGGCGAGCGCACGCTGAACGCTGTCGCTCTTGAGCAGGTTCACATAGAGCTCGTCGGGGGTCTTGCCTGCCAACCCGCCCGCCAGCCCCCCCAGCGAACCCAGTGCGGCCAGCGCGGCCGCCGAGCTGCTTTGCTGCTGTGAGCCCGGTGGCAGCAGGGTGGTGCGCGCGGTGTAGATGTTGGGTTTGAGCAAGGCGAACACGACCGAGCCCACCACGGCAACCGCCGTCACCGCCGCGATCAACCGTTTGCCTTCTCCCAGCCAGGTGAGCAGGTCGAGCAGGCCCACGCTGGGGCCGTCGTCCAGGTTGTCAACGTCTTGCGCCAGCATCTGGGGATCGGGTTTGTTCATGCGGGCCTCGGTCATTTGCGCAGCGTTTGGATCGCCGCCGCGCCCAGGCCGAACTGGTAAAAGATTTGGCCGAAATCCTTGAGGTTGCGCACGAGCGCACGGCCCCAGGTTTCGAAGTCGAGCTGCGTGGGCACCACGATCGCGTCGCCCGGTTGAATGGGCTGTGACTGCAGGCTGCCCATGCCGAAGAAGCCGCGCCGATCGCTGGCGTGGCTGACGGTGCCGTCGGCCCGCAGCACGAACATGTTGTCGGGCTCGGCGGCTTCGTCCAGGCCGGCTTGTTTGAGGTAGTCGCCCACGGTGCGGCCCGGCTTCCACAACAAGGCGTTGTTGTTGACCACCGCACCCGCCACCGTGATGAAACCCGGGCGGGCCGGCACCACGATGCGGTCGGCGTGTTCGAGCGGTACATCGGGCAAGGAGCTGATCGTGGTGTCGCCCGGTTGCAGCTCCAGCGCAATGCGGCCGGTGGGCTGAACACGGCTCAGGCGCGCCATCTGGGCCTGGGTGGCCGCGGCATTCACCGCGGCGCTGCGGTCGCCGCCGGAGTCGTCGCGCCGGTTGGCGGCATCCCGTGCCCCCTGCGTGGCAGACAAGGCCTCCAGGCGCGCCACGGCGGCGGCCAGGTTTTCACGCTGGCGCGCACGGGTTTCTTCGCGCGTGAACTCCATGCCATACACATACGCTTGCGGCGAGAAGCCACCGGCACGCGCGACCAACTGCTGCAAGGTCTCACCCGGCAGCAGCTGGTACACCCCCGGTGCACCCACCTCACCTTCGACCGACACCAGGCGGGTCTGCTTGGCCACCGGCACGCGCATGTCTTTTTGGCTGTAGACCGTCACCACGTCACCGGCCAGCAGCTCGACGTTGTTGGCCGCGTCGCCTTGCAGCACTGCCTTGCCGAGGTTGAACGGGATCACTTGCGTGCTGAGGTCGGCGTTCAGGCGCTCGATGAGGGCGTAGTCCCAGTTGAGCTCATCGAACAGTGCAGCCGGCGCCTTCTTGGCGCGCTCGACTGCGCTGCGTTCTTCGGCAAGCCGGGCGCGCTCGGCGCTGCTCGTTTTTTTGCCGACGTTGCCAAAGAGTGCGTCGTCTTCCTCCAGCGCCTGAACCAGCAGGTTCTTGCGCCGATAGAAGTCGGGGGAGACAAGTGCGTCCCGGTTCGGAATGAGGTCGCGGATGCGCATGCCCGGCGTGAAGGCATACCGCAGCGGCTGTGCCACATGCCCCTTGAGCGTGACGGCATTGGCAAACTGCGGCGAGATCGCCAACAAGGTCAGCACATCGCCGTCGCGCAGCGGCCGCTGCAGGCCGGCCTCGTCGAGCTTGAGCTCTTCGACGTAACGCGCAGCCGGCGCGCGCGCCGGGTCGATGCGCTCGATCAGCGCCTTGTTGGGGTTGGTCAGCACCGCCGTACCACCGGCATAACGCAGCACATCACGCACCGGCTCTTGCGCGGCCTTGAGCTCATAGATGGCCGGCGTGTCGATCGCACCATGCAGCGCGACGCGGGCCCCGGCCGGCTGGAACACCACCACGTCACCGGCCACGAGCTGCACGTCTTTCGACTTGTCGCCGTTCACCAGAAACTCATACATGTCGAGCTCGGACAGCACCGCGCCGTTGCGACGCAGCAGCACCTTGCGCATCGACCCGCTGGGGCCGGGGCCACCCGCCGTGACCACGGCCGACAACAGCGTCGACTGGCTGGGCACGGTGTAGACCCCGGGCACGCGCGCCGGCCCCACCACAAAGATCTTGACCCCGCGCAGCTGGCCCAGCGCCACGTTGAGGTTGAAGTTGGTGTACAGCCGCCCGATCTGCGCGCGCAGGTGTTTTTCAAGCTCCGACGCACGCACGCCCGCCACGGTGAAGCTGCCCACCTTGGGCAGGTTGACCTGGCCGTTGCGGTCTACCGTGGTGCGGTAGTCCACGTCGATGGCACCCCATGCGCGAATCACCACCTCGTCCCCCGGGCCAACGGTGTAGTCGCTCGACACCGGCACGTTGTCGGCGGTCGACACGCTGTTGGCAGCGTCGACAAAAAAGCTCGCGCCAAACACCGGCAGGGCCCGGCCGGTAGCCGTCTCAACGAACTTCTGGAACTCGCTCGGTTTGGCAGGAACCAGCTCAATGCGGCGCGAGCCACCCTCAGGCTCAAGCTGCCCCGGCACCGCCGTGCGCCGGGTCGACGCACCGGCCGGCATGTTCGGCGTGGCCCGCTGCCCGGGCGCGCTTTGTTGTTGCCCCCCGCCCGGCGCGCTGGCCGCCGTTGCCGGCGCGTAGCCCGGCGTGTTGAAGGTGCCGCCGGCCTCTTCGGCCGCGAGGCTCGAAGCCCCGCTCACACTCAGCACAACAGAAAGGGCCAGAGCCCTCAGGGGCAACACGCGACGAAGGCAGAACAAGGTCATGCGAAGGGGGCTCGTGAGGGGCCAAAAAGGCCAGGCAGTTCAGATGGGCATGCGGCACACGCAGGCCCAGCGACAAAGCTGCATCAACAGCAGCCGGCCATGGTAGCGGATGCCCCTCGCCGCCCGCACCCTTGCAAGCCCCATGGAAAAGGCCCGCCGAGGCGGGCCTGTGATCACAGCGCCGAGCGCGTCATTCCTTGCGGTAGGTGTCGTGGCACCCCTTGCAGGCCTGGCCCACACCACCGACCGCGGCTTTGATGGTGGCGATGTCGCCCGTCTTGGCCGCCGCGTTGAGCTTGACCATTTCGTCTTGCATCTTGGTGGCAGCCGCATCGAACTTGGCGCGCTCCGACCAGATCTCGGGCTTGGCCTTGGTGTCACCTTTGTCCGAGCCATCAACGAAACCCGCATAGGGCAACGGGGACATCATGGTGGCGATCTCGGCATTGCTGGCCGCCGCCTTGGCGTCGAAGGGGATGCGGCCATTGGCCATGGCGGCAACACGCCCGAAGTGCGCGGCCATCACGGTGAAGGCGGCCTTGCGGTACTTGATGGCGTCTTCGGGCTTGGCGAACTGCGCCGCGGCCGGCAGGGCGGTGCCAAGGCAAGCAAAAGCAGCGATGGCAAGGAACAGACGTTTCATGCGGGTTCTCCTGGCGAGGGGTGGTGGGCTGGGGACCGGGCGGCCGGGGCTCGCAAGGCGAGCAGCGACCCGGCGCGCAGTGTACGCAGCATCGGTCGCGCCCGCTGGGTTCGGCCCTGGCCTCATGCGGCAGCACCCGCCACCCCTCGCCACCACCACTCGCCACACGCGGCACAACCGGTTATCTTTGCCGCTCGCCCCCACTTCAGCTGCCACCATGCCCACTGGCCTTCGACCCACCCGCGTCTGGGACCTGCCCACGCGCCTTTTCCACTGGCTGCTGGCCGGCTGCATCATCGGCTCGGTCATCAGCGCCAAGATCGGCGGCAACGCCATGGAGTGGCACTTCAGGTTTGGCTACGTGGTGCTGACGCTGCTCGCGTTTCGCCTGCTGTGGGGCGTGGTGGGCGGGCGCTGGTCGCGCTTTGCGAGCTTCATCTATTCGCCCGTCACGCTGCTGCGTTACCTGCGCGGCCAGGCGCGGGCCGATGAGCACGTCGACGTGGGGCACAGCCCGACCGGCGCGCTGTCGGTGTTTGCGCTGCTGGCCATCCTGGCGGTTCAAGTGGGCACCGGGCTGATCGCCGACGACGAGATCGCCAACACCGGCCCCTTGATCAAGTTCGTGAGCGGCGCCACCAGCGGCCTGGCCACCTCGTGGCACAAGACGTACGGCCAGTGGCTGATCATCAGCCTGGTGGTGCTGCACATCCTGGCGATCATGTTTTACCTGGTCAAGAAGCGGCAGAACCTGGTCGGGCCGATGTTCAGCGGCGACAAGGCCCTGGCCGACGGGGTGCCGGCGTCCACCGACAGCGCCCTGTCACGCGGCCTGGCGGCGGCCCTGGTCGCCGGGTGCGCGGCAGGCGTGGCCTGGCTGGTCAAGCTGGGCGCCTGAGAGAGCCCTTGCCGCCGATGAGCACCCCCGAGATCCGCCTGGTCACCGCCGACACGGCCGAGCTGCTGGTCGCCGCCCGCACGCTCTTTCGCGAGTACGCGGCCAGCCTCGACGTGGATCTGTGTTTCCAGGGTTTCGAGGCTGAGTTGGCGGCCTTGCCCGGCGACTACGCGGCACCGGCCGGCCAGTTGTTGCTGGCCCTGGTCGACGGCGGCCTGGCGGGTTGTGGCGCGTTCCGTCCCTTGCCCGACGCCGACTGCGCCAACGCCTGCGAGATGAAGCGCCTGTACGTGCGCCCGGCCTTTCGCCGTTTTGGCCTCGGGCGCCTGCTGGCGCAACGGCTGCTCGACGACGCGCGCCGCGCCGGCTATTCCCACATACTGCTCGACACCCTGGACGACATGGAGTCCGCTCGCGAGCTGTATGCCAGCCTGGGTTTCGAAGACGTTCCGCCCTACTACTACAACCCGATTCCCGGCGCGCACTACCTGCGGGCCCGTCTGGACTGAGATGACGACCCCCACGTCACTGCGTTCCTGCGCCCCTCTTTGCCCACCTGGAGGACGACCATGAATGCCCTGAAGCAACTTCTGCAGTCCTCGGGTGGCCACCCACCGATCGGCACCTGGGTCGTCTCGGCCAGCCCGCTGGTCGCCGAAGCCATGGGCTGCGCCGGGTTCGACTGGGGCGTGATCGACATGGAACACGCGCCGCTCGACGTGATGGGCGTGGTGCAGCTGCTGCAAGCCGTGTCCAGCACCAAGATGCTGCCGATCGTGCGTGTGCCGTGGAACGATGCCGTGGTCGTCAAGCGTGTGCTCGATGCCGGCGCCAGCACGCTGATGTTTCCCATGGTGCAGACCGCGGCCGAAGCCGAGCGCGCGGTGGCCGCCACCCGTTACCCGCCCGAGGGTCTGCGCGGCGTGGCGGGCATGAGCCGTGGCTCGCGCTTTGGCACCACGCCGCATTACCTGAAAACGGCCAACAAGCATGTGGGCGTGATCGTGCAACTGGAAACACCGGACGCCATTCACCGCCTGGACGCCATCGCGCAGGTCAAGGGCGTCGACGCGCTCTTCATCGGCCCGTCTGACCTGTCGGCCGCGATGGGCCTCATCGGCGAGCCGCACCACCCCGCGGTGATGGAACTGATGAACCTTGCGGTTCAGCGCTGCAAGGCACTTGGCATGCCGGTGGGCACCGTGGGCGACAGCCCGGAGCTGGTGACGCAGTACCGCGCCGCGGGCTTCGACTTCGTTGGCATCGGCTCCGACCTCGGGCTGATGATGCGTGGCGCACGCGCGGTGATTTCAGCGCTGCGCACCAGCGGGAGCGAGCATGTGCACTCGCTGTCCAGCGGCACCGACACCGGCGCCGCGTAGGATGGCCCCCGCCCGCAGCTCACCCTCAGCCCACCCATGCCCGGCTCGTCAAACAACACCATCGAACTCCATGCCGGCGCGCTGCGCCTGGCAGTCCGCCCCGATCTTGGCGGCTCCATCGCCGGCCTGTGGCACGGTGACACGCCGCTGATGCGCTCGACCGAGCCGGCCGATCTTGAAACCTCGCACAAATCAGCCTGCTACCCGCTGGTGCCGTACTCCAACCGCGTGGGCTACCGGCACTTTCGTTGGCTGGGCAAGGAGTACACCACCGTTGCCAACTTCGGCAACAACCCTCATTCGCTACACGGTGTCGCCTGGTTGCGTGCGTGGGAGAAGGTGTCGCTGCGTGCCGGCGAGCTGGTGCTGCGCTACCAACACCAGGCCGATGAACACTGGCCCTTCGCGTTTTACGTCGAACAACACTTCAGCTTGACGCCACAGCAGCTGACTGTGCGGCTGGTGTTCACCAACACCGCAGAGGTTGCCGCCCCCGTGGGCCTGGGCTGGCATCCGTACTTCCCCACCCGTGCGCGCAGCCGGCTGCAGATGGTGGTGTCCGAACGATGGGAGTCCGACGCCACCCAGCTGCCCACCGGCAAGGTGGCACAACACGGCATCGACGG
>JBKJJF010000295.1:0-5553 GCA_046598195.1 Rhizobacter sp. | reverse complement strand
CTGCCGATGGACGCGCATCTACTACGGTTGGCGCCCCAACTTGCGAGACGAAGGCGACAACCACTTGGTCGAGCTGGCGTTGGCCGGTGGCGCGGGCCACATCGTCACGCACAACCTGCGCGACCTGCGATCCGCCGAATTGAAGTTCCCCGGCTTGGTGGCCATCACACCGGCCCAGTTGCTCAAACTCGAGGTGACACCATGAGTGCATTGACCATTCGCCTGCCCGATGACAAATACGAGCGCCTGAAGGCCTTGTCAAAACGCCGCGGCACCAGCGTGAACCGGCTGATCGACGAGATGGCCACGCTGCTGCTGGCCGAATTTGATGCCGAGGCACGCTTTGCGCTGCGCGCCGAGCGCGGGCGTGGCAAATCGCAACGCGGCGTTGAGCTGCTGCGCAAGGCTCAGAGCAAGTAAGCCGGCTCTTCATGCCGGGCCTCCGGCCTGCATTCCCCACAGGTGGGCATACAGCCCGCCGGGTTGTTTGAGCAGCTCGTCGTGGCTGCCTTGTTCGACGATGCGGCCCTTGTCCATGGCGATGATGCGGTGGGCCTGGCGCACGCTGCTCAGGCGGTGGGCAATGATGACCACGGTGCGGCCCTTGCAAATGGCGGCCATGTTGCGTTGCAGGATGGCTTCGCTCTCGTAGTCGAGCGCGCTGGTGGCTTCGTCGAAGATCAGCACGCGTGGGTTGGTGAACAGGGCGCGTGCAATGGCAATGCGCTGGCGCTGGCCGCCTGAGAGGTTGCTGCCTTGTTCGCCCACCACGGTGTCGTAGCCCTCGGGCAGCTCGCTGATGAACTCGTGCGCCCCGGCCAGCTGGGCGGCGTGCATCACGGCTTCGATGGGCGCGGCCGGGTCGGTGATGGCGATGTTTTCGCGCACGCTGCGGTTGAAGAGCAGGTTCTCTTGCAGCACCACACCGATCTGTCTTCTGAGCTGGGCGGCATCGATCAGGCTGATGTCAATGCCGTCGACCATCACCCGGCCTTGTTCGGGGGTGTAGAGGCGCTGCACGAGCTTGGTGAGGGTGCTCTTGCCCGAGCCGCTTCTACCCACAATGCCGATCACTTCACCAGCCTTCACGTCGATGCTCAGGCTGTGCAGCACCGGCGGCGCTTCGGGCCGGTAGCGGAAGGTGACCTGGTCGAACTGGATGCGCCCCTTGAGCGGGGGCAGCTGCGCCGCCGAGGTGGGCGGCACCTCGGTGCGGGTGTCGAGAATGTCGCCCAGCCGGGCCATGGAGATGCCGGTCTGCTGGAAGTCGGTCCAGAGCTGGGCCATGCGCATGATGGGTTGGGCCACACGCTGGGCAAACATGTTGAAGGCGACAAACTGGCCGACGGTCAGCTGCTGGTCCATCACCAGCCGGGCGCCATACCAGAGGGTGGCGGCGCTGACGAGCTTGCCGATGAGGTTGATGCCTTCGTGGCCGTAGCTGGCCAGGGTGCTGGTCTTGAAGCTGGCCGACACGTAGGCGGCAAGCTGGTCGTCCCAACGTTTGGCGAGTGCCGGCTCCAAGGCACTGGCCTTGACGGTCTGGATGCCGGTGACGGTCTCGACGAGCAGCGCCTGGTTCTCGGCGCCGCGGGCGAACTTTTCGTCGAGGCGGGCACGCAGGATGGGCATGAGGGTGAGGCTCAGGCCAACGTAGAGCGGCAGGCTCACCAGCACGATCAGGGTCAGCGGCACGCTGTAGAGAAACATCACCGCAATGAAGATGACCGAGAAGGCCACGTCAAGCACGAGCGTGATGGCGTTGCCAGTGAGGAAGCTGCGGATGTTTTCCAGCTCGCGCACCCGGGCCACCGAGTCGCCCACACGGCGGGCCTGAAAGTAGGCCAGGGGCAGCTGCAGCAGGTGGCGGAACAGGCGGGCGCCGAGCTCCACGTCGATGCGGCTGGTGGTGTGGCTGAAGACGTAGGTGCGCAAGGTGGTGAGCACACTCTCGAAGAGCACCACCACCACCAGGCCAATGATGAGCACGTCGAGCGTGGACATGCCGCGGTGCACCAGCACCTTGTCCATCACCACCTGGAAGAAGAGCGGGCTCACCAGCGCAAAGAGCTGCAGGAAGAGTGAGACGAGCAACACTTCGCCGAGCAGGCGGCGGTATTTGACGAGGCTGGGGATGAACCAGCTGAAGTCGAACTTGGCCAGCGCGCCAGCGAGCGAGGCGCGGCTGGTGATGAGGATGAGCTGGCCGCTCCACTGGGTCTCGAAGACACCCAGTGGCTCGATGACCGGGCGGCCGCCGGGCTCTTGCATGAGCACACGGTGGCCGTCGCACTGGGCCAGCACGACCGCTCTTGTGGCGCCTGGGCCGTCGTTCATCAAGGCCAGCGCCGGCAGCGGCGCAAGGTTCAGGCGGTCGATGGGGCTGCGGCTGAGCTTGGCCTTGAGGCCCAGGTGCTTGGCAGCGAGCAGCAGGTCGTCGGTGCTGGGCGTGTGGCTGGGTGGCCAGCCGAGTTGATGCGCCAGGTGCGCGGGCTCGGCGGCGATGTGGTGCAGGCGGGCGATGAGGCACAAGGCCTGTAGCGCTTTGGGGGCTGGCGGCGCAGCGAGCGCATTGATCGGCGCCAACACTTCAGGCGCATGGACGCCGTCGGGGCGCGGCTGCGCCCCAGCTACTACTTGATTGGACACTTGGCCCCTCCCATCACATCCTATTTATGTGACGAATTATGCAGACGGCCTGGCTGATTCACTCCCCTCTGAAGGAGGGCTGGTTGGGGGTGATGCTTCAGCGCCGGTCGACCAGCGCGTGGGCGATGGTGCCCAGGTCCACGTATTCGAGCTCACTGCCGATGGGCACACCACGTGCGAGGCGGGTCACGCGGATGTCTCGCGCTTTGAGCGTTTCGGCCAGCACATGCGCGGTGGCTTCGCCCTCGGCGGTGAAGTTGGTCGCCACGATGACCTCATCAACCGTGCCGTCAGCCGCACGGTCGAGCAGCTGCTGCAAGCCGATGTCTCGTGCGCCAATGCCGTCGAGCGGGCTCAGGTGGCCCATCAGCACGAAGTAGAGGCCGCGGTAGCTGCCGGTGCGCTCCATCGCGGCCTGGTCGGCGGGCGTTTCCACCACGCAGAGCAAGCGTTTGTCGCGTGTGTCGTCAAGGCAGGTGCGGCAGACCGGCGCTTCGGTGAAGGTGTGGCAGCGCTCGCAGTGGCGGATGTTGTCGACCGCGCCTTGCAGCGACTGCGCGATGCGCCGTGCGCCTTCGCGGTCGTGCTGCAGCAGGTGGAAGGCCATGCGCTGCGCCGATTTTTGGCCCACGCCGGGCAAGCGGCGCAGGGCTTCGATCAGGGACTCGAGTACGGGTTCAGCCACGGGTGGTGGCCTGAGTCACACGACCCGTTCGCACTGAGCTTGTCGAAGGGCCTGCACCGTGCAGCACGCCGGCTTCGACAGGCTCAGCCCGAACGGAGGTTTTGCGAGCACCGTGTTCAAAACGGAAACTTCATGCCCGGAGGCATGGGCATGCCCGCAGTGAGCTTGCCCATTTTCTCTTGCGACACTTCTTCGGCGCGGCGAATGCCATCGTTGAAGGCGGCGGCCACCAGGTCTTCGAGCATGTCTTTGTCATCGGCCAGCAGGCTGGGGTCGATGGCGACACGCTTCACGTCGTGCTTGCAGGTCATGGTGACCTTCACCAGGCCGGCTCCCGATTGGCCCTCGACCTCAATGGTGGCCAGCTCTTCCTGGGCCTTCTTCAGGTTGTCTTGCATCGCCTGGGCTTGTTTCATCAGGCCGGCGAGTTGATTCTTCATCATGGGGTGTTCTCCTAATGGGGTTTGACTGAGCCCGGCACGATGCGCGCGGTCTTGAACTGCTGCATCAAGGCCTGCACCAGCGGGTCGTTGTGGATGATTTGTTCGGCTTCGTTTTGGCGGCGCGTGCGCTCGGCGGTGGCACGTTGCGCGGGGGTGTCGCTGGCCACGCCGGCTTCAACTTCAATCTGCACGGCATGCTGAAGCAGGTCTGACAAGGCGGCCTGCAGCTTGTCGCGCTGAGCCGGCGCGCGCAGCGTTTCGCGCTCCACACACAAGCGCCACACGGGGGGTTTGGCGTGTTCGTCGATCGACAGGCATTGCGATTGCATCGCCAGCTCGCGCACCAGGGCGCTGATGCTGGCCGCTTCGCTCATCTGGCTCACCACCTGTGCCCAGCGGTCACCCAACGGCGTGGGCGCAAACGTTGCCACCTGGGGTTTGCCGGGCGCTGGCTCACGCACTGCGATTGGCACCGCCGGGGCCTCGTCTTCATAAGGCACATCAAGCCATGGAGGCGGCTCGCTGGCGGCGGGTGCACTCGCGCGGGCCACGGGCGCCGGTATCACCACGGCGGGCCTCGCCTGGGCCGCAACGGGCTTGCTCACCACCGGCGCAACAACGACCGACGCTGCGGCCGGCTTGGCCACGGCCGGCGCGGCGGCGCGCTGCGGTGATGTGCCCGCACCACCCGGGCGGAACGCCAGCATGCGCAACAACACCATCACCAGGCCGCTGTATTCATCAGGCGCCAGGCCCAGCTCGGTGCGGCCGTGCAGCACGATGCTGTAAAGAAACTGCGTCTCGTCGGGTGCCAGCAAACCGGCCAGGCGCGCCGCGGTGGGCGCGTCGGGGTCGCTCTCGTCAAGCGCATCGGGCACGGCTTGCAGCACCGCCATCTGCTGCAACAGCGTGGCCATTTCTTCCAGCGTGCCGGTGGCCGACAAGCCCAGGCTGCGCAGACCATCGACCGCAGCAATCACCTCGGCGCCCTGCCCCGCGGCGAGTGATTCAACCAGGCGCACCGCATGGCTGCGATCGACCGCGCCGAGCATCTGGCGCACACCCGCTTCGGTGAGGCTGCCTGCGCCAAAGGCAATGGCTTGGTCGGTGAGCGACAGTGCATCGCGCATCGAGCCCCGCGCAGCCCGGGCCAACAGCCGCAGTGCGCCAGGCTCGGCTTCAATCTTCTCGGCGGCCAGCACGGTGCTCAGGTGCTCTTGCACCGTCTGCGGCGCCATCGGCCGCAGGTTGAACTGCAGGCAACGCGAGAGCACCGTGGGCGGCACCTTTTGCGGGTCGGTGGTGGCCAGCACGAACTTCAGGTATTCGGGCGGCTCTTCCAGCGTCTTGAGCATCGCGTTGAACGCGGTGTTCGAGAGCATGTGCACTTCGTCGATCAGGTAGACCTTGAAACGGCCGACCACCGGCTTGTAAACCGACTGGTCGAGCAGCTGCGAGATTTCTTCAACGCCGCGGTTCGACGCGGCATCAAGCTCCACGTAGTCGACAAAACGGCCGCTGTCGATGTCTCGGCAGGCGTCACACACACCACACGGGTGGGCGGTGATGCCGCCGGTGCCGTCGGGCCCGGTGCAGTTGAGCGCTTTGGCCAAGATGCGCGAGACCGAGGTCTTGCCCACACCACGCCTATTTGTTCACCGGCACACGGGGTGTGGGCAAGACCTCGGTCGCGCGCATCCTGGCCAAGGCGCTCAACTGCACCGGGCCCGACGGCAACGGCGGCATCACGGCCCACCCGTGTGGTGTGTGTGACGC
>JBKJJF010000056.1:0-4352 GCA_046598195.1 Rhizobacter sp. | reverse complement strand
GATCGAGCCGCTGGAGGCAAAGCTGGGCCTGCCGGCCACGGCCAGCTCGCCGGCCGGCTTCTGGGACCTGATGCGGCTGGCCGGACTGGACACGCAAGCCAGCGGGTTCGGACGACTGTTCCGCCCGGCGGCCTGAGAGCCTGTGAACGAATCCCGCACACCCGCTCGTGCGCCCCAGCCGGCGCCGTTCGTCGTTGCAAATGCTCGCCGTAGCCCGAGCTACGGCTGCGCTTTGCGCCTAGATCGACTCCGTCTGGCGCACCCGCTCGGGCCCGCCGGATTCATTCACAGGCTCTGAGCTTGCCGTCAGTCAAAACATGAAGAAGCGTGCGCAAGTCACCGTCGAGACAGTGCTTTTGGTTGACTCATCCACCCTGCCTGCCTATGCTCGCGCGCATGATCCGCCTGGCCACCGCTCACGCCCGAACCGCCCTGCTGGCATTGGCCTGCGCGTCGGCTGCCTCCTTGGCGCAGGCAGCGCCCGACAACAGCGACCTGGTGGCCCAGCTGTTGGTCAACAAAGGTGTGCTCGACGCGAAGGTGTTTGACAGCCTCGCCACCCCGGTCGACAGCGCCGCCAGCCTGGGCCAGCAAGTGCGCAACGCCACCTCCGGCCTGGTGGTCTCGGCCATGAATTTCCTCGGCGTGCCCTACAAACGCGGCGGCAACACCGCCGACAACGGCTTCGACTGCAGCGGTTTCACCCGCCACATCTACGAAAACAGCCTGGGCCTGCTGCTGCCGCGCAAGGTCGACGAGCAGGCCAAGGCCTCGGGCCTTGCGCCCGTCAAGCGCGACGAGCTGCAGCCGGGTGACCTGGTGTTCTTCAACACGCTGAAGCGCACCTTCTCGCACGTGGGCATCTACGTGGGCGAAGGCAAGTTCATCCACGCCCCCAAACCCGGCGGCGAAGTGCGGGTCGAGAGCATGGGCGTGCGCTACTGGGCCAAACGTTTCACTGGCGCGCGGCGCGCAGCCAATGCCCCCACCGTAGCAACCGCCACACCCGCGGCAACACCCGCCGCCGAAACCCCGGCCCTGGGCCACAACGACGCCCCTTGATCCGGCGCACGGCGTGGCTTTTGCCGCGCGGGCACAATCCGCCGATGACGGAACGAGTCATTCCCATCGCAGACCAGCGCTACGCTGCCGCCCTGCCCCCCATTCCCGCGCAGCCTATCGCCAGCACCGGCTTGCTGGCCGACACCCTGGGCCGCCCGCTGCGCGACCTGCGCATCTCGGTCACCGACCGCTGCAACTTCCGCTGCGGCTATTGCATGCCCAAGGACGTGTTCGACAAGAACTACCAGTTCCTGCCGCAGGGTTCGCTGCTGAGCTTTGAAGAGATCACCCGCACGGCGCGGCTGTTTGCAGCCCACGGCGTGCAGAAGATTCGCCTCACCGGTGGCGAGCCGCTGCTGCGCAAGAACATCGAGGTGCTGATCGCCATGCTGAGCGAGTTGCGCACACCCGCTGGCCAGCCGCTCGACCTCACGCTTACCACCAATGGCTCACTGCTCGCCAAGAAGGCGCAGGCCCTGAAAGACGCCGGCCTGCAGCGCGTGACAGTCAGCCTGGACGCGCTTGACGACGCGATCTTCCGTGGCATGAACGACGCCGACTTCCCGGTGGCCGACGTGCTGGCCGGCATCGAGGCGGCCGAGCGCGTGGGCTTCGGGCCCATCAAGGTCAACATGGTGGTGCAGCGTGGCACCAACGACCAGCAGATCGTGCCAATGGCGCGGCACTTTCGGGAGCACCACGGTGGCAAGGTCATCCTGCGTTTTATCGAATACATGGACGTGGGCGAAACCAATGGCTGGCGCATGGAGCAGGTGCTGCCGTCGGCGCAGGTGATCGCGCGTCTCAACGACGCTTTCCCGGTGCAGGCCATCGACGCCAACTACGCTGGCGAAACGGCCGAGCGCTGGTCGTATGCCGATGGCGGCGGCGAAGTCGGCGTGATCTCCAGCGTGACGCAGGCTTTCTGCCACGATTGCAACCGCGCTCGCTTGTCCACCGAAGGCAAACTCTTCTTGTGCCTCTTTGCGAGCCAGGGCCACGACCTGCGCTCGCTGCTGCGCGGCGACTTCAACGACGAGCAGATCGCGAGCGCCATCGGCCTCATCTGGCAAGGGCGTGGCGACCGTTACTCCGAGCTGCGCGCCGGCCAGCAGGCCGACACGGGCTCAGGCGGGCGCCGCGTCGAGATGCATTACATCGGCGGTTGATCGGTGTTTTGGCGCAGCCAGATCACCGGCCTGATCCTCGCCGGCGGCCAGGGCAGCCGCCTCGGCGGTGTCGACAAAGGCCTGCAAGTGTTCGCCGGCCAGCCCTTGGCGTTGCGTGCGCTGCAGCGCCTCGCGCCACAAGTTGAGCGCGTGATGATCAGCGCCAACCGCCACCTCGATGTGTACGCCCAGATGGGCGTGCCGGTGTGGCCCGATCCGCTCGACATGGCTGGCTACGAAGGCCCGTTGGCGGGCGTTCTGGCCGGCTTGCAGCACTGCGAGACCGAGTACCTGGCAACGGTGCCTTGCGACTGCCCCCGCTTCCCGACCGATCTGGTGCAACGCCTGTCGCAGGCGCTGGCCGACAACCACGCCGATCTCGCCATCGCACGCACGCCACTCGGCCTGGAGCCCGCCTTTTGCCTGATCAAGCGCGAGCTGCAGGCCAGCCTGCTGAGCTACATGCAATCAGGCCAACGCAAGATCGAGCGCTGGACGGCGCAGCACCACCGCGCCGAGGTGGTGTTCGACGACGCCCACGCCTTTTTCAACATCAACACACCCGACGACCTGGCGCGGGGTTGATGGCTCAGAGCCTGAGAGTTTTTTGATTTCCGTTCGCCCTGAGGTATCGAAGGGCAGCGAATGTGCACTGCGCTGCCCTTCGATACCTCAGGGCGAACGGAGTGGGAAATCAAAAAACTCTCACCCTCTGAGTGATGTCGCCACTTACGTTCATGCAGCGCCTGACCGCGCTGGTGCCCCGGCCGCCCGAGTTCGACAGTTAAACGGCTAAGTTATTGATTCATATAGGGCCGCGCGTCAAACGCTCCACTACAAGAGGGTCAGTTGAGCGTCGAGGTTGGGTTTTTTGAGGGTCAACGCGATCAGCATGAAGTTAGCGTCGCAATACTGTGTATCTATACTAACAACGACTCATAGCGTGGCCATGCCAAGACAGACCACCCCCCTCGTGCGGCCAGCGGATCGCAAACTTCCGCTTTATTCATGCCGTGCAGCCAACACCTTGACCGAGCTTGGCCGCAGCCTGAGCGTGTTGCACGGGCATCACGGCGCCAGCTCAACCATCACGCCCTTCGCGAGCGTTGCCAGCAGCACGACGCGCAGGTCCACTCCGGTAGCCGGCCTGCGCCTGGGTTGCCTGAACCACGCGCTGCTGACCGCCGAGGCCATTCGTGCGCGCGGCCTCACGCTGGCGGGCTGGGTCGCCAACCGCATCGACCCGCAGATGCAGGCACAAGAAGACAACATCGCCTACCTGCGCGAGCAGCTGAAAGCCCCCCTGTGGGCCGATGTGCCGCGCATGGCGCAGCCGCGGCCAGCCAGCATCCAGTGGCTGGCGGCAACACCCGGAGCCCTGCACCCATGACAAAACACGCCGTCCGCATCGCCAGCACACAGGGCAGCGCCACCCTGTCCAAGAACCAAAAGACCTTCAACCGCCTGATCAAGAAGATCGAAGACCAGCGCAAGCTGCTGCAGGCTTGGCAAGACACGCTGCTGCGCTTTCGAGCGAAGCAGGCCGCGGAGTACGCCCCCGCGGTCACCACCTACAACCAGCGCCGCGAAGAGCTGGTGCAGATGCTCGACAAGGCCCATGGCGCCACCGGCCTGACCCGAACCGAACGGGCCAAGCTGAGCGACATCATTGTGTCGATCGTCGACGAGCTGCTGTACAGCAACAAAACGCCCGAGCTCATCGCCCTCTACGACCGGCACAACGAAGTGGCCTTCGCCGAAGAAGAGCAGATGGAGGCCGAGGCAGACAAGGCCTTGTTGCAAGACATGTTCGGCATCGAGCTCGAAGACGACACGGTGTTCAGCACACCCGAAGAGGTGGCCGCGCTGCTGCAAAAGAAGCTGATGGAGCGGCAACAGGCCGAGCCGATGCAGCCCGCCCGCCCCCGCAAGGCCTCGGCCAAAACGCTCGCCCGCGAGGCGCGCGAGCAAGCAGAGACCCAGGGCGCCAGCCAGTCCATCCGAGAGGTGTTTCGCAAGCTCGCCAGCGGCCTGCACCCCGACCGCGAGACCGACCCCGACGAACGAGTGCGCAAAACGGCGCTGATGCAACGTGTCAACGCCGCTTATGAAAAAAACGAC
>JBKJJF010000199.1:0-6698 GCA_046598195.1 Rhizobacter sp. | reverse complement strand
CTTGTTCTCTGAACTCTGGTGAATGTCGATTTCGTTGCATATCGTGTCGCTCCTGCGCGGATCATCCGCTGGGATTTTGGAGGCGACATCTATCTTGACTGAGGGGGTTACTCAGGCCGCCTTGATCGGGATGATCTGGGCGCCTGCCCGCAGGGTGTCAAGGTAGTCCGCCCAGGTGATCATCATCAACCGGCGTTGGTCCATGAACTGCGTCCGGTCGTAGGCCATGCCGAGCGGCCCGGACTTGCCGTGTGCGAGCTGCGCCTCGATCACCTCGGGGTTGATGCTCAGCCTCTCCGCCATGATCGTCCGTGCCGTTGCGCGGAAGCCGTGAGCGCTCATGTCGTCGTTGGTGTAGCCCATGCCTTGCAATGCTGCGCGGATCGTGTTGTCACTCATGGGGCGCTCCCCCGTGCGGATCGAGGGGAACACATAGCGGCCATGCCCGGTCAGCGGGCGAATGTCTGCAAGGATCGCCAGGGCCTGAGGCGCAAGCGGGACAAGGTGAGGCCGCCCGTTTGCCTTGCCTTCCTTCGTGCGCTTCATCTTGTCGGAAGGGATTGTCCAGAGCGCTGTTTCGGTGTCGACCTCTGCCCACTCCATGGTGCGGATGTTGCCAGGGCGTTGGAACAGTAGCGCCGAAAGTGGCAGCGCGGCCCGTGTGCAAGGGTGGCCCGCATACGCGTCCATCGCTCGAAGGAGCGCACCGACCTTTGCGGGCTCTAAGACAGCGGCTGCGTGCTTGACGGTGTGCGACTTCAGTGCGCCGATGAGGTCAACTGCGGGGTTGCGCTCGCATCGGCCGGTGGCGATTCCGTAGCGGAATGTTTGTCCGGCCCATTCACGCAGGTCATGTGGCAACTGGCCCGCGCGAGCCTCCACCCTTCTCAGTGCGTGCAGCAACGCCGGGGCCGTCACTTCAGCAATTGGCAGCGAACCCACCCACGGGAATAGGTCATTCGCCATGCAGCGCAGCCACTGCGTCGCGTGGGACTCACTCCACTGAATCTGCAATGCATGGAACTCGCGGGCCACTGCCTCGAACGTGGTGGCGTTGCTCGTTGCTTTGGCGAGCTTGTCTGCCTGCCGTTTCTGCACAGGGTTCGTGCCAGCCTGCCGAGCCTTGCGGGCTTCGTCGCGTGCCAAGCGTGCGGCCTTCAGCGTCACAACAGGGTAGCTGCCCAGCCCCATCCGGGAATCCTTGCCATCTGGATAGAACTTCCAGAACCAGCGCTTGGAGCCGGCTGGGGAGACTTCTAGATACAGCCCGTTCGCGTCAGTCAGGCGCAGGCGCTTTCTGTCAGAGGGGCAGATAGCCTTGCGGCATTCGGTGTCGGTCAGCATCTCGGGGGCCTTGGCGGTTCCCGAGCGAGGCGCCAGGGTGTTCCCCGGTTTTGCCCCGGTGGCCCGGTTTGTACCCCGGTATGTTCCCCGGTCTGGATTGAGATGTCCAGACATTGCTTGAGTGGACATGACACAACCTCAGCGGCTGTTTCACTCGTGCATCTTGGGAATTGAGGCGGCCTGGAGAATGGTGAGACAGCGTGTTGGTCCCGCCGACAGGAATCGAACCTGTATTTGCCGCTTAGGAGGCGGCCGTTCTGTCCATTGAACTACGGCGAGCTTGGGAGGCGCGGGATTCTATCTGGCGCGACCGAGCGAGCGCAGCAAGCGAATGATCAAGCAACCCCCACGGAACCGGCTCTGCCGGGCCGTTGGGGGGCGCCCCTTGGGGGCAGGAGCGCAGCGACTGGGGGGCCAACATCACTCCCAGCGCCAGGTTCCGATCAAGTCGATGGAGCGGTCAAGCCCCGACTGCAATCGCATCACAAACCGCTGCGCAATCCGGTACGTCACCTGGAAGCTGCCGGTGCTGGTGGTGAGGTTTTGTTCGTAGGCGATGTACACACGCTTGGAGAGCTGCTTGCCGACCGACACCACGGTCTCGCGGGTGTCGCCGTCGGTCTGGCGCAGGCCCAGGTCATCAATGCCGAAGGCGCGGGTGATGGCGCCCGGCCCGCCGTCGCCGTCGCCGGCCAGCAGGGCAAAAGCGGCGCGCTGCACGAGCGCGGTGTCGGTCTTGCCCAGGCCGTCGCTGGCGCGGCCCAGCAGCAGCCAGGAGAGTTTTTCGTTGTTGCTCATCTCGGGCTCTGAGAACAGGCGCACGCGCAGGTTTTGCAGCGGGCCGGTGACGGCCACGCCGACACGCACGTCGAGGTTGGGCCGGGTGGCTTCGATGTCGAGCCGCATGTTGCTCGGTGCGCCATTGAAGTTGATCACACCACGGTCGATGACGAGCTTCTGGCCGTAGTTGGCAAAGGTGCCGTCGACCGCACGCACTGTGCCGGCCAGCGCCCACTTGCCCCCCGGGCGGCTCACGCGCAACTCGCCGCGCAGCCGGGTGTCGATGCCCAGGCCGCGCATCTGCAGGCGCTCACCCAGATTGACCAACAGGTCGAGCGAGATGCGGTTGCCGCTGGGTGCAACTGGGGCAGCGGGCGGTGTGTCTTGCGGGGCGGTGCCGCGGCCGGTAACGATCACGTCGTCGCCCAGGCCGGGTGAGCTGAGGCGGGTGAAGTCGACCAGGCCTTCGTCGACGGTGAAGCGGCCCTCGGTCTTGACGGTTTCGCCGTCGATGGCCACTTGCGCTTCACCGCTGGCGACGATGCGCAGGTCGACCCGGCCGAGCAGCTGGAATTTGTCGGCCACCAGCTTGAGGCGGGCGCGCCAGGTGTCGTCGAGCCTGGCGTCGCCTTCGAGGCGCATGGTGCCGCTGCCGCCGCGTGCCTGGAACTTGTTGATCTTGGCGCTGGCGCCTTGCAGCGAGATGTCGACCTCGCCGTCGGTGAGGTTCACACCTTCGACCATGTTGCGCACGCCGATGCCGCTGCCGACGATGCTGCCGGTGTATTCGGGCGCACCAAAGCGCCCGCCCAAGGTGGCGCTGGTGTTGAGCCTGCCATCGAGCCGCCAGCCGGCGGGCACCCAGGCGCCCCAGGTGCCCAGGTTGGTCACCTGCGCTTCGAGCACACCTTGCAGGGGCGCATCGGCTGCCGGCCAGGCGTTTTGCGGCGAGGTGCGCACGACCACGGCGCCGGCCAGCACACCGAGTTGCTGGCCGGCCAGGCCGGCAGTGAAGCTCCAGACGCCGCCCTTGGCGTCGAGCCCGACACGCAGGTCGGTCAAGCCCAGGGCCTGGGTGCCACTTTCTTCGGTGACGGTGAGGTCGCCCTGGGTGCGTTCGAGCACGATGTCGGCACTGAAGCTGTCGGTCTGGCGGATCACCACCTTGCCGGCGATCTGCAGGTCACCACCCCAGCCGAAGTTGGGTTGCACGCGGCGCAGCAGCGGCGCCACGGCGAGCGGCTCCAGCTCGGCCTGCATGTCGAGCTGCTGGGTGCGCACGGCCTGGCCGGTCTCCCAGTCGATGCGGTTCCAGCGCAGGCCGGCCCCGAGGATGTCGGCCCGGCCGGCGGTGACCGAGACGCGTGTGGTCGCGCCTGAGCTCAACTCCAGGCCGATGTCTTTGGTGCTTAGCAGCGGCGTGGCGCCGGCCTGGGTGGTGCGCAGCTCGAGTTGTTTGAGCACGCCTTTCCAGGCCCACGCGGGTGGCGTGCTGTCTTGGGCGCTGCGGCCGAACAGGTTGCCGCTCAGGCTGCCCTGGGCCGACGCGAGGGCGAGGGTGCGAACCGGTGCCGCAGCAGCTGGTGGAGAAGCTGCTGCCGAGGCCGCGGCGGCCGCAGGAGCCGGTGTGCCAGGTGGGCGGGCTTGAAGGCTTTCGACCCACACCGGTGGCGCCACCTTCAGCTCGGTGCGCAGGCTGAATTGGTGTTCGCGGGCGCTGCCCTTGAGTTGCAGTGAGCTGTTGCCGAGTTGTTTGTCGCCCCAGGCGGCTTGGCCGACGTCGAGCTGCACGTCGAGCGGTGCGTCGCTGGCGCTGGCCAGTTGCCAGCGGGCAGCGCCTTGGCCCACGCTCCAGGGACCGGCGCGCACGCCGGCGAGCGTGCCTTTGCCTTGGGTGCTGATCTCGGGCCAGCGGCCGCTCATCTGCGCTTCGGCGGTGAGTGAGCCGCTCAGGTTGGCGGCCATGTCGGCGGCCTGGCCGGGCGGCAGCAGCTCTCTGAGCAAGGGCGCCAGGCGGTTGAGCGCGGGCGCGCGCGCGTCCAGCGTCCATTGGTCTTTGGTGCCCTTGCTGTCGGGGGCGATTTGGCCGTCAAGCTTGATGCGGTTGCCGGCCACGTCGAGCACGGCGCTGGCGGCCATCGGGTCGGTGGCTTTGGCATGGCGCCAGGCCACGTCACCGCTGACCGGCACACCCGCCACCACGCTGTTGTTGAGCTGGGCCGTGGCCTCGCCGAGCAGGCCGCTCAGGCGTTCGATCAGGCTGCGCTTGTCAGCCGGGCCGCTGCTGCGCAGGCTGTCGGGCACGCTCAAGGTCACGTCGCTCAACAGGTTGAAGCGGTGCACGCCGCCTTGCCAACCGCCGCGTGGCCCGGCTGGGAACCAGGGTTGGGGGTCGAACTCGATCAATGACGCTTTGGCTTTGACCTGCCACGCGGTGGCCGCGCGCTCGGCGGTGCCGGTGAGCAGCGCGTGCGCGCCGCCGGCCGAGGCGTGCAGCTCACGCAGCTCGATGCGCTCTTCGGAGCCGACGGCATCGAGCCGCAGCTTGACCGGCCGGGCCAGGTCGACCAGCTGGCCGTTCAGCTCGGCCAGGGCGGTGAAGTTGGGCGGGCCGGTGGCCCCCGAGGGCTTCTTGGGCTGGGTCTTGCCCGACAGGGTGAGCGGGCCGCTCAGCGTCATGGCAGCGAGGTGCGAGTCGAGCGCGCTGGGCTGCAGCTTGTCGAGCTGGGCTTCGATGTTGAACTCACCGGCTTGCCAGCGTGCCGTGCCTTGCACCGTGCCGGCGCTGCGGCGCTCGTCAGCGAGCTGGGCCTCGAAGCGGGTCAGCTCCAGCAGGTCGGTCTGGTCGGTGCGCCAGCGCCCGCTCAGGGCAAGCTTGCGCACCGGCAGCTGCTGCATGTCCCAGCGGCCGGGTTTGGCGTTGTCGAGGTCGGCGTTGAGGGTCAGCGTGTGGGGCTCGTTGGCGCCGGGGGGGGCGATGCGCAGCGTGCCGCTCAGGGCGGTGAGCGGTGCGCGCTCCAGCACGGCCGACAGGTCCAGGCCCTGGGTGCGGGCTTCGAGTTGGGGCAGTGGCCAGGCGTCGGCGAGGGCGACCAGTGCGGTGGCGTCGAACGACTGGCCTTGGGCGCGCACGCTGGCCTGGGCGTTGAAGCGCGCCAGCGGGCCGGTTGCTTGGGCCTGCGCCTGCCAATCGGCACGCAAGGTTTTGGCCCAGGTGGGCAGGCCCACGCCGCTGGCGGCTTGTGCACTTTGGGTGGCCTTGAGTTGTGCGTCCAGCAGCAAGGGCGCTTCAGCGCCGATGCGCAGGTGGCCGCTGAGCTGCATCGGGTCGAGGCGCAGGCTCAAGCCTTCGATGCGGTGCTGCCGGCCGTGGTCGTGGCCCAGCTCGAGCTTGGCGCGCAGGTCGCGCAGTGGGCGGTTGTCGAGGCCGGGCAGCTGCACTTCGTCGACCCGCAGCTCGTTGATCACCAGCTCCAGCGGCAGGCGCAGCTTGGCCGGCAGGGTGATGGGCTTGTCGCTCGGGCTGGGGGGCACGGTAATGGTCACGCGCTCGGCGGTGAGCGTTTCAATCTCAAAGCGGGCCCAGGTGTCGGGCACTGGCGTGTAGTTGACCTTCAACGCACGCCACACCGGCCGGTCGATCACGATGCGGGTGCCGCCCGCCGTGACGACGATCACTTGCTTGGCCTTGAGGTCACCGATCAGCGTGCCCTCGGGTTCGATCACCGTCACGTCGATGCCGGCCAGCGACAAGCGCGCCAGCAGCCAGGCGGTGCCGGCGCTGGTGCCGGCGGCCCAGAACAGTGACGCCACCATGGCGCCCAGCAGGGCGACCACCAGCACCAGCACACCAGCGCCGAAGAGGGTGCGGCGCCAGCGGCGGCGTTTGGGGGCCGGTGCGGCGGCGGCCTCTTGCATCAGAACGCAATGCCCACGCTGAAGTGCAGGCGGCCTTTGTGCAGGTCGCGGCCGTAGGCCCAGTCGATGCGCAGCGGCCCGACCGGGCTGCGCCAGCGCAGGCCCAGGCCGTAGCCGAGCGCGGGTTTGTATTCGCTCCACTGGTCGACGGCGTTGCCGGCGTCGAGGAAGGCGGCCCACCAGATCGAGGGCCGCTTGGCGCTGAAGGCGTGCGCGATTTCGACGCTGCCGGTCAGCAGCTTGCGGCCGCTGGTGAGCACGCCGCTCTTGCGCGGCCCGAGGCCGCGGTAGCCGTAGCCGCGCACCGAGTCGTCGCCACCGGCGCGAAACAGCAGCGTGTCGGGGATGCCGACGTCTGCTTTGGCAAACACCTCACCGAACTCAAGCCGCGTCTGCGTGAACCATGAGCTGCTCAGCGGCCAGTAGAGCGTGTTGCGGGTGTAGAGGCGACTGAAGGGGCCGTTTGCAGCGCTGTCGGAGCGGGCAAAACCGCCAGCGAGCTGAATCACCGAGGTGAGGCCGCGGGTCGGCAGCATGATGTCGTCCACATCACGCCAGATCCAGTTGTAGTTCATCGACACGGCGCGGCTGGTGGACTCGCCGAGTGCGTTTTGCACCGTCGCGTTGAGCAGCTCACCGAAGATCAGCCGCTCGAT
>JBKJJF010000191.1:0-8525 GCA_046598195.1 Rhizobacter sp. | reverse complement strand
AAGTCGAACAGGATCACGGGCACTTTGACATTGACCAGGTGCGCGGCGATCTGCGCACCCATCACACCGGCGCCGAGCACGGCGACCTTGCGAACATTAAATCGGCTCATTGTTTCTCCTAGGGAATTTTTAAGTGCTTACTCGACACGAATCCAGATCTGCGAGCGGCCAAACATCGGCGTGCCGATGTAGCCGCGCATCTCCAGCTTCTTGCCGTCAACGCTTGGCTTCAGACGCAGCTTGTAGGTCTTGCCGTTGTTGGGGTCGAAGATGGTGCCGCCGTCCCACAGGCCGTCGGTTTCGGCGTTCTTCTTGACGCCGCGGATGATGGTCAGGCCGACGACTGGCTTGCCCTTGAGCTCACCGGTGCACTCGTCACACACGGCATCGGCCTTGACGGTCGGGTCGAGCAGCTTTTCGATGCGGCCGGTGAAAACACCATTCGCCTCGGTGATGCGAACCAGCGACTTCTCGACCTTGGTCGAGTCGTCGATGGTTTTCCACAGCCCGGCCGGTGTCGGCTCGGCCACAGCCGCGCTCATCATGAAGATCGTGGCGCTCAGCGCCATCAGCACTCGTTTCATCGTCTCTCCTGGCTTGTTGTTGTCGTCGGCGAAATCAGCTCAAAACAAAGCTTCTTCCATCTCCATCAGCGGCGCCAAGCCCGCACGCGCGGTGCGGATCAGCGAGGCGGTCTCGGGCAGCAGCTTGGCGAAGTAGAAGCGCGCGGTGGCGAGCTTGGCCTTGTAGAAGGGGTCGCCTGAGCCTTGTTTCTCCAACGCGACCTTGGCCATGCGGGCCCAGAAGTATGCGAACACCAGGTGGCCGGCCACACGCAGGTAATCAACCGCGGCGGCGCCCACTTCGTCTTGGTTGCCAAAGGCCTTCATGCCCAGCTCGGTGGTCAGCTTGGTGAGCTTTTCACCCAGGTCGGCCAGCGGGTTGATGAACTCTTGCATGGCCTCAACGGTGCCTTCGTCTTCAACAAATTCCTGCACGATCTTGCCAAACTTCTTCAGCTTCGCGCCGTTGTCGCCCAGCACCTTGCGGCCCAGCAGGTCGAGCGACTGGATGGTGTTGGTGCCTTCGTAGATCATGTTGATGCGGGCATCGCGCACGTACTGCTCCATGCCCCATTCCTTGATGAAGCCGTGGCCGCCAAACACCTGCATGCAATGCGAGGTGGCGATCCAGCCGTTGTCGGTCAGGAAGGCCTTGATGATCGGCGTGATGAGTGCCACCAGGTCGCCGCACTCCTTGCGCACATCTTCGTCGTCGGAGCCGATCTCCTTGTCGAGCTGCAGCGTGGTCCACATGGCCAGCGCGCGGCCACCTTCGGCATAAGCGCGGGCGGTGAGCAGCATCTTGCGCACGTCGGGGTGCACGATGATCGGGTCGGCCGGCTTGTCCGGTGCCTTCACACCAGAGAGCGAGCGCATCTGGATGCGGTCTTTGGCGTAGGCCGCGGCGTTTTGATACGCCACTTCGGTCAGGCCGAGCGACTGCATGCCCACACCCAGGCGGGCGGCGTTCATCATCACAAACATGGCGGCCAGGCCCTTGTTGGGCTGGCCCACCAGCGTGCCGACTGCGTTCTCGAGCACCAGCTGCGCAGTGGCGTTGCCGTGGATGCCCATCTTGTGTTCGAGGCCAGCGCAGAAGATGCCGTTGCGCTCGCCCAAACCACCGTCGGCCTTGACGTGGAACTTGGGCACGACGAAGAGCGAGATGCCCTTGGAGCCCGCCGGTGCGTCCGGCAGGCGCGCCAGCACCAGGTGGACGATGTTCTCGGCCATGTCATGTTCGCCGGCCGAGATGAAGATCTTGGCGCCGTTGATCTTGTAGGTGCCGTCGCCCACCGGCTCGGCCTTGGTGCGCAACAGCCCGAGGTCGGTGCCGCAATGCGACTCGGTCAGGCACATGGTGCCCGTCCACACACCGCTGGTCAGCTTGGGCAGGAAGGTCTTCTTCTGCTCATCGGTGCCATGGGCATGCAGCGCTTCATAAGCGCCGTGCGACAGGCCGGGGTACATGGTCCAGGCTTGGTTGGCCGAATTCAGCATTTCGTAGAAACACTGGTTCACCACGCTGGGCAGGCCTTGGCCGCCAAAAGCCGGGTCACAACCCAATGCAGGCCAGCCGGCTTCGACGTACTGCGCATAAGCTTCCTTGAAGCCCTTGGGCGCCGTGACTTCGTGGGTGGTCTTGTTGAGCGTGCAACCCTCTTCGTCACCACTCTGGTTGATCGGGAAGATCACCTGCGACGCAAACTTGCCACCTTCTTCAAGAATGGCGTTGATGGTGTCGGCGTCGATGTCGGCATGCGCCGGCAGCGCCTTCAGCTCCTCAACCACGTTGAGCACTTCGTGCATCAGGAATTGCATGTCGCGCAACGGAGGGGTGTACTGGGCCATCGTGGACTCCTTGAATGTTGGAATGGAAACTGGGTGAACGGGTTATCGGCGCACTGCGCGCGGGGCTTGACGGGGCGCGGGGGTTGCCACCTCGCCCAGCGTCGCGTAGTAAGCGACAACACGCTCGAAGCCGTTGCGCGCCCGGTCAAGCACGCCGGGCAAGCGCAAAAAACGTGCGTCGTGGTGCACCGCAAGAATGTGGCCGTGGATCTCGAACAGCATCTGCAGCGGGTCGGTGTCGTCGCGCAGCTGACCTTCTTCGATCGACATGCGGATGGCGCGCTCCAGCGCCAGGTGCCACGCGCGAACCATGGTGACCAACGCATCGCGCACCAGGCCGGGCCGGTCGTCAAACTCGACCGCACCACTGATGTAGATGCAACCCGAATCGACCTCGATCGACACACGCTTGATCCAGCGCTCAAACAGCGCGCGCAAGCGCGGCAGGCCACGCGCTTCGCGCAGCGCCGGGAAAAACACCTCTTCTTCGAACTTGGTGTGGTATTCGCGGATCACCGAGATCTGCAACTCTTCACGCGAGCCGAAGTGGGCAAAAACACCCGACTTGCTCATGTGCATCACCTCGGCCAGGGCGCCGATCGACAGACCTTCCAGCCCCATGTGAGAGGCCAGGCCCAAGGCCGCTTCCAGAATGGCAGCGCGTGTCTGCTGGCCCTTTTGCATGTGCTTGGGGTTCTCGCGAACGGGCTTCTGGGCAACACTCATGCGGTGGTTTGCGGCAAGGCAAATAAAACGAACGATCGTTCTATTCTTACCGAGTTTTGCGGGCGGTGGGGCGTGTTTTCAGCCTCGTTTGTCACCTTTTTTCTAGGCGCGCACGCCTAGACGCCGACTCACTCAAGGGTTAACCCTCAAGTTTGACAAACAAGGATGTCGCGCATGGAGATCACGGTGGTGGGCCTCGGGGCCGTGGGGGGCTTGATCGCGGCGCGGCTGGCCTTGGCCGGGCACACGGTGAGCGCCATCGCACGCGGCGCCAACTTGCAGGCGGTGCGCGGGCATGGCTTGCGTCTGCGCATGGGCGGCCAAGAGCAACTGGCCCGCATCCACGTGGTGGACGACGCCCGGTCGCTTGGCGCGCAAGAGTTGGTGGTCATCGCCCTCAAGGGCCAGGCCTTGCCCGGGCTTGCGCCGTCGCTGCACCCGCTGATCGGCGAGCACACGCTGGTGATGCCGGCGATGAATGGCGTGCCGTGGTGGTTCTTGCAAACGCCCGCGCTGCACCAACAACTTGCCCCCGACCCGTTGCAGCTCACGAGCGTCGACCCACACGGCACGCTGGCCACCAACCTGCCCTTGGCGCAGCTGCTGGGTTGTGTGGTGCATCTCACCTGCTCGCAGCCCGAGCCCGGCCTGGTGGTGCACGGGTTCGGCGACCGTTTGATCATTGGCGAGCCGCTGGGTGGGTTGAGCGAGCGCGCTGCACGTGCGGCGCAGGCTTTTGCGAGCGCCGGCTTCCAGGCCGAGCCCAGCGCCGACATCCGCCGCGACATCTGGTTCAAGCTGTGGGGCAACATGACGATGAACCCGGTCTCGGCGCTCACCGGCGCCACCGCCGACCGCATCCTCGGCGACCCGCTGGTGCGTGGCTTCATGTTGCGTGCCATGGCCGAAGCCGCCGCCATCGGCGCGCAGCTGGGCTGCCCGATCCATCAGTCCGGCGAAGAACGCCTCGGCATCGCGCGCCAGCTCGGCGCGTTCAAAACCTCGATGTTGCAAGACAGCGAGGCCCACCGCTCGCTGGAAATCGACGCGCTGGTCGGCGCGGTGCACGAGATCAGCACGAAGCTCGGGCTGGCCACACCGCACATCGACGCCTTGTTCGGCCTCACACGCTTGATGGCCCAGACACGCGGGCTCTATCCGCTCAAGCTGTGATGCGGTGATGACAATGTGGCGCAATCGCCGCTGCTCGCCGCTGCTCGCCGCACCACGATTGAGCGAACAACGCGGAATGGATTACTCTCCGTGTGAGGAGATTGATCCGTGGAAGTGCTGCAACTTGATGTTTCTGGCCGCCCGCAATCGTGGATCTCGGCCAAAGAAGCGGCGATCCTGTACGCCAGTGATGGCGTAGCCTGGACGCTCGGCGACGCGTTTTACGTGCTGCGCGGTGGCATGCAGCGCCGCACCGGCTTGCAATCGCGCATTGAGGTGCACCCCATCATCGCGGTGCGCGGCGCCGTCCCCAGCCGGGCCTGGCGGCAAACGCCGGCGCTTTCCAACCCCAAGCTCTTCAACCGCGACCGCCTGGTTTGCGCTTACTGCGGCGGGCGTTTCCATGTGGATGACCTGACGCGCGAGCACATTGTGCCCACCTCACGCGGCGGCCACGACACCTGGATGAACTGCATCACGGCTTGCCGCGCCTGCAATGGCCACAAGGGCAACCACATGCCCGAAGAGGCCAACATGTCGCTGCTGTACCTGCCCTACGTGCCCAGCCTGCACGAAGACATGATCCTGCGTGGGCGCCGCATCCTGGCCGACCAGATGGAGTTCTTGCTGGCCAGCGTGCCCAGGCACAGTCGACTGCGGGCGTGACGTTCACAACCGCGGCTCACAGCAGCGCGAGCAACTCCGCTTCGCACTGCGCCGCATCGATGAACTGAACGGCGTTCCAGCCCAGGCTGCGGGCCATCTCCACATTGCTGGCCAAGTCGTCGACAAACACCGTTTGTGCGGGGTCAATGCCAAATTGGCGCGTCGCCAGCTCGAAGATGGCGGGCTCGGGTTTGATCAGCTTCACGCGCGACGAAAACACGCCGTCGGTGAAACAAGCAAAGAAGCCGTGGCTGCGCTCCAGGTGATCGGCATACGGCGCCGGCATGTTCGACAAAAAGTAGATCGCGTGGCCCTTGGCATGCAGTCGCTGCATCAAATCGACGGTGCCGCGTTGTGGCTGCAGCTCGTCGGGCACCGCGTCGATCACGGCGTGCACCTCGGGCAGCGGCAGGCCGGTGCGCGCTGCGATGCGCGGCGCCAGCTCGGCAACCTCGATCGTGCCCCGATCAAAGGCGCCCCAGTCACCGCGGTAGCCCTCGAAAAAACCCGCGATCAGTGCGTCAACGCTGGCCTCATCGGGCGTGCGGTGCGGCAGCACACGGCGCAGCAGCGCGGGCGGCTGCCAGTTGAAGACCACGCCGCCGAAATCAAAGACGATGTTTTTCATCGGCGCAGGCGTTGCATCAGGCCGGCAGTCGAGCCGTCGAGCCCCGTCACATCACCCGTGCCCAGGCGCGGCAGCAAGTCGTTGCACAACACCTTGCCCAGCTCCACGCCCCACTGGTCGAAGCTGTTGATGCCCCACAGCGCGCCGCTCACGAACACACGGTGTTCATACATCGCAATCAACGCGCCCAGGCTGCGTGGCGTGAGCTCGTCCAGCAGCAGCGTGGTGCTGGGCCGGTTGCCAGGGAAGCTGCGGTGCCGCGCCACGGCCTGCGCGTCGAGCTGGGTTGACGCGGCGGGCGCCGTATCGGCCAGCGCCTGCGCTGTGGTCTTGCCCAGCATCAGCGCCTGGCTCTGCGCCAAGCCGTTGGCCAGCAGCTTGGTGTGCAGCTCGGGCAGGTCATGCGCGGGCCGTTTGACCAGGATGAACTCGACCGGTATCACCTCGGTGCCCTGGTGCAGCATCTGGAAGTAGGCATGCTGGCCATTGGTGCCGGGCTCGCCCCACACCACCGGGCAGGTGGCAAAGGGCAACGACTCGCCGGCGAGGTCAACACACTTGCCATTGCTTTCCATCTCCAGCTGCTGCAAGTAGGCCGGCAGCCGCTTCAAGCCCTGGTGGTAGGGCGCGACGCTGCGGCTCGCAAAACCATGGAAGTTGCGGTACCAGATGTCGAGCAGGCCCAGCCGCACCGGCAGGTTTTGCGCCAGCGGCGCGTGCGCAAAGTGGCGGTCCATCGTGTGGGCACCCGCGAGCAAAGCACGAAAGTTCTCGGCACCGATCGCCAGCGCGATCGGCAGGCCAATGGCCGACCACAACGAGTAACGCCCGCCCACCCAGTCCCAGAAACCGAAGGTGGTGTGAATGCCGAACTCGGCCGCCGCCGCCACGTTGGTGGTGGTGGCGACAAAGTGTTTGTCGATGTGAACCCCACCGTTGGCCAGGAACCAGGCGCGGGCCACCTCGGCATTGGCCAGCGTCTCTTGCGTCTTGAAGGTCTTGCTGGCAATCACGAACAGGGTGTCGGCCGGGTTCAGGCCACGCAGCACCGGCGTGATGTCGTGCCCATCGACGTTGGAGACGAAGTGAAAGGTGAGCCCACGGTGGGCAAACGCATCGAGCGCCGGCACCACCATCTGCGGCCCCAGGTCGCTGCCGCCGATGCCGATGTTGACGATGTGGCGGATGCCGCTGCGCGCGGTGTCACGCACGCCCTCGGCATAGGCCAGCATGCCGTCGAGCACCTCATGAATCTCGGCGCTGAACGGCCCCTGGCCGCGCGGCGCACGCAGCGCGGTGTGCAGCGCGGCACGACCTTCGGTGAGGTTGACCACGTCGCCGCGCAGCAGGGCGTCGCGCCGGGCTTCGAGCTGGCATTCGGCCGCCATGTCGAGCAAAAAACGCTGGGTGGCGATGTCGATCAGGTTCTTGGACAGATCCGCAAACACCTCGGGTGCTTCGACCGCCAAGCTTGCGAAGCGGCTGGGGTCGCGGGCAAAGGCCTCACGCAAATCAAACTCGCGGCCATGGGCCTCGTAGTGGCCCTTCAACGCGGCCCAGGCCTGGGTGCGGTCACAACGTGGTGCGCTCACTTCAAGCCCTCGATGATTTTGTCGAGCTTGATCGCATCGGCCGCAAACGCGCGTATGCCCTCGGCCAGCTTCTCGGTGGCCATGGCGTCTTCGTTCAGCGCGTAACGGAAGCTGGCTTCGTTGTAGGTGATGGCATGCACGGGCGAGCTCTTCGCAGCCGCGGGGTCGAGCGCACGCACAACAGGCACATCAACCGCCTTCAATTGCGCAAGCAGCTCGGGGCTGATGGTCAGCAGGTCGCACCCAGCCAGCGCAATGATCTGCCCCACATTGCGAAAGCTTGCGCCCATCACCTCGGTGTCGATGTCAAACTTCTTGTAGTAGGTGTAGATCTGCACGACCGACATGACGCCGGGGTCGTTGGGCCCCGCGCTGGCGGCTTCGTCCCACGCTGCGCCGGCCGACTTTTTGTACCAGTCGTAGATGCGGCCCACAAAGGGCGAGATGAGCCGCACGCTGGCTTCACCGCAGGCCACGGCTTGGCAAAACGAGAACAACAGCGTCAGGTTGCAGCAGATGCCCTCGCGCTCAAGAATGCGCGCCGCCTGGATGCCTTCCCAGGTGGCCGCCACCTTGATGAGCACCCGCTCGCGGCCGATGCCAGCGGCCTCGTACAGCGCCATGATGCGGCGCGCCCTTGCCACGGTGCAGGCGGTGTCGAAGCTCAATCGTGCATCGACCTCGGTTGACACCCGGCCCGGCACCACCTTCAAGATCTCGCGGCCAAAGCGCACCAGCACCTCGTCGACCACCTCTTCGAGCTTGCGGCCCCGGTGTGCCGCCACCGTCTCGGCCAGCAACGGCGCGTAGTCGGGCTGCTGCACGGCCTTGAGGATGAGCGACGGGTTGGTGGTGGCGTCGCGCGGCGCAAACGCACCCAGCTGTTTGAAGTTTCCGGTGTCCGCCACGACGGTGGTGAACTGCTTGAGTTGGTCGAGTTGGTTCATGGTGTAGACCTGGGCCCGGTGCTGCGGCAATGCGGCGATACGTGATTAGAACCCGAGCATGTGACGCCGTTCGATCACCCCAACGCGCGGTTTGACGCATCGGTGAAACTTATGCATCATTATGGGTGAAACAAAATTACATCCACTGAGGCACAAGGGCGCAATGTCTTTCGATCTGGTCTTTTTTGGTGGCACCGGCGACCTCACCTGGCGCAAGCTGATGCCCGCGCTGTTCCAGGCCTTTCGCCACGGTAAGCTGCCCGCGGGTGGGCGCATCCTGTCGGTGGCGCGCGACGAACAAGACGACACCAAATACCGCGCCTGGCTGAAAGAGCGCTTCCAGGAGGTCGAGGGTGCCAAACGGCCGAGCGACGAAGAG
>JBKJJF010000163.1:0-8947 GCA_046598195.1 Rhizobacter sp. | reverse complement strand
CCGAAGCCGTCGGTGCCAAGCACCTTGTAGCTTCGCCCGCGCGGCAGGAAGGCGCGGATCTGCTCAGCGTAGTTCTTCATGTAGTCGGTCGAGGCGACGACCGGGCCGGCATGCGTGCCGAGTTGCTGCGCCACGAACGGCACGCGCGGAGTCTCGAGCGGATGCAGCAGGTTCCAGCGCTCGACATCCTGCCCGTCGCGCGCGAGCTGGTTGAAGCTCGGGCAGCTCCACACGTTCGCGGCCACGCCCCAGTCCTTCTCGAGCAATGCCTTCGCGGCCACGCTTTCCAGCAGGATCGTGCCGCTGCCCAGCAGGTTCACGCGCGGCGTGGCGCTGGAGGCGCCCTTCGGGCTTGGCTTGGCGCCCTCCTGCAGCAAATACATGCCTTTGATGATCTGCTCTTCGGTGCCGGCCAGCAGCCCCGGCTGCGCGTAGTTCTCGTTCAGCAAGGTGAGGTAGAAGTAGACGTTCACCTGGTCCTCGACCATGCGCTTCAGGCCGTGGTGCAGGATCACACCGACCTCGTGCGCAAAGGTCGGGTCGTAGCTGATGCAGTTCGGAATGGTGCCGGCCAAGATGTGGCTGTGGCCGTCTTCGTGCTGCAGGCCTTCGCCATTCAGCGTGGTGCGGCCCGAGGTGCCGCCGAGCAAGAAGCCACGTGCCTGCATGTCGCCCGCGGCCCAGGCCAGGTCACCAATGCGCTGGAAGCCGAACATCGAGTAGTACACATAGAACGGCACCATGATGCGGTTGTTGGTGCTGTACGAAGTGGCCGCCGCGATCCAGCTGCTCATGCCACCGGCCTCGTTGATGCCTTCTTGCAAGATCTGCCCGTCGGTGCTCTCGCGGTAGTACATCACCTGGTCTTTGTCGACCGGCGTGTACTTCTGGCCTTCAGGGTTGTAGATGCCGATCTGGCGGAAGAGGCCTTCCATGCCGAAGGTGCGTGCTTCGTCGACCAAGATGGGCACCGCGCGCGGCCCAAGCTCCTTGTCGCGCAGCAGCTGGGTCAAGAAGCGCACATAAGCCTGCGTGGTGCTGATCTCGCGCCCTTCGGCGGTGGGTTCGAGCACGGCCTTGAAGGTGTCAATGTCGGGCACCTTCAGCTGTTCGTCGGCTTTCACACGGCGCTTGGGCAAGTAGCCGCCCAGCGCCTTGCGGCGCTCGTGCAGGTACTTCATTTCGACCGTGTCGTCGGCCGGCTTGTAGAACGGGATGCCGGCGGCGATCTGCTCATCGTTGACCGGGATGTTGAAACGGTCGCGGAAGTTCTTGATGTCGTCGTCGGTCAGCTTCTTGGTCTGGTGCGCGGTGTTCTTGCCTTCGCCGCTCTTGCCCATGCCGAAGCCCTTCACGGTCTTGATTAGCAGAACAGTCGGCTGGCCCTTGGTGTTGACGGCCTTGTGGTACGCCGCATAAACCTTTTGCGGGTCGTGGCCGCCGCGGTTCAGGCGCCAGATGTCGTCGTCGCTCATCTTGGCCACCATCTCCAAGAGCTTGGGGTGTTGGCCGAAAAAATGTTTGCGAACGAAGGCACCGTCGTTGGCCTTCATGGCCTGGTAGTCGCCGTCCACCGTGTCCATCATTACCTTGCGCAAAATTTCTTCTTTGTCGCGCGCCAGCAGTGGGTCCCAGTAGCTGCCCCACAAGAGCTTGATGACGTTCCAGCCCGAGCCGCGGAACTCGCCTTCGAGCTCTTGAATGATCTTGCCATTGCCGCGCACCGGGCCGTCGAGGCGCTGCAGGTTGCAGTTGACGACGAAGATCAGGTTGTCGAGCTTCTCGCGGGCGGCCAGGCCAATGGCGCCGAGCGATTCGGGCTCGTCCATCTCGCCGTCGCCGCAGAAAACCCACACCTTGCGGTTTTCGGTGTTGGCGATGCCGCGTGCGTGCAGGTACTTCAGAAACCGCGCCTGATAGATCGCCATCAGCGGGCCGAGGCCCATGCTCACGGTGGGGAACTGCCAGAACTCCGGCATCAGCTTCGGGTGCGGGTAGCTGGAGATGCCCTTGCCGCCCACCTCTTGCCGGAAGTTGAGCAGCTGCTCTTCGCTGATGCGGCCTTCCATGAAGGCTCGCGCGTAGATGCCGGGCGACGAGTGGCCCTGGATGTAGAGCAGGTCGCCGCCATGGCCTTCATGCTCGGCGTGCCAGAAGTGGTTGAAGCCGGCGCCGAACATGGTGGCCAGCGAAGCGAACGAGGAGATGTGCCCGCCGAGGTCACCGCCATCGGCCGGGTGCAAACGATTCGCCTTGACCACCATCGCCATCGCGTTCCAGCGCATGTAGGCGCGCAGGCGCTCTTCAATTTCGAGGTTGCCGGGGCAACGCTCTTCCTGGTCGGTGGGAATGGTGTTGACGTAGGCCGTGCGGGCCGAAAACGGCAGGTCGATGCCGGCCTGGCGCGCGTGGTTGATCAGCTCTTCGAGCAGGAAGTGGGCACGTTCGCCGCCTTCGGCTTCGATCACGGCAGAGAGCGCGTCGAGCCACTCACGGGTCTCTTGCGAATCGGCGTCATTGGCCGCTGCACCCAGAAACGCCTCAGGTACTGCTGACATGCTTGTCTCCTGTCTATTTGCTGTTGAAACGAGTGGCGCGGAGTTTCCCACAAGCCTTTCAAATTTTCAAATAGCGCGAGCACTTTTCATAATGCGGCATTTAGAACGCTCATCCACTTCATGTGCAGCGCGGCTCGCCCGCCCGGTCTCGGCGCCGTTCGATAATTCGCCCCATGTCTTTGCCACCCGCACCCGCCGAACCCCCTCGTCCCGTTGCAGCGAGGGGGGGTCGCCTGATGGGCCGGTGGTGGCGCCGCCAGTCACCTGCACGCCAAGACCGCTTCGCCACGCTCGGGCCCCTGGTGTCGGTGCTGCTGTTCCTGGCGGCCATCATTTCCGCGTTCTGGTACCTGCGCAATGAGGAATTCGAGCGTGAGCAAGAGTCGGTCAAGCGCGACACCGAAATCGCCCAACAGCAAATCCGCCTGCGCCTGATCGAGAACCAGGAGCAACTGGTGCGCATTGCGCGCGAGATCGTCACCCGCACCATCGACCAAGACGAGTTTCTCGGCCAGGCGGCGAGCTTCACCCGCGAGCGCCCAGAGATCACCAACCTGATCTGGGTCACCAGCACGCGCATGCGCCGCGCCAGCTACTCGACCTTCATGGCCGCGCACACCGAGCCGGGCGTGTCGTCCTCCGAGCTCGGCCACTCGCTGCCCGACGCCCGCAACCCCGAGCCCGAAGAGGCCTTCAAGGCCGCACGCGAGCTGCGCCTGCCGGTGTACTCACGCAATTTCACCGACTCGCTTGGCAACGCCGTCTTCCAGGTGCATGTGCCGCTGCTCGACCGTAGCGCGTTCTCAGGCACGTTGATCGCCGAGTACTCGATCGATTCGCTGGTGCGCTACTTCATTCCCTCCGAGGTGTCACGCCGGCACACCATGACCTTGCTCGATTCGCAAGGCAAGGTGGTCGCCAGCACCATGGCACTCACACCCGGCCAGCCGGCCAAACCCGCGTCGATCCTGCACGACGTTCAGCTCGCACCGGCCAGCAACGGCCTGCTGCTGCGTGGCCAGGGTTACCGCACCTCGATCGGCCTAATCAGCAACACCTTGTTCTGGATGGTCGCGGCCCTGAGCGCGCTCACGGTCTGGATGCTGCTCGGCACCTGGCGCCACATGCGCCGGCGCGCACAGATGCAAACCGCGTTGGTCTCGGAAACCAACTTCCGCCGCGCGATGGAAAACTCCATGCTCACCGGCATGCGGGCGATGGACATCGAAGGCCGCATCACCTACGTCAACCCGGCCTTTTGCGCGATGACCGGCTTCAACGAAAACGAGTTGATCGGCCGCCTGCCGCCCTTCCCGCACTGGCCACCCGACCGCTACGAAGAAAACAACCGCCTGCTGCAGCAAGAACTACAGGGCCGCAGCCCCGCCGGCGGCATCGAGGTGAAAGCGATGCGCAAGGACGGCACGCTGTTTGATGCGCGCATGTACGTCTCGCCACTGATCGACCCGAAAGGCGTGCAGACCGGCTGGATGACCTCGATGACCAACATCACCGAGGCCAAGCGTGTGCGCGACCAGCTCTCGGCCTCGCACGAACGTTTCACCACGGTGCTGGAGGGGCTGGACGCGGCCGTGTCGGTGCTGTCGGTGCAGCAAGGCGAGCTGCTGTTTGCCAACCGCTCCTACCGCCTGTGGTTCGGCGCCGATGCCCGCGGCCACGGCCTGCTGGCCGGTGGCGACCCCGGCCTGCCGATGATTGCCGACCTGGGCGACTCGGTCGACAGCTTCGGCGGCCTGCCCACACAAGAGCTCACCGAAGCGGGCTCCGACCCGCGTGAGGTGTTTGTCGAGTCGCTGCAAAAGTGGTTTGACGTGCGTGCGCGTTACCTGCAATGGACCGACGGCCGGCTGGCACAAATGCTGATCGCCACCGACGTGAGCGGCCGCCGCCAAGCCGAAACCCAGGCCGCGCAGCAGGCCGAAAAGGCGCAGGTGACCAGCCGCCTGGTGACCATGGGCGAGATGGCCTCGTCGGTGGCGCATGAGCTGAACCAGCCGCTCACCGCCATCACCAACTACTGCAACGGCATGGTCTCGCGCGTGAAAGGCGACGCCATCGAAAAAGACGACCTGATCGCCGCGCTGGAGAAGACCGCGCGCCAGGCCGAGCGTGCGGGCCAGATCATTCGGCGCATCCGCGCCTTCGTAAAACGCAGTGAGCCGCAACGCCAGGCAGCGCAAGCGCGCACCATCATCGACGACGCGGTTGACCTGGCCGGGATCGAGCTGCGCCGTCGCAACGTGACCATCCACGTTTATGTCGCGCAGCGCCTGCCCACGCTGATGGTCGACCCGATCCTGATCGAACAGGTGGTGCTCAACCTCTTGAAGAACTCGGCCGAAGCCATCGACATGGCCGGCCTGCCGTCTGCACGCCGCAACATTGAGCTGCGCGTGGTGCCCAAACACACACCCGAAGAAGGCGGCGTGATCGAGTTCAGCGTCACCGACACCGGGCCGGGTTTGAAAGACGAGGTAATAGCACGCCTGTACGAAGCATTCTTCTCGACCAAAGTCGAAGGTCTGGGCATCGGGCTGAGCCTGTGCCGCTCGATCATCGAGAGCCACCGAGGCCGAATCAGGGCACAGAACTTATACAATGGCGACCTCGCTGTCGGCTGCCGTTTTACCTTTACGCTGCCGGTAGAAACCGCTAAATCACCAGGCTTCGAAGCGGCCACAACATGAGACAGCACCAATGAGCAATCTGGCGTCCATTCTTGAAATGCGGGCCGAGCGCCGGGCCGCTCCCAAGCCGGCCTGCATCCCCTCGGGGGATCGCTTGCGGTACACCGCAAACGAGGGGCACACAGCATGAGCTTGATTCCGAAAAAGGGCACCGTTTACGTTGTCGATGACGATGAAGCGGTGCGAGATTCGCTGCAATGGTTGCTGGAGGGCAAGGACTACCGCGTGAAGTGTTTCGACTCCTCCGAGTCGTTCCTCTCCCGTTTCGACCCGCGTGAAGTGGCCTGCCTGATCGCCGACATCCGCATGGACGGCATGAGCGGGCTTGAGCTGCAAGACCGCCTGCTCGAGCGCAAGTCGCCGCTGCCGGTGATGTTCATCACCGGCCATGGTGACGTGCCGATGGCCGTGACCACCATGAAAAAGGGCGCGATGGATTTCATCGAAAAGCCCTTCAAGGAAGAAGAGTTGCTCAACCTGGTGGAGCGCATGCTTGACCAAGCGCGCAGCGCCTTCTCACACCACCAGGAAGCCGCCAGCCGCGACGCTTTGCTGTCGCGCCTGACCACCCGCGAATCGCAGGTGCTGGAGCGCATCGTTGCCGGCCGCCTCAACAAACAAATCGCCGACGACCTGGGCATCAGCATCAAAACGGTGGAGGCGCACCGCGCCAACATCATGGAAAAGCTGAACGCCAACACGGTGGCCGACCTGTTGAAAATCGCACTCGGCGCGCAATCCAAGGCTTGAGGCCTCACCCCCAGCAAAGGGCCGCTCGCAGCGGCCCTTTTTAGTTTTTGAGGACACACATGACTGCACAACTCATCGACGGCAACGCCCTTGCCAAGAGGATCCGCGGCGAGGTGGCCGAGCGCGCCGCCGCCCTCACCGCCCGTGGCCACACACCCGGGCTGGCGGTGATCCTGGTCGGTGACGACCCTGCGAGCCAGGTGTACGTGAGCCACAAGGTCAAGGACTGCGAAACCAGCGGCGTGCGCTCGGTGCTTGACCGCTTCCCGGCCACCCTGTCTGAAGCCGATCTGCTCAGGCGCATCGAGGCGCTGAACCATGACGACAGCATCCACGGCATCTTGGTGCAGATGCCGGTGCCCAAACACATCGACCCCCAAAAGGTGATCGCCGCCATCTCGCCCACCAAAGACGTCGACGGCTTCTCGGTGCTCAGCGCCGGCGAGCTGGCCAGCGGCCTGCCAGGCTTCCGGCCCTGTACGCCGTATGGCTGCATGAAGATGATCGAAACCACCGGCGTCAACCTGAAGGGCAAGCACGCCGTTGTGATTGGACGCAGCAACACCGTGGGCAAGCCGATGGCGCAGCTGCTCTTGCAAGCCAACGCCACCGTCACCATCTGCCACAGTGCTACGGCCGATCTGGGCCATCACACACGCCAGGCCGATGTGGTGGTGGCGGCCGTGGGCCGGCGCAATACCTTGACCGCCGACATGGTCAAACCAGGCGCAGTCATCATCGACGTGGGAATGAACCGCAATGACGAAGGCAAGCTGTGTGGTGATGTGGACTTTGCCGGCGTCTCGCAAGTCGCCGGTTTCATCACACCCGTGCCGGGTGGTGTTGGGCCGATGACCCGCGCCATGCTGCTCGTCAACACCATCGAAGCCGCTGAACGCAAATACCCATGAGCACGCCGGGCCGCCCCAAGGGCGAATTCCGGAGTGCGAAGCACGAAGGTCCATCAATGAGCAACCCTCTCCTCGCCCTCGACGGCCTGCCTCATTTCGCCGCCATCCGCCCCGAACACGTGGGCCCGGCGGTGACACAGCTGCTGGCGCAAGCCGATGCGGCGCTGGAGCGTGCCACCAGTGACCAGGTGCCAGCCGACTACGACGCCCTGTCGGCCGTGCTCGACGTGGCGACCGAACGCCTGGGCAGCGCCTGGGGCGCGGTGGCGCACCTGAACCATGTGGCCGACAACCCCGAGTTGCGTGCGGCCTACAACGAAAACCTGCCCAAGGTCACCGAATTCCACACCCGCCTGGGTGCCGATGAGCGCCTCTACGCCAAGTACAAGGCCATCGCCAACGGCCCGGCCGCGGCCAAGCTCAGCCCGGCGCGTAAGCAGGCTTTGTCGAACGCGATGCGCGACTTCGTGCTTTCGGGTGCCGAGCTGCAGGGCGCGGCCCGCGAGCGTTATGCGCAGATCCAGGAGCGGCAGGCGGCCTTGTCGCAGGCCTTCTCTGAACACGTGATGGACGCGACCGACAGCTTCGCGCTGTATGTCACCGACGAACAGCTCGCAGGCGTACCCAGTGACGCCAAAGAGGCCGCCCGTGCCGCCGCCGAGACCGATGGCAAGCCAGGCTACAAGCTGACGCTGCACTTCCCGAGCTACTTCCCGGTGATGCAATACGGTGAAAACCGCGCGTTGCGCGAGCAGCTCTACACCGCCTACGCCACCCGCGCCAGCGAGCTCGGCAAGCCCGAGCACGACAACAGCGCCGCCCTGCGTGAGCTCTTGGTGTTGCGCCACGAAGAATCTCAGTTGCTCGGTTACCGCAACTTCGCCGAGGTGTCGATGGTGCCCAAGATGGCCGACTCGCCCCAGCAGGTCACCGACTTCTTGCGCGACCTGTCACGCCGGGCCCGCCCCTACGCCGAAAAAGACCTGGCCGAGCTGCGCGAGTTCGCCCGCAGCGAGCTGGGCCTGGCCGAGCTGCAGTCCTGGGACGTCCCCTTCGCCAGCGAGAAGCTCAAGGAAGCGCGCTACGCCTTCAGCGACCTGGAGGTGAAGCCCTATTTCACCGAGACCAAGGTGTTGAGTGGGCTCTTTCGCATCATCGAGACGCTGTTTGAGGTGAGCATCCGCCCCGACACGGCCGAGGTGTGGCACCCGAGCGTGCGCTTCTTCCGCATCGAGAGAAACCAACGAAGCGCCGAGGGCGGCGCGGGCCAGCTCGTCGGCCAGTTCTACCTCGACCCCTATGCCCGCACCGGCAAGCGCCCCGGCGCCTGGATGGACGACGTGCGCAGCCGCTGGGCCCGCCCCGAAGGCCACACACAAACACCGGTGGCTCACCTGGTGTGCAACTTCACGCCACCCGCCGACGGCAAGCCCGCGCTGCTGACGCACGACGAAGTCACCACCCTGTTCCACGAGTTCGGCCACGGCCTGCACCACATGCTCACGCAAGTGAACGACGTGGGCGTGGCCGGCATCTCCGGTGTCGAGTGGGATGCGGTGGAGCTGCCCAGCCAGTTCATGGAAAACTTCTGCTGGGAGTGGGAGGTATTGCAGGACATGACGCGCCACGCGGAGACTGCCGAGAAGGAGACTGACGGCAAGCTGCCGCGCGCGCTGTTCGACAAGATGATCGCGGCGAAAAATTTCCAGAGCGGTTTACAGACCCTGCGCCAGATCGAGTTCTCACTGTTCGACATGCGCTTGCACGGCGATTTTGATCCCAGTGGCAGCATGACTATCCAGCAATTGCTGGACGAGGTGCGCAGCGAGGTGGCGGTGCTGACCCCGCCCGCGTTCAACCGCTTCCCCAACAGTTTCTCGCACATATTTGCCGGCGGCTATGCGGCGGGCTATTATAGTTACAAGTGGGCGGAAGTATTGTCCGCCGATGCCTACAGCCTGTTTGAGGAAAGCGGCGTGCTCAATCTGGCGGCCGGACTGCGCTTCCGCGATGAGATACT
>JBKJJF010000076.1:0-10405 GCA_046598195.1 Rhizobacter sp. | reverse complement strand
CTCGGCGAAACGCCGCCCCAGGGCCACGTGCCCGACAAGATGTACGCGAGCGTCATCCGCAGCGAACGTTACGGCCAGCCGCGAGACGCCTTCCAGATCGAAGTGGTCGACGTGCCCAAGCCGGGCCCCAAGCAGGTGCTGGTGTGGGTGATGGCCGCCGGCATCAACTACAACAACGTGTGGGCCGCGCTCGGCACACCGGTCGACGTGATCGCCGCGCGCCGCAAGAGCAACCCGGCCGAGCCGGCCTTTCACATCGGCGGGTCTGATGCCTCGGGCATCGTCTGGGCCGTGGGCGCCGAGGTGAACCAGGTCAAGGTGGGCGACGAGGTTGTGCTCTCCTGCGCCACCTGGGATCAAAACGCCGCCGACATCCAGGCCGGCGCTGACCCCATGACCTCGACCAGCACCCGAATCTGGGGCTACGAAGACAACTGGGGTTCGTTTGCGCAGTTCACCCGCGTGGATGAATACCAGTGCCACCCGAAACCACCCAAACTTTCGTGGGAAGCCGCTGCCGCCTACATGCTGGTCGGCGCCACCGCCTACCGCCAGCTGATGGGCTGGGCGCCCAACACCGTGAAAGAAGGTGACCCGGTGCTGATCTGGGGCGGCTCGGGTGGCCTGGGCTCGATGGCGATCCAGATCGTCAAGGCCAAGGGCGGCATCCCGATCGCCGTGGTGTCGTCCGAGAGCCGCATGGAGCATTGTTACAAGCTCGGCGCCAAGGGTGTGATCAACCGCACCGACCCGGCCTTCACCCACTGGGGCCGCCTGCCCGACACCGGCGACGCCGAGGGCTACGCCGAGTGGATGAAGGGCGCCAACGCCTTCCGCAAGAAGTGGTCTGAAGTGCTGGGTTCGCGCCAGGGCCCGCGCATCGTGCTGGAGCACCCGGGCGAGTCGACCATTCCGACCTCGGTGCTGGTCTGCGACAACGCCGGCATGATCGTCATCTGCGCCGGCACCACCGGCTACAACGCCGACGTCGACCTGCGCTACCTGTGGATGCGCCAGAAGCGCTTGCAAGGCTCGCACTTCGCCAATGCCGAGCAGTGCCGCGCGCTGAACAACATGGTGATCGCTGGTGACGTGGATCCGGCGCTGGCACGCACCTTTGCTTTCGACCAGGTCGGTATGGCGCATCAACTGCTGCACGAGAACACGCACCCGCCCGGTAACCTGGCGATCCGGGTCAACGCGCTGGCATGAACGCGGAGTCGAACGCTGGCCGAATGCTCATTTCCATCGTCGCGTGGAAGGGCGCCGATCTCACGATTGCCTGCCTGCGCTCGATCGAGCCCGAGCTGGCTTCAGTGCCGGGCACCCGTGTCATCGTGGTCGACAACGCATCGCCCGATGGCGCGGCTGACCGTGTTGCGCAGGCCATCGCTGACAACCACTGGGGCGCTTGGGCCACGCTGATCCGTGCCCCCAACAATGGCGGCTTTGCGGCGGGTAACAACATCGCCATCCGCGAGATGCTGGCCGAAGCGCAGCCGGCTGAGTTCTGCCTGCTGCTCAACCCTGACACCCTGGTGCGGCCTGGCGCCTTGCGCATCCTGCGCGACTTTCTCGTCGCACACCCCCAGGTCGGCATCGCCGGCGGTCGCAGCGAAGACCTCGATGCCACACCGCAGATGTGCTGCTTCCGGTTCCCCAATGCCGTCAACGAGGTGTTGGGTTTCCTGGGGATCGGCGCCCTCGACCGGCTGTTCCACCGCCACCTCACGCGCCTGGGCATTCCCGAGCAGCCGCGCGAGGTCGATTGGGTGTCGGGCGCTTTCATGCTGATCCGCAAAGCCGTGCTCGACGACATCGGCCTGATGGATCAAACCTTCTTTCTCTACTTTGAAGAGACCGACTTCACCCGCCGCGCGCGGCTCGCGGGTTGGGGCTGCTGGCATGTCCCGCAGGCCCGCATCGTTCACCTGGTGGGGCAGAGCAGTGGTGTGACGGTGCGCGGTCAGCCCAAGCGCCGTGTGCCGGGCTACTGGTTCGAATCGCGGCGGCGTTACTTCATCACCCACCATGGCCGCTGGTATGCGGCGGCGGCCGACCTGGGTGTGATCCTGAGCTACCCCGTGGGCCGTGTGATGGACACGCTGCGCCGCCGGCGCAACCGCTCGACGCCCCACTTCCTGCGCGACTTCGTTCGCCACAGCGCCCTCTTTCACGCTGAAGCCACGCCGCGCATGGCGCCGCGGAGCGCGGCATGACTGCACCCGCGCGGGTGCAGGTGGCGATCGTCAACTACCGCACGGGCAGCCTGGCGGTCGATTGCCTGCGCTCGCTCTTGCCGGAGGTGCAGGCCTCGCCGGGCACCCGCGTCACGGTGGTCGACAACTGCTCCGCAGACGGCTCGGCCGACGTGATCGCAGCAGCCATCGCTGCCGAGGGTTGGTCGGCCTGGGCGCAGTTGCAGCGTGCGCCGGTGAATGGCGGCTTCTCATACGGCAACAACCAGGTGGTGCGCCCCGCACTCAACGAGAGTGACCCGCCCGCCTACTTCTGGCTGCTGAACCCCGACACGCAGGTGCAAACCGGCGCCTTGCGCGCCTTGGTCAACTTCATGCAAACCCACCCGCACGTGGGCATCGCCGGCAGCAGCTTCCTGCTGGGCAACGGCGAGCCGTGGCCGTATGCCTTTCGTTTCCCGTCGATCTGGAGCGAGCTGGCGAATGGCCTGCGCCTGAGCTTCGTCGGCAAGCTGCTGAAGAACCGGGTCGGCCTGCGCCGCATGGGTGATCAGGCCGCGCAGGTCGACTGGTTGCCCGGCGCCAGCATGCTGGTGCGGCGCGAAGTGTTCGAAGCCGCAGGCCTGATGGACGAAGGCTACTTTCTCTACTTCGAAGAAACCGACTTCAGCCTGGCCGCCCTGCACGCGGGCTGGCAGACCTGGTACGTGCCGCAGAGCTGCGTCAAGCACTTCGTCGGCCAGAGCACCGGCGTGAGCGGCCATCATGCGGGTGTGAAACGGCGTCCGCAGTACTGGTTTGATTCGCGCCGGCGCTTCTGGGTCAAGAACCATGGCCGCTTCTACGCCGCTGCCACCGATGTGGTGTGGGCCCTGGCCTTCAGCACCTGGAAGCTGCGCAATCTGATCCAGCGCAAGCCCGCCGATTACCCTCCGTTCTTCTTCCGCGACCTGCTTCGCAATTCCGCCCTGTTCCACAGCGGCCTGCCCACCAGCACGGCCGCTTCTCAGACTGCCCATGGCCATTCAAATCATTCCGCACAGCGCTGAGCGCAGCGCTGCCGTGAAAGAGTTCAACCAACGCATGAGCGCAGGGGGCTCGCCCTGGAATTTTTACGTCGATCCCGAGCCGGACTGGATCCCCAAGCGTGAAGGCCAGAACGTCTGGCGCGAGTACTACCTGGCGGTCGAAGACGACACGGCCGTGCGTGGCGCGTTTGCATTGAAGCCACAAGACTGGCTGATCAACGGCGAAGTGAAAGTGGTGACCGACTGGCAAGGCCCGTTCTCCGAAGGTGCCATCGACGTGCGCCACGGCACGCTGGGCCTGCGCATGATCCGCGACATGCTCAAGAAACGCCCGCTGCTCTACAGCTGGGGCCACGGCGGCGACGACCAGCCGGTGGTGCAGATGCTGCGCAAGATGAACTGGCTGCTGCACCCCACACCCTTTTGCCTGCTGGTGGCCAAGCCGTTTCGTTTTTTGCGGCTCAATGCCCAACTGCGCAAGTCGGCCTTGCGGCGCGTGCTGCTCGATGTGGCGGCGTACAGCGGCCTGGGTTGGCTGGGCTTGCGCGCCCTGCATGCGCTTTTGCGGCTGAAGGCAGGTGGCGGTGGCCGTTTCAGCGCGAGTGCCGTCGAAGTGGCGGAGTTCGGCCCCTGGGCCGACGAGCTGTGGAACCGATGCAAAGGCAGCTACCGCGCCATCGCGGTGCGCGATGCGGCCTCGATGAATGCCCTGGCACCCGCAGGGGCTTGGCCGCCAGTCACACGCTTGCGCATCGACCGTGCCGGCCAGGTCATCGGCTGGGCGCTGGTGATGGACACGCAGATGCAGGGCGAGCACCGCTTCGGCCACCTGCGGGTGGGCTCCATCGTCGACTGCCTGGCCGAGCCCACCGATGCGGGCGAGGTGGTGGCCGCTGCCACGCGCTTTCTCACCCAGCGGGGCGTGGACATCGTGGTCTCGAACCAGGCGCACCCCGGGTGGGCGCAGGGTTTTGCGAAACGCGGCTATGCGGTGCTGCCCGACAAGCGGTTTTTTGCTGCGTCACCTGCCTTGCAGGCAGTGCTGGAGCCCTTGGACCAAATGTCAAAAGGCCTCCATCTGACAAATATGGACGGTCACGGCCCCATGGCGCTCTGATCACGCCAATTCGCGGGGTTGCACTGGCTGGCAATTCCTGCGGATACTTTCAGCTCACCTATTTTGGTAGTCACCGGGAATCCATCTTGGAAACCGCATCCGACCTCGCCACCCGCCTGACCAAGGCCTCGCGCAAAAAAACCTGGGATGTCTACAACACCTTCAACTGGCCCGAAGCGCTGGAAGAAGGCGTGTGGTACATGCCGCCCGAGCTGATCTCGATCTACGGCACACCGGCCTACGAGGCCCTCACCGAAGAGCAGCAAAAGAAACTGAGCCTGTACGAACTGGGCAATTTTTTCAGCCTCGTGTTGCAGGGCGAGCGCCCGCTGGTCGCCGGCTTGGTTGACCGTCTTTACGCCAAGGGCAACACCACATCCGTCAACGAGTACCTGCACCACTTCGTCGACGAAGAAAACAAACACATGGTGATGTTTGGCGAGTTCTGCAATCGTTACATCGGCAAGGTCTACCCCGAGAAGAAAATCTCGCTGCCCAAGGCTTATGCCAAGGGCGAAGAAGAGGTCGCCTTCTACTGCAAGGTGATGGTGGTCGAGGAGCTGGGCGACTTCTACAACCTGGCCATCGAAAAAGACGAACGTGTCGACGCGCTGGTGCGCGAAGTTAACAAGGTGCACCACATCGACGAAGCGCGCCACCTGGCCTTCGGCCGCTTGCAACTGGCCGAGTTGTTCGCCAAGTTTTCGCCCGAGTGGTCGCCTGAAACCCTGGCGGGCTTTCGCGAGTGGCTGGTGGCTTACCTGCGCGCCTCTTGGGGTGACTACTACAACCCCGCCATGTACCGTGACGCGGGGCTGGCCGACTCTTACGAGCTGCGGCAGATGGCCATGGCGCACCCGGCTGGCGCCGAGCTGCGCAGACGCGCGTCTGCCAAGGTCGTCAACTATTTCATCAAGACGGGCTTGTTGGCTGAAGAGCCCTCGCTTTGATTGAGGCAAACGCGCCAGGCGTGAAAGAAACAAGAATGCAAGAGAGCGAAATCAGAGCCAAGCTGCGCGACTGGATCGTCAAGCACACCAAAGCCCCCTCGAAGGTGGCATTCACCGATGAAACGCACATCCTCGAAGAGGGCATCCTCTCTTCGCTCGACATCGTCGAGTTTGTGCTGTTCATCGAAAGCCTGCGCGGCGAAGACGTTGACACCGACGACATCGAAGCCCAGGTGTTCACCAGCATCAACACGCTTTACGCGGCGTTTTTTGCCCAGGTGACCTGAAATGCCGCAGGAGCAGCGCAGCCTTCGCAGCGGGTTTCTGCGTTCGGCCGAACAACACCCCGACCGGCCGGCCTTTCAGCTCGATGTGGTGGTGCTCAGCTACCGCCAGCTGCGTGACCGTGCGGCCGCACTGGCGCACACCTTGTCGGCCAATTCGCCGTTGGGTGGGCCTGCGCTGACGGCGGTGTTTGCGCACCGTTCGATCACGGCCTATGCCGGCGTGCTGGCCGGCTTGCTGCGCGGCCATGGTTATGTGCCGCTCAACCCCGGTTTCCCGACCGACCGCACACGCGGCATGCTGGTGCGCTCGGAGTGCCGCAGCGTGATCGTTGATGCGCACGGCGCGCGGCAGCTCGGTGAAGTGCTGGACGGTGTCGACACCCCTTTGTTGCTGCTGCTGCCCGAACACGACGACGTGAGCGAGTTCGCCGCACAGTGGCCAGCACATCGTTTTCTCGGTGCACGCGACCTGCTCGACGCCAGCGCGTGGGTTGCTGGCCCCGTGGATGCAAACGCGATTGCCTACTTGCTCTTCACCTCGGGCAGCACCGGCCAGCCCAAGGGCGTGATGGTGGCGCACCGCAACGTGCTGCCTTACATCGACGTGATGGTCGAGCGTTATGCGGTGAGCGAGCAAGACCGTTTTTCGCAGACCTTCGACCTCACCTTCGATCTCTCGGTGCACGACATGTTCGTCGCCTGGGAACGTGGCGCCTGCCTGTGTGCGCCGACCGGCGGGCAGAAGATGTTCCCCGGCAAATACATCACCGACTGCGGCATCAGCATGTGGTTCTCGGTGCCCTCGACCGTGGTGCTGATGAGCCGCCTGAAAATGCTCAAGGCCGGCAAGTACCCGGGCCTGCGCTTCAGCCTGTTTTGCGGCGAGGCGCTGCCAGTCGAGATGGTGCAGAAGTGGGCCGAGGCCGCGCCGCGATCGGTGCTCGAAAACCTCTACGGCCCGACCGAGCTGACCATCGCCTGCACGCTGTACCGCTGGAGCAGAGAGACCTCGCCCGCGCAGAGCGAGTTTGGCGTGGTGCCCATCGGCGAGCCTTATCCCGGCATGAAGATGCTGGTGGCCGACGAGCAGCAAAACGAAGTGGCCCTGGGTGAAGCGGGCGAGCTGCTGATGACCGGCCCGCAGCTCACGCTCGGCTACTACAAAGACCCGCAGCGCACGGCCGCTGCGTTTGTCACCCCACCGGGTCGCAGCGAGATCTACTACCGCACCGGCGACCGTGTGCGCCGCCCGGCGGCTGGGCAGCCGATGGTCTACCTGGGCCGGGTCGACAACCAGATCAAGATCCAGGGTTACCGCGTCGAGCTGGGCGAGGTCGAGGCCATTCTTCGGCAAGAGGCCGGCGTCGATGTGGCCATTGCGGTCGGCTGGCCAGTCACCGCCAGCGGCGCCGATGGCATCGTCGGATTCATCGGCGCCGATACGGCCGACACCGCCGCCATCCGCGAGCGGGTGATCGCGCGCCTGCCGCCCTACATGCACCCGAGCGAGCTGCGGCTGGTGTCGGAGTTCCCGCTCAATGCCAACGGCAAGGTGGATCGCAAGGCACTGCTCGCGAGCCTGGCCACCCAAGCGGAGCCGGCCTGATGAGTGGCCGCCCCGACTGCGCCTTGCCCGCGCAGGCCAACGCACTCGCCACCCCGCCTGGCGACACCTTGTCGGTGGTGGGTGTGCCCGTCACCGACGTCACCATGGAGCACGCGCTTGCGCTGTTGCATGGCCTGCTGCAACAGCAGCCACCCCGCGCCCATGGCATCTATTTTGTCAACACCCACACGCTCAACACGGCCTGCGACGAGCCCGACTACCGCGGCGTGCTGCAAGCCGCCGACCGGGTGTTTGGTGATGGCACCGGCGTGCGTTGGGCCGCGCGGCTGATCCATGGCACCCAGCTCAAAGACAACGTCAATGGCACCGACCTCGTGCCGCTGATGTTCTCGCGCTGGGCCAACCGCGGCCTGCGCTACTACCTGCTGGGCAACACCCCCGAGCGCATCGAGCAGGCGGCGGCGTATGCGCAGCGCGCCTTCCCGGGCTGGACGCTCGCCGGCTGCCACCACGGCTACCTCGGCCCCGACGACCATGCCGGCGTGGTCGAGAAGATCAACAACTCGGGCGCGCATCTGCTGTTGGTGGGCATGGGCAACCCCAAACAGGAGCGCTGGATTCACCAGCACCGCGCACAACTGAAAGTGCCTTTGTGCTTGGCGACCGGCGGCCTGTTCGACTACTGGGTGGGCGATCTGGTGCGCGCGCCGCTGTGGGTGCGCCGCCTCGGCTTTGAGTGGCTGAGCCTGCTGATTCGACAGCCGCACAAGGCGCGCCGTTATCTGATCGGCAACCCGCTGTTCCTGCTGCGTGCCGCGCGCAGTCGTTTGTTCGCACAAGACAAGAAAACACGACCATGACCGTTTCCGTGCACCGTTGGTTGATCAAAAAAGCGGCGCGTACCGCCATGGTGCTGGGCAGCTTCGTCACCGGCTCGCTGGTCTTGCGCAAGCTGCTGGGCCGCGGCCCGACGGTTCGTGTGCTGACCTACCACCGCTTTGGCGGCGCCGTGCGCGACCCTTGGTGCGTGAGCGCGGCCGTGTTTGAAGAACAAATGCGCTGGCTGGCCGAGCAAAAGCTCGCCGTCTCGCTCGACGACGTGGAGCGCTTCGTGCGCGGCGAAATCCAGCTGCCCGACGGCGCCGTGCTCGTCACCATGGACGACGGCTTCAACAGCGTGCTCAACATTGCCGCACCCATCATGCAGCGCCATCGCATTCCCTCAGTGGCTTACGTGACCACGAGCTTCATGGGCACCACCAGCATCTCGGGCGAGCGGTATCTGAGCTGGGACGAAGTGAAGCGCCTGCCGGCCGCAGGTGTCACCGTCGGTTCACACGCGCACACCCATCGCTCGGTGGCCAAGCTCAGCCCTCTGGCTGCGCTCGAAGAAGGCGAACGCTCCAAACAGCTGCTGGAGCAGCACCTGGGCGCGCCGATCCGATCATTTGCCTACCCCTTCGGCATGCGCACCGATGAAAGTGCCGAGACCGCACGCATGCTGTCTGGCTGCGGCTACAGCTCGATCTTCATTGCCCAACACGGCACCCTGCGCCCCGGCGCCGACCTCGCCCGCCTGCCACGTGTGAAGGTGGAGGGCGGTGAGCCGCTGTGGATGTTCAAGCTCTTGTGCCGTGGCGGCATGGACGGCTGGAAGCTCTTCGACGACACGCTCTGGAAGCTGCAACGCCCCGCGCCTGCCGAGCAGGCTCAGTGATGGCGGGAACGGCGCAATCTTTGCCCGGCGTCGCGGTGGTCGTGATTGGGCGCAACGAAGGCGAGCGGCTGCGCGCCTGCCTCACCTCGGTGGTGCGATCGGCGCAGACCGTGGTCTACGTTGACTCGGGCTCCACCGACGACTCGCTCGCGATGGCGCGGCAGATGGGCGTCGAGGCGGTGGTGCTCGCCAAAGACGTGGTGTTCACGGCGGCCCTCGCGCGCAATGCCGGCTGGCGGCGTGCGCTGGAGCTGGCGCCCGACATCGAGTTTGTGCAGTTCGTCGATGGCGACTGCGCGGTGGCCGAAGGCTGGCTGGCGAAGGCGCGTGATTTCCTCGCCGAACATGCCGACGTGGTGGCGGTGTGCGGGCGCCGCCGCGAGCGTTTCCCCGAGCGCTCGATCTACAACCTGTTGTGTGACATCGAATGGGCCGCAACCCCCGGTGAATCGAAGGCCTGCGGGGGTGACGTGATGATGCGTGCCGTGGGTTTGCAGGCGGTGAACGGCTACAACCCGCGCTTGATTGCCGGCGAAGAGCCCGAGCTGTGCCTGCGCTTGCGCAACAAGGGCTGGCGTGTGTGGCGGCTCGACGCCGAGATGACCCTGCATGACGCGGCGATGACGCACATCAGCCAATGGTGGAAGCGCTCCATGCGCGCCGGCTACACCTTTGCCGAAGGGGTGCACATGCACGGCGCACCGCCCGAGCGGCACCGTGTGGTCGAGTCGCGCCGCGCCTGGGTGTGGGGGCTGGTGATTCCGTTGTTTGCGCTGCTCGGTGCCGTGCTGCTCAGCCCCTGGTTGCTGGCCTTGCTGCTGGTCTACCCGCTGCAGATGTTGCGCATGTACCTTGGCTTCAAGGGCCCGTTCAAACAACGTGCCGCACGTGCCCTGTTCATGGTGATGGGCAAGTTCGCCGAGGCCTGCGGCCAGCTGAAGTTCGTGGCCCTGCGTTTGTCGGGCGGCACCGCGCGTCTGATCGAATACAAGTGAGCCGCAGCGCGGCATTCATTCGGGGGGGAACCCCCTCGTTTCAGCCCGCGCAGCAAGGCAGTGCCAAGACCTGCCGGGATACACTCGCTGCGCTTCAAACAGCCCCGCAAGGAGGGATCAATGTCCCATGAAGATCTGAGCCGAGAAGACGAGGTCGAAGGCTCTTCCGACCGTGCATTCGGGTATGTGTTCGCCGCAGTATTTCTCATCATCGCGGCATGGCCGCTGCTTCATTCCGGCACACCTCGTTGGTGGTCGGTGGGTGTTGCAGCCGCGTTTGCGTTGGTGGCCATCGTCAAGCCCGTGCTGCTCGCCGGGGCCAACAAACTCTGGATGAAGTTCGGCCTGTTGCTGGCCAAGGTCGTGAGCCCGATTGCGCTGGGCATTCTTTTTTACCTCGTGTTCATGCCCATCGGCTTGCTGATGCGCGTGTCAGGCAAAGACCCGCTGCGTTTGAAGTTCGATCCTGCAGCCCAGTCGTACTGGATTCCGCGCGAGCCGCCCGGCCCGCCGCCGACGTCCATGACCAACCAGTTTTAGGAATCA
>JBKJJF010000284.1:0-5682 GCA_046598195.1 Rhizobacter sp. | reverse complement strand
GGTCGTGGCCAGCGAAGTGCGTTCGCTGGCTCAGCGCAGCGCCGAAGCAGCGAAAGAGATCAAGGGCCTGATCGGCGCCTCGGTCGACAAGGTCGAAGGCGGCTCGAAACTCGTCGCCGATGCCGGCCGCACGATGGCCGAGATCGTCAGCTCGGTGCAGCGCGTCTCCGACATCATCGGCGAGATCACCGCCGCGGCCGCCGAACAAAGCCAAGGCATCAGCGAGGTCAACGCCTCGGTCAACCAGCTCGACCAGATGACGCAGCAGAACGCCGCGCTGGTGGAAGAGTCGGCCGCCGCGGCCGAGAGCCTGAAGGAACAAGCCCACAAGCTCGCCGCTGTCGTCGGCACCTTCCGCGTACGAGCGTGATGCTCATTGCAGTTTCATATCTCTCAAGCAACCGCCTTATGGAAGCAACCCCATGCGCACCGGCATCCAGTTCAACATGACGCTTGCTGCCAAGCTGCGCTGTACCGCCGGCATTGCCGTCGTTGCCTTTCTTGCGGTCGTCTCGATGCTTGCCTATCGGAGCAACGGCTCGCTGATGGAACAGAAGCTGCAGATGACACGCGCGGTGGTCGAGCAGAGCATCAAGATCGCCGAGATTTATCACGCACAAGAGAAGGCGGGAAAGCTTTCGCAGGCCGATGCCCAAGCCAAAGCGGGCGTCGAGATCAAGGCCATTCGCTACGACGGCAAGGAATACGTCTGGGTCAACGACATGCATCCCAAGGTGGTGATGCATCCGATCAAACCCGAACTGGAAGGCACAGACGTCTCGGGCCTGAAGGATCCGAAAGGCAAGGCGCTGTTCGTGGAGTTCGTGCAGGTGGTCAAGAAGGACGGCGCTGGCTATGTGGACTACCTGTGGCCGCGCCCGGGCTCGTCGGAGCCGGAGCCCAAGCGTTCCTATGTGAAGGGCTTCGCGCCTTGGGGCTGGGTGATGGGATCCGGCGTCTACGTTGACGAGGTGCGGGCGGTGGCAAAGAAGGAAGCCACCATTGCCTTTGCTGCCGTGGCCACGCTCGCGCTGCTGTTGGTCATCGGCATAGAGTTTCTGGTGCGCGGCCTGCGGGCCCGTTTGAACCTGGCCGCCGACGTGATGCAGGCCGTCGCGGCGGGCGATCTTTCCCGCTCGGTGGATACCAGCGCACGCGACGAGGTGGGCCGGCTGCTCACCCAGGTGTCGGCCATGCAGTCCAGCCTGTCGGAGACCGTGCGGAAGATTCGCAGCTCCACCGACAGCATCGCCACTGCCAGCGCGCAGATCGCCAGCGGCGCGCAAGACCTTTCTTCGCGCACCGAACACCAGGCCAGCAACCTGCAGCAGACCGCCTCGTCGATGGAAGAACTGTCGGTCACGGTGAAGAACAGCGCCGACTCGGCCCGCCAGGCCAACCAGCTGGCCGCCTCGGCCGCCGAAGTGGCCGCACGTGGCGGCAATGTGGTTACGCAGGTCGTCGCCACGATGCACGAGATCAACGCCAGCTCGAAGAAGATCGCCGACATCATCGGCGTGATCGATGGCATCGCCTTCCAGACCAACATTCTGGCGCTGAACGCCGCCGTTGAAGCGGCGCGTGCCGGCGAACAAGGCCGCGGCTTTGCCGTGGTGGCCACCGAAGTGCGCAGCCTGGCCGGCCGTTCGGCCGAAGCGGCGCGCGAGATCAAGAGCCTGATCGGCGCCAGCGTCGAGCGGGTCGAAGCCGGTTCGCGCCTGGTGGCCGACGCCGGTGCCACCATGACCGAGATCGTCAGCTCGGTGGGTCGGGTCTCCGACATCATCAATGAGATCACCGCCGCGGCGTCGCAGCAGAGCGACGGCATCGGCCAGATCAACGTGGCCGTCAACCAGCTCGACCAGATGACGCAGCAGAACGCTGCGCTGGTCGAAGAGTCGGCCGCCGCCGCCGAAAGCCTCAAAGAGCAAGCGGGCAGCCTGTCCAAGGTGGTGAGCGCATTCCGCCTCACCAGCCAGGCCTGAATCAGGTCATATCAAACAGCCACAAACCTGAAAACGGACAGCGATCATGAGCCTCAACAACCTGAAAATCGGCACGCGCCTGAGCCTCGGCTTCGGCGCCGTGCTTGCCCTGCTGCTGATGATGGTCGGGGTGGCCTACGTCGTGATGCAACGCACCTCGTCGGCCATGGCAGCCGCCGAGATCAGCCAGCAACGTGCCAACATGGTCGACGACTGGCAACGCAAAACACAGCTCAACCTGACGCGCACCCTGGCCATCGCCAAGGCCGTGGGCCAAACCGACGTCGAGGCCTACTTCGGCCCGCTGATGAAAGAGACCTCGCTAGAGATCTCTCAGCTGCAAAAGCAGCTGGAAGCCAGCGCCGGCAACGACGGCGCGCGCGCGCTGATGGGCACCATCGCCCAGCGCCGTGATGCCTATGTGGCCTTGCGCACGCAGCTCAACGAACACGTGAAAAACGCCGACCCCTTCGCCGCCGAGAAGTTGCTCACCGAACAACTGCTGCCCGCGGCGAAGGTGTACCTGGGCGCCATGGGTGACCTGCAAGCGCACGAGCGCAAGGCGGTCGACAGCCAGAACGAAGCGCTGCGTGGCAGCCTGGCCATGGCCAAGAGCGTGCTCATCGTGCTGACCCTGGTCAGCCTGGTGGTGGGCGGTTTGATGGCCTACGTGATCACCCGCTCGGTGACCGGGCCGATCAGTGAAGCGGTGAACGCTGCCCGAGTGATCGCCTCCAACAACCTGTCGCAGCGGCTCGACTCGACCCGCCGCGACGAGCTGGGCGACCTGCTGCGCGCGCTGTCCGAGATGCAAGGCTCCCTGCACCAGGTGGTGACCCAGGTGCGCAGCGCCACCGACAGCATCTCGACCGCCTCGGCCGAGATCGCAACCGGCAACCAAGACCTGAGCCAGCGCACCGAACAGACCGCTTCCAACCTGCAGGAAACCGCCTCGTCGATGGAGCAGCTGACCGGCACAGTCAAACAAAGTGCCGACTCGGCGCGCCAGGCCAACCAGCTCGCGGCCTCGGCCGCCGAGGTGGCCGCTCGCGGCGGCAACGTGGTCTCGCAGGTGGTGAGCACCATGAACGAGATCAACGCCAGCAGCAAGAAGATCAGCGACATCATCGGCGTGATCGATGGCATCGCCTTCCAGACCAACATCCTGGCACTGAACGCTGCGGTGGAAGCGGCGCGCGCCGGCGAACAAGGCCGCGGTTTTGCGGTGGTGGCCAGCGAAGTGCGCAGCCTGGCCGGCCGCTCGGCCGAAGCCGCCAAAGAGATCAAGAGCTTGATCGGCGCGAGCGTCGAGAAGGTCGAAGCCGGTTCGCGCCTGGTGGCGCAAGCCGGCACCACCATGACCGAGATCGTCGGCTCGGTGCAACGTGTGTCCGACATCATTGGCGAAATCACCGCTGCCTCGGCCGAGCAGAGCGACGGCATCGGCCAGGTCAACGTGGCCGTCACCCAGCTCGACCAGATGACACAGCAAAACGCTGCGCTGGTGGAAGAGTCGGCCGCCGCCGCCGAAAGCCTCAAGCAGCAGGCCAGCAGCCTGGCCCAGGTGATGGGCACGTTCCGCCTGTCGGCCGATGCCCCCCTGACGGCCGCCGCTCCCGTCGTGAGGCCGACCCGCGCGCCCAAGCCGCTTGCCCCCGCCACCGCCAAGCCCGTGGCAAGCGCCTCCAAGGCGACGGCAGCCAAGGCACCGGCCGCCCCGTCACATCACACCCCCCGCCCGTCTGCGGCCCCTGCACAGCCGGTGGCCACCACGGCTCACAACGACGACTGGGAAACCTTCTGAGCCATCTCCCGGCTCCCACCCTCCCGTTTCACTTCCAAGAGCACCCGCCATGAACCTTCGCAACCTGAGCATCCGCACACGACTGATGGGGGGCTTTTCCCTGGTGCTGTTGATCGCCGCCGGGCAGAGCCTGGTGTCGATCGAGCGGCTGGCCACCGTCAACGCCCAGTCCACCGAGATAGCGCAAAACTGGCTCCCCAGCATCGCCACCCTGGGCGACTTGGACAGCCGCCTGGCCGATTTCCGTGTCACCCGCTTGCGCCTGATGCTGGTCAACGAGGCCAAAGACATCGACGCCATCGACGCCGATCTGAAGAAGATCGAATCTTCGGTAGAGGCGGGTCGGGCCGATTTCGCCAAGATGCTGCGCAGCCCCGAAGAAAAAGCCTTGTTCGAGCTATTCGGCAAGGACTGGGAGGCCTACCGGGCCGTGGGCGGTGAACTGATGACCCTGGTGCGCGCGGGCGATGCAACCGGCGCCAGAGGCGTGCTCGCCGGCAACGGCGCCAAGGCCTACCAGGCCGTCAACACGTCGATCGCCAAGCTGGTTCAACTGAATTCCGCCGGAGCCAAGGCCGCCAGCGCGTCAGCCGATGCGGTTTACCGCCAGGCGCGGCTGATCGTGCTGAGCACCTTGGGCGCCATGGTGACCCTGGGTCTGCTGATCGGCTGGTCGATCTCGCGCGACATGGCTGCCGCCGCCGAACAAGCCGTGTTGCACGCCGACAAGATGGCTGCGGGCGATCTGAGCCACAACGTCTCGCACCAGCGCGGCGACGAAATGGGCAAGATGCTCGACGCGCTCGGCGCCATGCAGCACAAGCTGCGTGACATCGTCTCCGGCGTGCGCAGTGGGGCCGAAGGCGTGGCCACCGCCAGCGCCGAGATCGCACAAGGCAACAACGACCTGAGCGGCCGCACCGAAGAGCAGGCCAGCGCGCTGGAACAAACCGCCGCTTCGATGGAAGAGCTGGCCAGCACCGTCAAACAAAACGCCGACAACGCACGCCAGGCCAACCAGCTCGCGCTGAGCGCCTCGACCGTGGCCATCTCGGGCGGTGAGGTCGTCAACCGCGTGGTCGGCACCATGAAGGGCATCAACGATTCGTCCAAGCGCATCGCAGACATCATCGGCGTGATCGATGGCATTGCCTTCCAGACCAACATCCTCGCGCTGAACGCCGCGGTGGAAGCCGCCCGTGCCGGCGAACAAGGCCGCGGCTTCGCCGTGGTGGCCAGCGAAGTGCGCAGCCTGGCGCAGCGCTCGGCCGATGCGGCCAAAGAGATCAAGACCCTCATCTCCACCAGCGTAGAGCGTGTCGAGCAAGGCACGGCCCTGGTCGACCAGGCCGGCGCGACGATGCAAGAAGTGGTGGCCTCGATCAAGCGCGTGACCGACATCATGGGCGAGATCAGTGCCGCCAGCACTGAACAAGCGGCCGGAGTGGCCCAGGTGGGCGAAGCCGTCACACAGATGGACCAGGCCACGCAACAAAACGCCGCGCTGGTGGAAGAAAGTGCTGCCGCCGCCGAGAGCCTGAAGGTTCAGGCCCAGCACCTGGTGAGCGCGGTGGCAGTGTTCAAGCTCGCAAGCCACGACGCCCCGCGCGCAAGCGCTGCCCCCGCCCCCAAGATGGAGCACCGCGCGGCGCCCAGCGCGAAACCTTTTGCACCCAGCAAACCCACCACCCGGGCCAAGCCCACGCTGTCGTCAACACCCGCCGCGCCGAGCCCCGCACCGGTGGCCGGAGCACCCCGCCCGGCCCCCGCCGCGGTTGCCGCCGGCGCCGACGACTGGGAAACCTTCTGACAGGCCAGCCCGACCCTGACAAAAGGCCCGTGATGCTTCACGGGCCTTTTTGTTTGGCGGCTCGGTTGTGTTTGATCTGCAAC
>JBKJJF010000231.1:0-3573 GCA_046598195.1 Rhizobacter sp. | reverse complement strand
TTCAACGGCACGATGCGCGTGATGGCGGTGGCGGTGAACGAAGGCGCGGTCGGTGTGGCGCAAGACAAGGCGCTGGTGCGTGGCGACTTTGTGCTCTCGCCCAACCTGCCGTTGGCGGTGTCGCCGGGTGACCAGTTCGACGTGTCGGTGGGTGTGTTCAACAACGTGGGCGGCTCGCCGAAAGACGCGCCAGTGCAACTGGTGCTGAAGCCGGCGTCGACCTTCGAAGTGGTCGGCCCCGCGAGCCAGACGCTCAAGATCAGCCCCATGCGCGAAGCCGTGGCAACCTATCGCTTGAAGGTGAAAGACGCGCAGACGGCGAGCCTCGGCTCGGCCACGCTGGAGTTCACCAGTTCGATGAATGGCAAGTCAGCGACCAGGCGCATGGACATCAGCGTGCGCCCCGCCACCCCCCGCGCCACCACGGTGGCACTGGGCAGCTTCATCGGCTCGGCCGACGTGGCCGTGCCGCGCGATCTGCTGCCCGAGTTCCGCAAGCAAGAGGTGGCCGTCTCGGCGCTGCCGCTGGCCCTGGCGCCGGGCTTGATGAACTACCTCGACAACTTCCCGCACCAGTGCACCGAGCAGCTGGTGAGCCGTGTGCTGCCCGGCCTGGTGTTGGCCAAACGGCCCGAGTTCGGTGCCAGCACACCGCAGGCGGCTGCCAAGGCCTTCGACGAAGCACTGCGTGTGTTGCGCTCGCGGCAAAACGCGCAGGGTGGTTTTGGTTTGTGGAGCGCGTCGGTGCAGGCCGATGAGTTCGCCTCCATCTACGCGCTGCACATGCTGCTCGAAGCCCGTGAGCTTGAGATTCCCGGCTTGAACGTGCCGCCCGATGTGCTGCGCAAAGGCCTGGATTACGCCCAAGCACTCGCCACCAGCAACCCCGGCGACCTGGGTGCGGCACGCACACGCGCTTACGCCATCTACCTGCTCACGCGCAACGGTGCGGTGACCACGCCGCTGCTGGCCAGCCTGCGCGAAACGCTGGACGCCAAACACCCCAAGCAGTGGCAGGCCGACTCGACAGCGGCGTATCTGGCCGCGACCTACCAGCTGCTGAAGCAAGAGAAGCCCGCGGCCGAGCTGATGGATGGGCTGGCCCGTGCGAGTGGGAGTGATACCGCGCCTTATCGCTGGTGGCCTTATTACGACCCGGTGGTGCGTGATGCACAAACGTTGTACCTGATCGCACGCCACTTCCCGGCACGTTTGAGAGCGCTGTCGCCGCAGACCATGAACCGCTTTGTGGCACCACTGGCCAAGGGCTCGTTCAACACGCTGTCGTCGGCTTACACCGTGCTCGCGTTCGAGGCCATGGCACGCACGCTGGGGGCTGATGCGATGGGCAAGTTGTCAGTGACGCAACTCGATGCCCAAGGCGCCGCCACGCCACTCACGCTGCCGGCCAATCTGCTGCCGGTTGCCGCAGTTCAGCCCGGCACGGTCAAGCTCAAGCTCGCCAACGAAGCGCGCAACACCACCACCTACTACAGCGCCACCCAAAGTGGCTTCGATCGCACACCGCCCACGCAAGAGCTGAAGGCCGGCATGGAGGTGCTGCGCGAGTACGTGGGCGCCGACGGCAAGCCCGTCAGCTCGGTGAAGCTGGGTGAAGAGGTGACGGTGCGCCTGAGCCTGCGTGCCATCGACCACGGCGTGGCCAGCGTGGCGCTGACCGATCTGTTGCCAGGTGGTTTTGAGGTGGTGCAGAGCCGCGATGCGAATGGTGCGGCCAGCAGCGTCAACGGGCCCGGGCTGGAATACGCCGACGTGCGCGAAGAGCGTGTCGTGATCTACAGCAGCGCCAGCACCAGCGTGCAGACCTACAGCTACCGCCTGCGCGCCACCAACACGGGTGAGTTCACCGTGCCGCCGGCGTATGCCGAGTCGATGTACGAGCGTGACAAACAGGCACGTTCGCGCGCCGGCCGCATCACGGTGGTGGGAGCAGCCACCAAGTGAAGCGCCGCTGGGCCCTGGCCGTGTTGGCCCTGGCGCTGTGCCTGCTGGCACTGCGCTGGTGGCCGGCCGAGCCGCTGCAACAAAGGGCTGCGCTGTCGCGCGCTTTTTACAACAGCGAGGGCGCGCTGCTGCGCATCACACTGGCCGCCGATGAGCAGTACCGCGTGTGGACGCCGCTCCACGCGATCGAGCCCAGGCTGGTGCAAGCGGTGCAGTTGTACGAAGACCGCTGGTTCCGTTGGCACCCCGGCGTGAACCCGCTGAGCCTGATGCGCGGTGCCTGGACGAGTTACAGCGGTGGCGCACGGCGCGGCGCTTCCACGCTGACCATGCAGCTCGCGCGCAGGCTTTATCACATCGACAGCGGCACGCCGCTGGGCAAGCTCAAGCAGATGGCGGCCGCGTTGTGGCTGGAGGCGCGCTACAGCAAGCGCGACATCCTGGAGGCCTACCTCAACCTCGCGCCTTATGGCGGCAACATCGAAGGCGTGGGCGCGGCGAGCCTGGTCTACTTTGGCAAACGTGCGGCGCAGTTGTCGTTGCCCGAGTCGCTGGCGCTGGCCGTCATTCCGCAGAACCCCAACCGCCGCGGTGCCAACGAAGCGGCGTGGCCGCTGGCGCTGCAAGCCGCGCGTGAACGGCTGTGGCAAGTGTGGCAACGCCGGCACCCCGCGGCTGCCGCGCGCGATGCGGCGATGGACTTGCCGCTCAAGCTGCGCTCGGTCAAACAATTGCCCTTCGGTGCACCGCATGCGGTGCAAACGCTGCTGACCCAACTGCCGGCGCAGCCCCACACCACGCTGTCTTTGCACGGCCCCACGCAGGTGGCGGTGGAGCGTGCCATTCGCCAGTTCATCGAGCGGCGGCAGGCGGTGGGGGTGCACAACGCGGCGGCGCTGCTGGTCGATGCATCGACGATGCAGGTCAAGGCCTGGGTCGGCTCGGCCGACTATTTCAACGACGCCATCGACGGCCAGGTGAATGCCACCACCGCCAAACGTTCGCCCGGCTCCACGCTCAAGCCCTTCATCTACGGCCTGGGGCTGGACCAAGGGCTGCTGCACCCGCGCAGCATTCTGAAAGACGCGCCGACCGCTTTTGGCACCTACAGCCCGGAAAATTTCGACGGCCGTTTTGAAGGGCCGATCACCGCGCAAGACGCCTTGATCAAGAGCCGCAACATCCCGGCGGTGTCGGTCTCGGCGCGTTTGTCGAAGCCCACGCTGCATGGTTTTTTGAAGCAGGCCGGTGTGGCCAAGCTCGCAAGCGAGCAGCACTACGGCCTGGCGCTCACCTTGGGTGGGGGTGAGCTGAGCATGCAAGAGCTGGCCACGCTGTACACGATGCTGGCCAATGGGGGCGAGTGGTCGCGCTTGGTGTTCACGGCGCCGGCCCCACCAACCGAGCATGCCCCGATGCGCTTGTTGAGCGAAGAGGCCGCCTTCATCACGCTCGACATGCTGGCCCGCAACCCGCGCCCCGACACCGGTGTGCCGGCCTTCCCCGCCGTGGCCTGGAAAACCGGCACCTCCTGGGGCTTTCGCGACGCGTGGACGGCCGGCGTGTTCGGCCGCTACGTGCTGGTGGTGTGGGTGGGCAACTTCGACG
>JBKJJF010000023.1:0-12527 GCA_046598195.1 Rhizobacter sp. | reverse complement strand
CTCGACCACCAGGGTGGCGCTGGGCAGGGCGGTTTCCAGCTGCATCAGGCGCTTGTGCTGGCTGATGTTCAGCGCGGCCATGAGGCGGCTGATGGCTTCTTGGAAGTTCATTGTTTGCATTCTTTCGTCTGAGGCGAGTCCATCACCGGCTGGGCGCGCATTCGTGTGTGTCGAAGTCTAGCCAGGCCATGGCGCGAACAGATGAGCACACCCCCGAATGGGCGAGAAGGCATGTGTCACAAGCTGCAACCGATGCATGTCGGCTCAGTTCAGCGTCAGCTGGCCCGCGTCAGTGCAACCCGCAGGTGCCATTGACAGCCGAGGATAGGAAACTCAAAGGCACTTTTTTCTCCCAAAAGGCCCCCCGGGCATTGCTCTTGAACACCCACTGATGCGGTCCTTGGGTGCGGCACCGGCCTGCTGGGGGTCTCCCGCAGCCCAAAAGAGCGTCATCCGTGGCGACCGTTTCCGAGTTTTCCGGGGCGATCGGGCGCGAAACCTCGGCTCTGACAAGCTCTGGCGCAGCCGATCCCCGCGAAAACGTGTTGGCTGGAGGATCTCAAGCCGCTTGCAGCTGAGACCCACGGGCTGGCGCCCGGGGCGGCGCTCTGGCCTGCAGACCCAGGTGCGTGAGGATCTTGCCGATCACCGGCTGTTCCATGATCGCCGCGATGATCTTCAGCTGGCCTCCGCAGTTCGGGCAGTGCTCCATGTCGATCTCGAACACGCGCTTGAGCAGCTTGGCCCAGCTCAGCCGCACTGTGCGGTGATGGGCGCACGTCGCCTCGCACTCGGCGGGCGGTGCGGCCTGCGCGGGTGTTTCGGGTTCATGCGGCACCACCTGCGCGCGCAGCTTTGCGTTGGGCGCCAGCACGCCGTGGTTCGCGCAGCGGGGGTCCGCTCACTTCGCGAAGCGAAGTTACGCGGACACCAAACGGATCAGGTGCAGTCTGGGACGAGGCACCAGCGCAGCCAGCCGCTGCATAACTCCAGCGGCGACATCACCAGGTGCGTGGTGCCGTCTCGCCAGGGGGGTCTTGAGCTTGAGGACGACCTGTCCGGCGGCGTTGGTTTGCACGCGCTCGTTGGCCAAAGCGGGGCGCGTGATGTAGCGGCACAGTTGCTCCAGCGCATGGCGATCATCGGCGCCGCAGCGCACGGCGGCATGCAGGCTGAAGCCCTGGATGTCGGCGCAAAGCGATTGCTTGAAGTCAGCGTCCCTGGGCATGGCACCCAGCAGCGTCAGCACCTTCTGGCCGGCGCGTGGGCTGAAGGCGATGCGGTAAGCACACGCCGCTGCCTGCAGCGGCCTGAGCGTGCAGGCCTCGTCCGAATCGCTGTCGTCGTCGGCCATGTAGGTCTGGCCGTGCTCTTCGACGAGCACCCCCGCGGGTGAGCAGCTTGCGTCATCCGGGTGATGATCTTGTGCAGCACCGTCTGCAGCGACTCATCGGTCGGCACGGGCACTTCGACGAAGACAGGTTCGCCTTCGGTGTCGCACCGGTACACGCCGTCCAGCACCAGGCAGTGAAGGTGAATAGTGAGGTTGGCCGCTGAACCAAAGCGCTGGGCTACCCGGTTCATGCTGACCAGCCCCTTCGACAGCAGCGCGGCCACGATGCGCGTGAGTTGCCCGTCCAGCCACAGCGTGTGCGCGACCCGAAAGTCGCCCAGCGTGTGGTGGTTGACCCCCACCCCGCCGCACAGCCAGCGGTAGGCATCGTCGCTGTCGCACAGCCGGTCGAGTTCGCGCGCCGAGCCACGCCGTCCAGTACCGCGTACAGCCACAGACTCACCAAAATCGCTGGGTCGATGGGGGCACGCCCGCCGCCGCCTTCGACGGCGCAAACCTGCGCGTGCAGGGCGTGAAGATCGAGCGACTGCACGAAGGCCCACACAGCACGCGCCTGATGATCGGCGGGCAACGAAGTGTCAAGGTCACAGGCGCGCAGTTCGACTTGGTTGCGCACCGCGCTTTGCACCCGCGGCGCACCTCGGCTCATACATCGAGTCAGAGCCTGAGAGTATTTCGAGCGTGACCGAGCAGCGCGCCAAAAGGCACCCAATCTAGGCGCACAAGCACAGCCATAGCTCGGGCTATGGCGAGCATTTGCAACGACGAGTGGGGGCGTTTTGGCGCGATGAGCGGGCATGAGCGAAAAACTCTCAGGCTCTCAGCGCAGCCAACCTATTCGCAGGCACTGCCAAGCCCTCGATCAGTGCGCCGCTCTGCCCGCTCAATTCCGCTTCGGTAGTGATGCTGGTCACGCCAAACAACACGCAGCATTCATGCCGTCAAATGTTTCCAGGCTCTGAGCCTTCAGCCCTGCGGGTGGCCCCAGGCCGCGAAGAAGACTTCGACAAAACGTGGCGAGCCGGTCAAGGTCAGCGTGACCGCATGCCACTCGCCACCCTCCACGCTCAGCTGCAGGTCGTGGTCCCAGTCCATGCCTTCATCGGCCGGGCCGTGTGTGTGAGGGAACTGCTGCCAGGCCCAGCCCAGCACCAGCTGCACCTCGGCCATGACTGCCGCATGCTGCGCGGCCGAGGTCGAGGCCAGGGCTTCGAGCGTGGTGACACCGTCGTCGTTGTCGCTCAGGTCGAAGCTCAGGTAGGTCAGCGCGGTTTGCATCGGTTCAGGCACGCGGCGCTTTGGTCGCGCCGCGCGCGAGGTTGGCCGTGATGAGCGCAGCGGCCAGCGTCACCAGCCATGAAAAGTAAACCCAGAGCAGGAACACCGGGAACACCGCGAAGGCGCCGTAAACGGCCTTGTAGGTCGGGACCTTGAGCAAGTAAGCGGCAAAGCCGCGCTTGCCCAGCTCAAGGGCGACGCTTGCGATCAAGCCGCCCATGATGGCGTGGTGCCAGCGCACGCGGGTGTTGGGAACGAAGTAAAACAAACAGGCCAGGCCGACCCAGCTCAGCAGCACCGGGCCCAGGGTCAACACAAAGCGGGCCGAGGGCGGCAGGCCGGCGATCAAACCCGCTGACGCACTCAGCACATACGAGGTGGCCCACAGGCTCACCCCGAGGGCGGGTGGCCCCACTGCAAGCACCAGGGCATACATCGCCATGCGCTTGATGAAGGGGCGGTTGCGCTTCACGTTCCAGATCTGGTTGAAGGCGTTTTCCACCGTGAGCATCAGCGCCATCGCCGTCACCAGCAGGAACAGCGAGCCCACCAGGGTGAGGCCGCTCGCGTTGGCGGCAAACTGGCCGAGGTACTTCAGCACCGTGCGCGAGATCTCGGCGGGCAGCAGGCCCTTGAGCAGCAGCTCTTCGATCGCCGACTCAAACTGCTTGAACGCTGGGAAGCGCGTGAACAGCGCAAAGCTCACCGCCAAGAAAGGCACAACCGACAGCAGCGTGGTGAAGGTCAGGCTGCCGGCGATCTGCGGCAGGCGCTCTTTCCTGGCGCGTTGGATCGTCAGGCGGGTCAGGCTGAACATGGGTCGGCGTGTGTTGGGCGAGCGCCGAGCCTAACAACAACCCGGTGATGCACTTCGCCGGGGGGGCGAAACGTGTCACCCCACCGCCACCTGCGTCTCGAACAGATAGGCCGCCAAGGCCTGCTCAACGAGCGGCACCGAAAGGCGGGCCGCTTCGGGCAGCGTCACGTTGATGCGCAGGCCCTTTCGCCCGCCCTCGTGGGCCTGCACCTGCACATCGGCCACGCCGAGCTCTTGGTGGATGACCCGCGTCACCAGGCGCCGCGCAGCGTCGCAGCGCAGTTGGGGTTTGTAGATCTTGCCCACCGAAGTGAGCGGGATCTTGTCGACGATGTGAATGTGCTTCGGCCACGCCGGTCGTTCGCCGATGGCTTGTTGCGCGTGCGCCTGGAGCTCGTCTTCGGTGACGCTGGCACCCGGCTTGAGCGCCACGTAGCACACCGGCAGCTCGCCGGCATACGCGTCGGGCATGCCCACCGCAGCCGCCAGCGCCACCGCGGGGTGGGCCGCCATGGCGTTCTCGATCATCAGCGGGTCGATGTTGTGGCCGCTGCGAATGATCAGGTCTTTGGCGCGGCCGGCAATGCACACGCGGCCCTGCTCGTTGCAGTAGCCCAGGTCGCCGCTGTTGAGTACGCCGTCTTCGAAGATGCCCGCGTTGTGCTCCGGGTTGCGATAACCCGGCGACACATGGGGGCCGCTCACCGTGATGACGCCGATCTCATGCGGCTCGCACGCCGCGCCCAATCGGCCATTGGCCTCCAGCCGGCGCACCACCACCTGGGTGTAGGGCAAGGCCCAGCCGACCGAGCCCACGCCGCCTTCACCGGCAACGGGGTCGATGGCAATCAGGCCCGAGGCTTCGGTCATGCCATACACCTCGAACAAGCCGCGGCCGGTCACCTGCCTGAAACGCTCACCGACCGCAGGCGGCAACGAAGCCGCGCCACAAAAGCCAGCCCGCACCGCGCTCAAGTCGGCACCGGCCAGCGGCACCTGGAGCACCGCGCCCACCGAAGTGGGAACGGCGCCCACCAGCGTGGCGCCGTACTTGGCCGAGAGGCGCCAGAAGCCTTGCACCATGGCCGGGTTGCGCAGCCCGCTGGGCGACATGATCAGCAGGCCACCGCCCGCCATGAACATGCTCAGCGCGCAGAAGATCGTGCCGCCCACATGGAACAGCGGCAGCGTGGCGGTGAGTGTGTCGGTGGGTCGCATGTCGCCGAGCACCGCGCCGCCCAAGGCCGCCACCAGCTGGCCGCGGTGGGTGTGCGCCACCAGCTTGGGTGTGCCGGTGGTGCCACCGGTGTGAAAGTAGGCCGCCACCTCGCCGTCGCGCCCCGGCTCGCCAAACCTCAGGTGGTCGTCAGGCTGCGCCATCAGCGCCGCGTGGAAGTCGATCACACCTTCTTGGAGCGGTGTGCCGGGCGCGGCGATGCGCACCAGCTTCAGCCCCGGCATCTGCTCGCGCAGCGCAAGCGCCTTCTGCCAGATGTCGAGCGCCGGGTGCGGCCCCAGCGCCACCAGGATGCGCGCGCCCGAAGCCTTCAGCAAACCGGCGATGTGCTCAGGCTGCAGCAGGAAGTTGATCGGCACCGCATAACCCGCGGTCTCGGCGCCCCACAAGGTGACGTGGGTCTCGACCAGGCTCGGCAACATGTAGGCCACCCCGGGGCGCCGGCCGCCCAGCGTGGCAAACAGGTTGGCAGCGCGCCGCACCAGGCCGAGCAGCTCGCTGTAACTCACGCGGCGGGGGCGCTCGTCGTCGGCACCGGTGGTCAGCATGGTGAGTGCGCTGCGGTCGGGCTGGCGGGCTGCGGCGTTGATGAACACGTCGAGCACGCTGCGCTCGGGCAGGCGCTGCGCAAGCGTCATCTCGGCCTCGAAGCGGGCCAGGTCTTCGTGGCTGCGAACCCCGGTGTGGGTCAGATGGGCCATGGCATCTTTCTCCGAGCGCTGAGGTGCCATCGACGGTAGCCCTTTGCCCCCAAATCGTGAACAGATGTGAACCCGGATTCCGAACCCGCAGTCAGGGGGTGGTTGGTGTCGGGTCGCTTGACATGCAAGCAAATGCTTGCCTATTATTCGGCACGCTTCAAACACCCCCCACAAGGAGAAGTCATGGTGGATATCCTGCATAAAGTTGGCATCAAGGCCCCGTTGAATGAGGTCTACAAGGCATTGGCCACCCGCGAGGGTGTGGCGGGTTGGTGGACACACCACACGCGCGGAGACAGTCAGGTCGGCGCCACACTCAGGTTCAGCTTCAGCGCGGGCGGCGCCGAAATCGGCGCGATGGAAATGAAGGTGCTGGCCCTGCAGCCCAACGAGCGGGTGCTGTGGCAAACGGTCGATGGCCCCACCGAATGGATCGGTACCCAGATCAGCTTCGAGCTGAAGCAAGATGGCGAGTTCGTGATCGTTCTCTTCAAACACCAGGGCTGGGCCGAGCCGGTGGAATTCATGCACCACTGCAGCACCAAGTGGGCGATCTTCCTGATGAGCCTGAAGTCGCTGCTGGAAACCGGGAAAGGTGCTCCCAACCCGCATGACACCAAGATCGACAACTGGAACTAACTGGAATTCATTGGACATCGACAAGGTATTCAAGGCACTGGCCGACCCGACCCGCAGGCGGCTGCTGGACTCGCTGCACGCGCAGAGCGGCCAAACGCTGAGCGCGCTGTGCGAGCACATGGCCATGTCACGCCAGGCCGTGACGCAGCACCTGCAGCTGCTCGAAGAAGCCAACCTGGTTGCCATCGTGTGGCAAGGCCGCGAGAAGCTCCACTACCTGAATGCCGTGCCGCTGCACGAGATCTACGAACGCTGGATCGGCAAGTTCGAGCAACACCGCCTCGGTGCCTTGCACAAGCTGAAGAAAAAACTGGAAGGTGATGACGATGACGATGAAAAAACATGACTACGTGTACGTGACCTACATCGCAACAACGCCGCAGAAGGTGTGGCAAGCGCTGGTCGACCCCGAGGTGATGCGCCAATATTGGGTGGGCCCCAAATCCGACTGCGTGCGGGTCAACGTGTCGGACTGGAAGCCCGGCTCGCGCTGGGAACACCAACGCCTCGACGAAGCGCGCACGGTCGACATCACCGGCAAGGTGATCGAGAGCAACCCGCCGCACCGCCTGGTCTACAGCTGGGCACGGCCGAACGAGGCCGACGACACCTCAAAACACTCACGCGTGAGCTTCGACATCGAAGCCCACATCGACGGCCTGGTGCGCCTCACGGTCACCCACGACGAGCTGGAGCGCGACCCGCAGATGCTCGAAGGCATCTCGGGCGGCTGGCCGATGGTGTTGTCGAACCTCAAGACGCTGCTCGAAACCGGCCGCCCGTTGCCGCGCGCGCCAACGGCGGCCTGAAGCCCCAATCAGAAGCCGAACTTGCCGTTGTTGTTGCGCCACTCGCTGCGTGGCGCAATCGTCTCCAGCACGTCCCAGTGTTCAGCGATCTTCCCGTCAGCCACGCGGAACAAATCGTAGAACGCTGTGGGCTTGCCCGCGAAGCTGCCTTCACTCACGACCAGCACAAAGTTGCCTTCCCCGAGCACCTTGTGAACCTTGTCGTACTTCATCGTCACACCCGCCTTGGCCATGGCCTGCAAGGCCGCGCCCAGGCCGGAGAGCTTGTCGGGGATCTGGGGGTTGTGCTGGAGGTAGTTGTCGCCATCGAAGTAGCTCGCCAGGCGGTTCATTCGCCGGTTGACCAGCACGTCGTCGACAAACGAGGTGACGAGCATCTTGTTGGCAGCCGTCTTGTCGAGGTCGGTCACGGTGCTCGGCCCGTCGATCATGGTGCGGCCACTCGGGTTGGGCTGGGCGGGTGTGGGTTGGAGGTTGTCCCAGTGCTCGACGATGCGGCCGTTCTCGAAGCGGAAGATGTCGAAGCCGATCCGGGGGCCAAAGAAGTCGTACTGCGAGTGCGTGAACACGAAGTCGCCGTCTTGAAACACCCGCACCGTGTTGACCTTCGCCGAGCCCTTGGGCAGCGCTTGCAACACTGCCGCGAAGCCTGCCAAACCGTCAGGCACCGCCAGGTTGTGCTGGATGTATTTGTCGGGGTTGATGGCGGTTGCCGGCCCGCGCTCACCCGTCTCGATGCTCTTGAGCAGCGCCACCACTTGCGCCTTGGCGGGTGACAACGAAGCGGCCTGCGTCGGGGCCGCACCGGGTGCAGCGCAGCCCCCGAGGATCAAGCTGAAAGCTGCCAGCGCTGCTGCGTGGCGAATGAACTGAGTGCGATTCATGGGAAGGTGTGACGTGGTTGTTTTCGAGCGCTCAATGTGCCGCCGGGCAGGTTTCAAACAAAGGTCGGGCTCAGGCAAATGATGGTGAAAATCGAGCACCCGGGTCCCAGGCCGGCTCCAGCACCACCACAAGGTTTCCATGCCCACACCCCCGGCCGCGCTGCGGCAGATGCACTTTGCCAACACACGCCTCGCACGGGTGGGCCTGGAGCTGCTCACGCTGGCGCAGTTCAGAGGGTCGCCTATCAAGCAGCAGCTTCTGGCCGAACCGGAGCGGGTCGCTTTTGGGCTGATCCTGGTCATCCATGCCGGGCGCGGTGAGCACGGGGTCGACTTTCAGCGAATCGCGCTGCAACCGGGTGCCGTGGTCTTCGTGCGCCCGGGCCAGGTGCAACAGTGGTGTCTGCGCGAAGGGCTTGAAGGCGACGTGCTGCTCATCGCATCTCATGTCATGCAGCCATCGGCCGCCACGTCAGGCAGCCCCATCGCACAAGCCCTGAGCCTTGAGGCCTGGCCCACACGTTTTGAGCTGTCGCTCAGGGAGCGCCGCAACTGGCGCGCGCTGGCGGTCATGCTGCGGCGCGAGTTGAAGCAGCCGGTGGTGGACGAGCTGTCGGCTGCGCTGGCTCGCGAGCTGTACTTGTGCATGCTGTTGAGGCTGGCGCGGGTGGCGCGCCATGACGCACCGCCGGCAAGCGCACAGGAGCTGCTCTACCGCAGGTTTGAGCAGGAGCTGGAGAGCCTGGTCGCAACGCGCCCTTCGGTGCAGGCACTGGCTCAGACGCTGCGCGTTTCGCCGACCACGCTGAACCGGGCCTGCCGCGCGCAGCTCGCCCGCCCGGCCAAGGAGGTGATCGACCGGCGCATTGCGCTGGAAGCGCAGCGCATGCTCGTGCACAGCGGCGCCACCTCCGCCGTGATCGGCGAGCAACTCGGCTTTTCGGAGCCGACCAACTTCTTGAAGTTTTTCAAGCGCCAGATCGGCATGACACCCGAAGCGTTCCGGGTGGGCCATCGGTTGGCGTAGCGGGTGCGCGGCTTGACGAAGGCGGTTTTCTTCTAGGCCGCAGCGCTTTCGCGCGCCGAGACGCGTGCATGCCAAGCCCGCAGATGGGCAGCGTCGTCGGGCATCTCCATGCCCACGAACTTCGCAAAGTCGATGGTGGTCAGCGCAATGATGTCGGCCATGGTGAAGCTGCTGCTGCCACCGACGAACTCCTGCCCTTCCAGCTCGCGGTCGAGCCAGCGCATGGCAGCCGCCACACGCTCGCGGTTGGACTCACCGTATTCCTTGTACTGCGTGCCCAGCCTTGCAGTGAACGGGTGCGTGTGCACCCAGACCGCCGCGATCGGGTTCATGAGGGTGAACTCGACACGGCGAATCCACATGTCCACCTGCGCACGCTCCACGGCGCTGGTGCCCAACAAGGCCGGCGTGGGGTGCAGCGCCTCCAGATAGCGGCAGATGGCCACGCTCTCGCTGATGCAGGTGCCGTCGTCCAGCTCCAGTGTGGGCAGTTGGCCCAGGCTGTTCTTCTGCTTGAACTCAGGTGCCTTGTGCGCGCGGTCGCGGATCGACAGGTTTTCGATCGGGATCGAAATGCCCTTTTCCGCCAGAAAGATGCGCACACGGCGCGGGTTGGGCGCGGGGTTGATGGCGCTGTAGAGCTTCATGGGCTTGTCTCCTCGGGGGTGGTTGTGAACCCATGCTCCCAGCAAACCGGAGGTGCCGCTGTCGCCGAGGCGATTGGCGCGCCAGGCTCTCAGTGGTCTTGGCTGACCGACGTGGCGCCAAACATCGCCTGCACCGGGCTCAATTCCGGCAGCACATAAACCACGCCGCGGCGCTGGCCGAGGCTCGGTTGGATGACCGAGAGGTAGAAGTCGGCCGAGACCACGATGCAGCCGAGCGAGATCCGGTTGTCGTCAACGGTCGGCGAGTCGAGCCGTTGCGGCCGGCGCTCGTGTGGCGGCGCGGGCCGCAAGCGGTGGATGGCGAGGGACGCGTCGTAGTCGATCCACACGATGGCCTCACCCTTGTCGTTGTGGCCCGGCCGTGACTCGAACCGTCCCGCCGGGGTGGTGCGCTCGCCCGCGGTCAGGCTGGAGGGCGCGCGGTGGGCGATGTCCGGCACCGACAGATCGCCTGCGTCAACGCCCAGCAGGGCCGCCGAGCTGCCGATCAGCCGGCCGTCGGGTTCGTAGACGGAGATGCGGGCGCCGCGTTTGTCGACGACGGCAAAGGGCAGTCCGGCGTGGTCGGCTGTGGCCAAAACCCAGCTCGTGACGTAACGCGTGTCGCGCAGGTCGTTTGAGACCGGTTCGCCGGTGGCTCCGGGAGCTGCGTGGCACAACGCGGCACAGACCAACCCAGTGACCGCAGCAAGCAGCCGTTTGCCTGCTCGGGGCATTGCGACAGTCCTTCGAAGGCATCAGTGCCAGCAAAGAAGATTGTCGATTGAGGGTGGAGCGAGGGATTCGGGTGGGGAGGCCGACTATCGGCAATAGCGCACAGGTTCGGGCCGTTCATGGGCCTCGGCGCCGATCTCAGCGGGCCGAAGCGCCCGCAAAGACCTCACGAACGGGCCTGGTTTCGGGCAGCACATAGACCACACCGCGTGCAGCGCCGATCACGGGCCAGACCACCGAATCGAAAAATGCCACCGGCACGTTGATGCAGCCGTAAGAGATGCGGCGCTGGGTGGGGTCGGGCGAGGCCAGCCGCTCCAGGCGGCGCTCCTTCGGGTCAACCAGGCGCACACGGTGCATCGACACCGCAGCCGCGTAGTCGACCCACACCACGTCTTCACCCGACGCATTTTTGCCGGGTTGGCTGACAAAACGGCCAGCCGGGGTGGTGCGTTCTCCGGGTTGCACCTGTTCGATGGGCCGCTCGCCGATGCCGGCCACGGAGTGATCGCCGACGGCAGCACCGAGCAGCACGGGGCTCGCGTCGATGATGCGGCCCGTGGCGTCGAACACAAATACCTTGGCCTCGCGCTTGTCGAGGATCACGAAGGGCAGGCGCTGGTTGTCCTGCGCCTGAGTGACCCAGTCGGCGACGGAGCGTGCGTCAGCGGAGGCCGCATGAAATGCAAAATCGGCCGACGACCGAGAGGGCGTGCCCGCCTGAGCGGAAGCCAGCAACAAAGGGTGCGGCCGCAAGGTGCCCACACCCGCGGGGGGCAGGGTCAGCACCAGCGCAGCTGCCCCGAGCAGCAGGCCCTGCCTGAGCCCGGCCACGATCTCGGCCCGATGCTGGACGACGCTGGCGAAAGTCACGGCGTTCTTTGGGCCCCGGAGAACGCCTTGCAGCGTTCCCCGGGGCCGCTGAACAGACAGACCTCAGTTGCGGTCAGCCTTGGGCAGCGGTTCGCTGGCCATGTCGCTGGTCGTCGTAGCCCGGTCCGAAGTCACCGGGGTGGTCGACGTGTCAGCAGCGGTCGACGGGGTCGACGAGTTGCTGGGCAAGGTCGAACTCGAAGGCGACTGGGTCGAGCCGCTCATCGAGGGCTGTTGGGTGGTGCTCGGCGTTGTCGTCGGTGGCACGGTTTCGTTGGCCGTCTGGGCGTAAGCCAAACCAACTGCGCCAACGATGGTGGTGGCTGCCACAGCAGCGGTGAGGGTCTTGGAAAAGTTCATCTTGAAACTCCTTGGAAGTGGCGGGCCAGTGAAACCCTGGCCCAAGGGGACAAAAAACCGACACGAAGGCCAGTGGTTGAAACCTTAGGCGCATCGCACGGCCAGCACGTTCGGCGATCGACCCTCCTGTGCGTAGGAAAACGGGCGGTTGTGGAGTCGGCACATGATGACCGTGGCGCCTCGTTTTTGCGAGTGACTGACCGAGCACGAAACCCGCCTCAGCAATGTTTTCGCGCAGCCCATACCATGCGCGACTCGCCGCCAAACCCCACCCCCATGCCGACATCCACTGACAAAACCGGTGCCGCATCTGCCGTTGCGATTGCAGGCCTCACCAAGACCTACGCCGGTGGATTTGAGGCGCTCAAGCGAGTCGACCTCGACATCCGCCGCGGCGAGATCTTTGCCCTGCTCGGCCCCAACGGCGCCGGCAAGACCACGCTGATTTCCATCGTGTGCGGCATCGTCAACGCCAGTGGCGGCAGCGTGACGGTGGCAGGCCACGACACCGTGCGCGACTACCGCGTCACCCGCTCCCTGATCGGCCTGGTGCCGCAAGAGCTGGCAACCGACGCCTTCGAGAGCGTGTGGGCCACCGTCAACTTCAGCCGCGGGCTGTTTGGTAAGGCACCCAACGCAGGCCTGGTGGAAAAGGTGCTGCGCGATCTTTCGCTGTGGGACAAGCGGCACAGCAAGATCATGGAGCTTTCGGGCGGCATGAAACGCCGCGTGATGATCGCCAAGGCGCTGTCGCACGAGCCCGAGATCTTGTTCCTGGACGAGCCCACCGCCGGCGTCGACGTGGAGCTGCGGCGCGACATGTGGGAGATGGTGCGCAAGCTGCGCGATGGCGGCGTGACCATCATCCTCACCACCCACTACATCGAAGAAGCCGAAGACATGGCCGACCGCATCGGCGTCATCAGCAAGGGAGAGCTGATCCTGGTCGAAGAGAAGACCGCGCTGATGAAGAAGCTGGGCAAGAAGCAGCTCACCATCGAGCTCGACCAGGCGATGAGCGAGATTCCTGCCGAGTTGGCCAGCTGGAACCTGACGCTCAAGCCGGGTGGCCACACGCTGCAGCGCGAGTTCGACGCCAGCGATGCAAGCGCCGGTGTGGCGCCGCTGCTCAAGCGCATGGGTGAGCTGGGCATTGGCTTCAAGGA
>JBKJJF010000143.1:0-5376 GCA_046598195.1 Rhizobacter sp. | reverse complement strand
GACAAAAGCAGATGCTTGCAATTGCACGCGCGATGGTCGAGCCGCGCCGCCTGCTGCTGATTGACGAGCCGAGCAAGGGCCTGGCGCCGGCCATCATCGCCAACATGATCGCCGCCTTCCGCGAACTGAAGAATACCGACACCACCATCCTGCTGGTCGAGCAGAACTTCAACTTTGCCAAACAGCTCGGCGACACGGTTGCGGTAATGGACGACGGCCGCATCGTGCACCGCGGCGCCATGGCCGAGCTGGCCGAAGACCAAGGCATGCAGCAGCGCCTGCTCGGCCTGTCGCTGGGAGCGCACCAATGATTTCCAACAAGACCAGGTTTGACTGGCTGCCGCTGGCCTTGGAGCCAGCCCTCGCTTTACTCGCGCTGCCGGCGGTGGGCTCACCCTCGTCGTGGCTCACGCTCACCGTGGCGGGCCTCGCCATGGGCATGATCATCTTCATCATCGCCTCGGGCCTCACGCTGGTGTTCGGGCTGATGGACGTGCTGAACTTCGGCCACGGGGTGTTCATCGCCCTCGGCGCTTTTGTCGCCACCAGCGTGTTTGTGTTCATGGGCGGCTGGTCGGCCTCTGACAACGTGTGGCTCAACCTGGGCGCCATCTTCTGCGCCATGCTGGTGGCGATGTCGGTGGCCGGTGCCGTCGGCTGGGCCTTCGAACGGGTGCTGGTGCGCCCGGTCTACGGCCAGCACCTGAAGCAGATCCTCGTCACCATGGGCGGCATGATCATTGGTGAAGAGCTCATCAAGGTGATCTGGGGCCCGACGCAGATTGCACTGCCACTGCCGAGTGCGTTGCGCGGTGCTTTTATCTTTGGTGATGCGGCGATCGAAAAATACCGCGTGGTGGCGGTGGTGATCGGCGCGGCGGTGTTGATCGCGATGCTGTTCACCCTCAACCGCACCAAGCTCGGCCTGCTGATACGCGCCGGTGTGCAAGACCGCGAGATGGTCGAGAGCCTGGGCTACCGCATCCGGCGTTTGTTTGTCGGTGTGTTTGTCGCGGGCTCGGCCCTGGCTGGCTTGGGCGGTGTGCTGTGGGGCCTGTACCAGCAGAACGTGACACCGCAGATGGGCGCACAGGTCAACGTGCTGATCTTCATCGTCATCATCATTGGCGGGCTGGGCTCCACCTTTGGTTGTTTTGTGGGCGCGCTGCTGGTGGGCCTGCTCGCCAACTACAGCGGCTTTCTCGTGCCCAAGCTGGCGATGTTTTCCAACATCGGGCTGATGGTGGCGATTTTGTTGTGGCGCCCGCAGGGCCTCTATCCCGTCACGAACCGATGACCACCATGCTGAACCGCATCCTCTCCCACGACCTGCCACGCAGCCGCTGGCTGTCGGCCTTGCTCATCGTGCTGGTGCTGGGCCTGGCGCTCACGCCGTTTCTCTTTCCGAGCACCAAGGCGCTCAACGTGGGCGCGAAGATCCTGGTCTTCATCGTGCTCGTGGCCAGCTTCGACCTGCTGCTCGGCTACACCGGCATCGTGAGCTTTGCGCACACCATGTTCTTTGGCATCGGGGCCTACGGTGTGGCGATCGCCAGTGCGCGCATGGGGCCGGGCTGGGGGGCAGTGGCGCTGGGTGTCGCGGCGGCGGTGGCGATCTCGCTGGTCTTGTCTTTGCTAATCGGCCTGTTCAGCCTGCGTGTCAAAGCCATCTTCTTCGCGATGATCACGCTGGCGGTGGCTTCGGCGTTTCTCACGCTGGCCTCGCAGCTGTCTGAGTTCACGGGCGGTGAAGACGGGCTCAACTTCAAGGTGCCCGCGGCCTTGCAGCCCGGCACGCAGTACCTTGAAGAACCGTTCCTTGGCGCCAGCATCGACGGCCGTTTTCTCAGCTACTACCTGCTGTTCGTGGTGACCGTGCTGCTGGTGCTCACCATGCTGCGCATCGTCAACTCGCCGTTCGGGCGGGTGTTGCAAGCCATCCGCGAAAACGACTTTCGGGCCGAGGCCATCGGCTACCGCATCGTGGTCTACCGCACGCTGAGCAACGTGTTGTCGGCGCTGTTTGCCACGCTGGCGGGTTGCCTGCTCGCGCTCTGGCTGCGCTACAACGGGCCCGACACCTCGCTCAGCTTCGAGATCATGCTCGACATCTTGCTCATCGTCGTGATCGGCGGCATGGGCACGGTGTATGGCGCGGTGGTCGGCAGCGTGCTTTTTGTCATTGCGCAGAACTACCTGCAAGACCTGCTCAAGCTCGGTGGCAGCGCTTTTGAAGGTGTGCCGGTGCTGTCGCAGCTTGTGTCGCCCGACCGCTGGCTCTTGTGGCTGGGCATTCTGTTTGTGCTGTCGGTTTATCACTTCCCGAGCGGGGTGGTGGGGCGGCTGCGTTCACTTGACCGGAGGCAACGATGACTTTGCGCATGCGTGGATTCCAGAAACATTCCTTCGCCTTCGTGGCTGCGGCCTTGCTCGCAGCCTGTGGTGGGGGCGGTGGTGACGACAGCGTGGCGCCCACCGAAGCGGCCGCCGCACCGACCGAGCAGGCCCAGCACCTCGGCGCGCACGCGGTGTTCAACCGCAAGCCCGAGTTCGTGTCGGGTGATGTGCTCAGCACCGAGTACGACGGGGTGAACGATGACCTGCTGACCGCCGGCCTGGGCAAGACCGGCCTGGCGGGCGCGTTGCCGCCGTTTGCGAATGTGCTGGCACCGACCGCCGCCGAGTTGCGCCGCGCTGCCCTCTACAACAGCTACCGCGCCATCGTCGACATGACGGCAGCCGGCGGTTACGGCTCGCTCTACGGCCCCAACGTCGACGCCGACGGCGTGGTCACCACCGGCGAAGGCAAGGTCGCCGGCACCGAGTACCTGGCCTTCAGCGACGATGGGCAAGGCCAGCAAAACGTGGTGCTGATGGTGCAAGTGCCGAGCAGCTTCAACCCACGCCGCGCCTGCATCATCACCGCCACCTCATCGGGCTCGCGCGGGGTGTATGGCGCCATCAGCACCGGCGAGTGGGGCTTGAAGCGCGGCTGCGCCGTGGCCTACACCGACAAGGGCACCGGCAGCGGCCCGCACGACCTGGCGAGCGACACCGTGCCGCTGATCGATGGCACACGCGCGCCCTCGGCAGGCGCTGCGGCCCAGTTCCGCGCGCCGCTGGATGCGGCGCAACTCGCTGCCTTCAACATCGCCCTGCCGAACCGCCTGGCCTACAAACACGCGCACTCGCAGCGCAACCCCGAAAAAGACTGGGGCCGCTTCACGCTGCAAGCGGTGGAGTTTGCCTACTGGGTGCTCAACGAACGCCACGGCATTGCCCTGGGCCACGGCCAGCGCCTGCGCACCATTCGGCCGTTCAACACGCTGGTGATCGCCTCCAGCGTCTCCAATGGCGGTGGCGCGGCGATTGCCGCCGCCGAACAAGACCGCGAGCGTCTGATCGATGGTGTGGCCGTGTCCGAGCCAGCGCTGGAGCTGCCGGCCGATCTGCGCGGCGCCATCGTTCAGCGTGGCAACACGGTGCAAGCCACGGGCAAGCCGCTGATCGACTTCACCACCTACGCCAACCTGTTCCAGAGCTGCGCGGCGCTGTCGCCGCAGGTGGCGGGCACGCCAGGCCGGGCCTTCGTGATTGCGCCGTTTGCCGCCAACCGCTGCGCCTCGCTCAAGGCCAAGGGCTGGCTCACCGCCGACACCTTGAGCGCGCAGGCCGACGAAGCGCTGGCCAAGCTCGCCAGCTACGGCTGGGAGCCCGAGTCGGTGCCCTTGCATGCCTCGCTCGCCGCGTTTGAAGTGGCGCCGGCGGTGAGCGTGACCTTTGCCAACGCGCTGGCACGTGCCAGCGTGGCCGACTCGCTGTGCGGCTTCAGCTTTGCCGCCACCACCGCGCAAGGAGTGATCGCGCCGACGACGCCCGCGCTGCTCGCCCCCATGTCGGCCACCGGCAACGGCGTGCCACCCTCGGCCGGTGTGCAGCTCATCAACAACCTGAGCCCTGGCCTGCCGCTGCGCGACCTGTTCTCGTTCTCGCCGTCGACGCTGACCCAAGACTTCAACCTCGACGGTGCGCTGTGCCTGCGCGGCTTGCTGAGCGGCACCGACGCCCAAGCCCTCGCGCTGCAAAAGGGCCTCAACGAAACCCGCCGCAACGGCGACCTCAACGGCAAGCCCACGATCATCGTGCACGGCCGCGCTGACGCGCTGCTGCCGGTGAACCACACCTCGCGGCCCTACACCGCGCTCAACAAGCGCGTCGAAGGCGGGCGCAGCCGTTTGTCGTACATCGAGGTCACCAACGCCCAGCACTTTGACGGTTTCATCGGCCTGCCCACCGTGCTGCCCGGCTACGACACCCGCTACGTGCCGCTGCACGTCTACCTCAACCGCGGGCTTGACGCGATGTACGCCCACCTGCGCCACGGCACGCCATTGCCTGCGAGCCAGGTGGTGCGCACCCTGCCGCGTGGCGGGTTGCCGGGTGCGGCGCCCGCCATCACCGAGGCCAACGTGCCGCCCATCGTGCTGCGCCCGCCTGCGGCCGACGCCATCACGTGGCGAGCGCGCACGCTCACCGTGCCCGATTGAAAGCGGCCATGCGCTTCACCTCCCATTACCTGCGCTGCGAAGGCCGCGAGCTGCACTACACCGAGTGGGGCGCGCAGCATGCCGAGGCGGTGATCGCGTGGCACGGCCTCGCGCGCACCGGGCGCGACATGGACGACATCGCCGAGCACCTGTCGCAGCGTTACCGCGTGATCTGCCCCGACACCATCGGGCGCGGCCTGAGCGAGTGGAGCCCCGAGCCCGCCACCGAGTACTGCCTGGCGTTTTACGCCCGGCTCGCCACCTCGCTCGTCAACCAGCTCGCGCTGGAGAAATTTCACTGGCTCGGCACCTCGATGGGTGGGGCCATCGGCTTGCGCGCCGCAGCCTCATCGCTGCGCGGGCGCTTGCAACGCCTGGTGCTCAACGACATGGGGCCCGAGATCGCGCCAGCGGCCACCGAGCGCATTCGCTCCTACGCCGGCAGCCCAGTGGCGTTTGCCACGGTGAGCGAGCTGGAGGCTTACTTCCGCACCATCTACAAACCTTATGGCTGGCTGAGCGATGCACAGTGGCGCCGCCTCACCGAGACCTCGGTGCGGCGCCTGCCCGATGGCCGGGTGACGCCGCACTACGACCCCGACATGGTGATGCAGTTCACCCACCACCCCGACGACTACGCGCAGTGGGACGCCTGGGACAGCCTCGACATCCCGGTGCTGTGCCTGCGCGGCGAAACCTCTGACCTGCTGCGGGCCGACACCGCCGAACAAATGCGCCAGCGCGGCCCCCGCGCGGTGGTGGTCACCATTGCTGGCTGCGGGCACGCGCCGGCGCTCAACACGCCCGATCAGTTTGCGCTGATCGAACG
>JBKJJF010000060.1:0-20883 GCA_046598195.1 Rhizobacter sp. | reverse complement strand
GCGTATCAGTGGTTTGTCACCACGATATCGTCGCGGCTTGCGACACCACCCGCTCATGCACCCATCCCCACTTCGCCTACCGAAAACGGCCCTCGCCTGGGTGCTGTGCGCCCTGGCCGGCACCGCCAGCGCCCACGACACCTGGTTCGAGCGCTTGCCATCGGCCAAGCCCGGTGAGTTGAGGCTGGCACTGGGCACCGGCAACCGCTTTCCGGTGCATGAGTTCGGCGTGGGCGCGGCGTCGTTGCGCGAGAGCGGTTGCCGCGCCAACACCGCAGGGGCCAGCGTGCTGCCGCTGAAGCCTCTGCACGAAACGCCCAAAACGCTGATCCTTCGCGCACAACCGGGGGCCCAACGCGCGGTCACGTGCTGGGCACAACAGCAGCCCTTTGAAGTCGAGATCGCACCGCCCATCGTCGAGGTCTACTTCAAGGAAATCAACGCCCCCCAGAACGTGCGAGAAACCTGGGCCGAGATGCGCTCGCGCGGCGTCACCTGGAAAGAGCGTTACAGCAAACACGCACGTATCGAGCTGCTGCCACCCCGAGGCGCTGCCGCACCGCCCCCGCGCGCCACCAGCATGGCGATGGATGTGTTGCTTGAAAGCAGGCTGGGAGCCATCGCCCCCGGCGACATGCTCAGCTTCCAGGTGCTGCGCGACGGCCAGCCCCTGCCCGGCCTGGCGGTCGAGCTGCACAGTGACCAGAGCCGGCTCGGTTTCTGGAAACAGACCGACGCACAAGGCCGAGTCAGCTTCGCGCCGCCACTGGCCGGGCAATGGGTGCTGCGCGGCACCGACCTGCGCCTCTCGACCACCGAGCCCGACACCTGGGAGAGCCGTTTTGTGACCCTCGCCTTCGAGGTGGCACCTCCCTGAGCACGGCTCGCCCGGGAAGCGCAAGACATCAACCCGCCTGGCGAGCGCGAGGCCGTGCTGAGCGCGCTGCGCGACAAGTTCACGCTGTCTGATGCCGAAGCCGCACGCCTGACCGAGCTGGCCGTGAGCACCGCACACCAGGCCACCTGAGCGAACACGAGCGCCATGTGCTTGTGGCGCATCGCCGACCTGGTGCACGCGCCGCAGGGCGCTTATGTCCATGCCCGCTTGCGGGCACCACAAACCTCGGGCGTCGCCTGAAGGTGCACACTTGGCTCTGTGCAAACTTTTCGAGCGACCCATGACGCAAGCCCCTTTTTTCCACACCGAGTCGGGCGCCGTGCGCTTCTGGGTGCCGATCGACGACCAGCTGGTGGGTGCCAGCATCAGCCGCGAAACGCTGCACTACCGCTTTCGGCCCGGTGTGCAAGGTGACGACCCGCTAGAGACCTTCACCACCTACGCCAGCGACATCATCGCCGCCGTCAAACGGCGTGTCGCGCAAGGCTCGATCGAGCCGGTGATGCTGCGCGAGTACGACCTGCGCCAGACCGGCACGGCCTGAGAGCCTGAGAGTTTTTCGCTCATGCCCGCTCATCGCGCCAAAACACCCCCACCCGTCGTTGCAAATGCTCGCCATAGCCCGAGCTATGGCTGTGCTTTGCGCCTAGATTGGGTGCGTTTTGGCGCGCTGCTCGGTCACGCTCGAAATACTCCCACGCTCTGAGTTCGGCCGCACACCATGCTGTGGTTTGCGCGCTGCGTCTGGCTGCTCGGGCTCGCTGACTGCAGCACCCAACGCAACCGTCGACAACAGCGGCCGTGCGCAGGCCCGGCGCATCGGCGAGCAGTTTCGCCGGCGTGGTGTGAAGCTCAACCGGGCCACATGCCACTTCGCCTGACCAACGGCTGACCCTGCCCCACACCATGCCAGCCGTCCCCGAGCACTTCGAGCACTTGCAAGACGCGGCCGAGTTCAAGCGCCCGGCCCGCCCCGGCATTGAGCTGTACCGTGCGCACATCGTGCACCATGCCTTTGACCCGCACACGCACGAAGCCTTTGGCCTGGGTGCGATCGAATCGGGGGTCGAGCGCTTTCGCTACCGCGGCGGCGACCACCTGGCGCCGGCCAACACGCTGGTGTTGATGAACCCCGACGAGCTGCACACCGGCCGCGCCGAGACCGAACACGGCTGGCGCTACCGCATGCTCTACCTCGACGCCGACTTGCTCGCCCAGGTGACGGGCGAACGTGGCTGGCATTTCGCGCAGCCCGCTGTTCATGACGTGCGCACCGCGCGCCGTGTGGGCCGCCTGCTGGCCGCGATGTGGAGCACCGCCGATGGCCTTGCCATCGACAGCGCGTTGATCGACCTGCTGGAGCTGCTGCGCCCACATGCGCGCACCGGCGCCACACGGCCCGCACCACCCACCTCGCGCCCCGACGCCGCACTGGCACGCGCCCATGCGCTGATCCAGGCACGCTTCGCCGAGCCGCTCACGCTGGAACAACTCGCACGCGAAGCCGGCCTCAGCCCGTTCCACTTCTTGCGCCGTTTCAAGCAGCGCTATCACGCCACGCCGCACCAGATGGTGATGGCGGTGCGCCTGTTTCGCGCCAAGCAGCAGCTCGCCGCGGGCATGAGCCCGGCCCTGGTGGCGGCCGACGTGGGCTTGGTCGACCAGCCTCACCTCACACGCCGTTTTTCCCGCATGTATGGCGTGACCCCGGCGCGTTATCAAGCCCAAATCAACGGGCGCAATTTCGTACAAGACCACCGCCACAAGCCGGAGCCACACTCGGCTGCATGACTGCTGGAATCTTGTTTGCCCTGGCCGCCGGCCTGATGTGGGGCCTGGTGTTCGTGGGCCCGTTGCTGCTGCCCGAGTACCCGGCCACGCTGCAATCGTTCGGGCGTTACCTCGCCTTTGGTTTGATTGCGCTGCCGCTCGCTTGGTTCGACCGTGCACGCCTGCGCGAGCTCACCCGCGCCGACTGGCTGGAGGCGCTCAAGCTTGCCGCGGTGGGCAACGTCATCTACTACCTGTTTCTCGCGAGCGCCATCCAGCGTGCGGGCGGGCCACTGCCCACCATGGTCATCGGCACGCTGCCGGTGGTGATTGCCATCACCGCCAACTTGCGCACCGGGCCACGGCGCGAAGCCAAGCTGCCGTGGGCGCGCATGCTGCCCTCGCTGGGCTTGATCGCCGCCGGCATCGGCCTCGTCAACCACGTGGAGATCACCCACCTGCGGTTAGACCCGAGCGCCGATGTGGCGCGCTATGCGCTGGGCGCGGCGCTCGCCGTGGGCGCCGTGGTGTGCTGGACCTGGTACCCCATTCGCAACGCCGACTGGCTGCGCGCCCACCCCGACCGCAACCCGCGCAGCTGGGCCACCGCACAAGGCATTGCCACGCTGCCGCTGGCGCTGATCGGTTATGCCAGCGTGTGGCTGTGGAGCACGCTCAGCGGCGACAGCTTTCCCATGCCCTTCGGCCCGCGCGTGGCCGACTTCCTGCTGCTGATGTTTGCCATTGGCCTGCTCGCCTCGTGGCTGGGCACGGTGTGCTGGAACGAAGCCAGCCAACGCCTGCCACCCGCACTGGCCGGCCAGTTGATCGTGTTCGAGACGCTCGCCGCACTGAGCTACGCCTTTGTGCTGCGCCGCGAATGGCCACAAGCGCAAACGCTGGCCGGCATCGCGTTGCTGATCGCCGGGGTGGTGTGGGCGCTGCGCACCCGGCCCGAGCCGCTGGCGGCGGAGGGGCACGCGTCATAACATGGCAACCCACTTGATATCACCCACCGCCAAACCACAACGCCTGCACGCACTCGACGCCATCCGGGCCGCGGCGCTGCTGCTGGGCATCTGCCTGCATGCCACGCTGTCGTTCGTGCCCGGGGTCGACGCGGCACTCTGGCCCATCAGCGACACGCAAAAGAGCGTGGCCCTCGCCCTGCTGATGTTTGTCATTCACATCTTCCGGATGTCGGTGTTCTTTCTCATGGCCGGGCTGCTGGCGCACATGCTGTTTCACCGCCTCGGGCTGGCGGCGTTTGCCCGCAACCGCGCGGCGCGCATTCTGGCGCCGTTGGTGCTGGCGTGGCCACTGTGTTTCATCACCCTCGGGGCGGTGGTGCTGTGGGCGCTGGCGCGTGCCAACGGCGGCCAGCTGCCCAACCCGCTGCCCGGCGGCCTGTCGGAGAGTGGCCTCAACTTCCTGCACCTGTGGTTCTTGTACCTGCTGCTGTGGCTGTATGCCATCACGCTGCTGGTGCGTCAGGCGTGGCATGCCCTCGACACGCACGGCCGTCTCGCAGCCCGCGCCGACCGCGCCCTGCACGCCGCACTGGCATCGCGCACCGGGCCTGTGCTACTGGCCGCGCCGATCGCGCTGGCACTCTTTCTGGTGCCTGGCTGGGTGATGTTGCAGGGAGTCCCCCACCCCGGCTACACCCTGGTGCCACCGGCCTCGCCCTTGTTCATCTATGCCTACGTCTTCGGCATCGGCTGGCTGCTCAGCCGCCAACGTTCGCTGCTGGACACATTGGCAACACGCTGGCCGCTCAACGGCGTGCTCGGCGGGGTGGGCGCGCTGGTGGCCTTGGCGCTGGCCGGTGACAACCCCGGCCCGCTCGCGCTTCCCACGCTACCCGTCAAGGCGGCGCAAGCGGCCGCCTACGGTGTGGCACTGATGTGCTGGTCGCTCGCCTTCATCGGCGCCGGCGTGAGGTACTTCAGCCGCCCCAGCGCGACCGTGCGCTACCTGGCCGACGCGTCGTACTGGATGTACATCGCCCACCTGCCGCTGGTGATGGCGCTGCAAACGGCGTTCATGCTGTCCGGCTGGCACTGGTCGATCAAGTACCTGTTGATCAATGTGCTGAGTGCCGCGCTGCTGCTGTTGAGCTACCGCTACGCCGTGAGGCCCACCTGGGTGGGCCTCTTGCTCAACGGCCGCCGGCAGCCGCGAGGCGCCGGCGTTTGAGGCCGCTCGCTCAGAACGAGTGGCGCAGACCGGCTTCGATGCCTTGCGACTTCTGGCCGTTCGGCAGCGTCGGCGTGGTGGCGCCGACCTGGAAGTTCTGCGCACCCTTGTTGGCGATGCGCGAGTAGGTGCCGTACAGCGCGGTGCGCTTCGACAGGTTGTGCACATAACCCACGGCGATCAGCGACGCGTCGTCGGCATCGGCGGTGCGGGTGGCGGTGGCGCCGCCCGACACGTCAGCGCGGCCGAATGACGCACGGATCACGCCCGAGCCCACCGGCGCGGTGGCACCGATCAGGATCAGACGCTCTTCATGCGCCAGGAACTTGATCTGCGTGAACGAGGTCAGCAAGCGCAGCACGCCGAAGTTGTAGGCCAACCCGAGCGAGCCGATCTTGTACTTGTCGGCCGCGGCGTTGGCTTCGGTGGTGGCGTAGGAGCCCGACACGTTGAGGGGGCCGGCGGCATAACCGACACGCCCGCCGATGTACTTGTTGCCAACCGTGCCTTCACCGGCGGCCACGGCCAGCGTGCCGTACACGCCGCCCAGGCTCTTGGGCAAAAAGTACTGCACTTCGTTGTCGAGGCGGCTGTTGGTGTTGACCGTGCCGGTCAGCTTGGACTGCAGGTTGGAGAACTTGCCCACGCCGTTGTCGCCGAAGGCGTCGAAATCGGAGATGCCGGTGTAGGTGGGTGCGTAGTCACGGCCGAGGCGGAACTCGCCGAATGCGCCTTCCAGGCTGACGGTGCTGCGACGGTGCCAGAACTTGCCGCTGGAGTTGGTGGTGCCGTCATCGGCGTTGAGCGCGGCTTCGAGCCAGAAGCCGGCCTTCAGACCGCCGCCCAGGTCTTCAACACCACGAAAGCCGAGGCGGTTGCTGGCCAGGCCGTCGGTGCCGAGTTGTTTGACTTTGACGCCGTTGTTGTCGATCTGGCGCAGGTTGGCGTCGATCACGCCAAACAGGGTGACGGACGATTGGGCCGATGCAGCACCGGCAAAGCCGGCGAGCAGCGAGAGAGCGAGGAGGGTTTTGTTCATTGAATGCAGTCCAACGGGTTGAAAACGTGGCGAGGCCACGAGCGGTCTTTGGTAAAGACAGCCGCATTCGATCAAATCAAACCTCAAACTATTGCGACAAACCCGTAACCGTCGGGGGTTGTTGGCGTGAGTCGACACGGCCCGTTCAGACCCTGGGGGCTTTCATCGCCTTGACACAAAAAGGCCTCGCGTCAGCGCGCCTTGAGCAAGTCGACCAGCGGTTGCAGCGGGTTGGCTCGCGGGGCCGACGCCGCGGGCGGCGGTGGCGCGACCACGACCACCACCACCACAGGCGGCGGGGGTGTCACGACCACCGGCACTGGTGTGACCACGGGGGGTGGCGGTGTGACCACCACTGCCACGGGCGCGGCAGGCGGCAGGCCAAACAGTTTCTGGATGCCCTCAATGTCACCCGCACTCATCTCGTAGGGCTTGTCGTCGAAGCTCGAACCTCGGTTGCAGTAGTTCATGCGCGACTGCGCGTCGTAGGCCGACAGCAAGACCAGGTCGCTGCTGGCGCGGCGCTCGTAGTTGATCTGGTCGTGCGACAGCTTGGCGTCGCAATCGGCCGGCGTGTCGGGGCGATCTTGCTCGTGCACAAAGCCGAGTGCATGGCCGAACTCATGCACGCTGATGTTGAGGACGCAGCGCTGCAGCCGCCCCTTGCAACCAGTGAACGACGGGTGCGCGTCGATATGAAAATTGAGCCACATCGAAGGGCGCTCGCTCTGCAGCGACTGCCGGCCCATGTAGGAGCGCGGCCACTCGCCTGCCTGCACGTTGAGGCGGATCGCGGCCTCGTTGGGTTGGCACTGCTGCCAGCCGGTGGTGCGCAAGCCCGAGTGCTTCTCCCAGGTCATGGCGATGGCCTGGCGCACTGTCTCGCGCAGCAGCTCTTCGCTGGGGGCCATCGTTTCCCAGCACACCGGGATGCTGGTGGTCGCCCAGCGCAGCTTGCCCAAGGTGGCTGAACGCGGGGCGCCGTTTTCAGCCTGCGTGAGAGGGGCGAGTGACCACAGCGCCAGCGCGGCAAGCAGTGCCTTCATGGGCCGGCCCGGCGAGCTCATTGGCGTACCTTCGTGCTTCGCACTGCGGAATTCGCTCTTGGGGCGGCCCGGCGAGCTCATCGCGTTGCCTCCTTCGCCTCGAACCCATCGCCCTGGGGTGCCTGTGCGAGCTGCACATAACGCTGCTCACGGTAGATGAGCAACTGGCCATCGGACGAGATGCGCAGCTCGGGGCTGCCGGCCTCGATCAGCACGCCGTTGTCGTTGCAGCGCGAGCCCCAGCGCGAGGCCGTACCAGCCGACCACTCGATGCGGTCTACCCACGAGAGCACATCGGCCTCACCGGGCAGTGGCGGGCGACAGGTGTAGCCGCGGCGCAGCAGGTAGTAAGACACGGGCGCGGCCTTGCCGCTGCGCAGTGCCAGTGCGCCCAGCCCTTTGCCGGTGCTGGTGTCGGTGCCAGCGTCAGAACCCCGCGATGCAGCGGCGGGCGGCAATGGCCAGGCGCCCACGCGGAAGCTGCCCGAGAACACGAGCGACACGCGCGCCGGGTTGCCCGCGCGGCGGCGTGCTTGCTGCAGCCACTGCGCGGCAGTCTGGGTGGTGGTTTGGGGGCCGGCCGCGCGGTCTGGTTCGCCCGGCAGGCTCGCCAGCCAGGGGCCCAGCGCCACCGCCCCAGCATCGTCGCTGCGCTGACACCACGCAGCCAGGCGCAGGCCATCGTGCTTGGGTGCCGCCAGGCTGGCGCACAGGGTCTCAACCCCTTCGCCGCCTTCGATGAAGAGCACGGTGTCGCTGGCCCCCGAGCGGGCCAGCCAGCCGCGAATGTCTGCGGCCGTGATGAGGCGCTCACGGTCGAGCAAGGCATCGGCCCCGCTGCGTTGCGAGTGCACCAGCCAGGCCGGCGGGCCCGAAGGCCCTGCCGTGGTCAGCCCGCGCAACAGCAGCACCACATGGCGCCCGCGCAATGCCGGGTCGCTCAACAGGCGCGACACGCTTTCGCGTGTCAGCGTGGCGCCGTTCATCACCGTGGCCTCGCGCGCGGCTGACCAGCTGGCCTCGGGCTCGCGGCCCGCCGTGTCGGCAGCCGCAGCGGCCTCACCCGACTTGGTGAGCCCATCGGCCGTGAGGGCAATGAAACGCGGCGCCTGGGTCGGCGCTTGCGCCTGCACGCCCAGGCTCAAGAAACCGATGTACAGGCCCAAGGCCCAGGCGCTGCGGCGGCTCATGGGCACACCCCAGTGGCCGGGCAGATGTTCGCGGCAGCGCTGCCGGCGCGGTAGCTCGCGCCGCCCGACTTGGCGGCTTCGACGCGGAAGGCGCGCATCTGGCGCACGCTCGATTCCGACACGCGGCCCAGCACATCGACCATCTTGCCCTGCACATCACGCTCGCCTTCGGCCGCGCGGTAGAGGTCGATCGGCTCGTCGGTCACGAAGGCCGCCACCAGCGTGGCGCCATAGGGCTTTTGCGCCACGAATTCGAACCTCATGGCCGCGGTGGGCAGCTTGAGCGTGCCGGCCTCGACCTTGTTGTCGGGGTGGTGCTGGTTGGGGAAAAGCACCACCGGCACGTCGTCGGGCCCGATGCTCACCACGTTGAGGTAGCCGGGGCGCTCCAGGCTCACCTCCATCTTCATGCGCGTGCTGTCGCGGTACTGGGCTGCGTCGAGCTTCACGCTCACGCCGCTGGCGCCTGCCACCATTTCTTCGATCTTGCGCCGCGCCGCACCCTGGCCGGCGCTGGTGTCGGGCATGAGCACGGCCTTGTCGGCCATGGCCATGTTGCCGTTGATCTGCGGGTGAAAGAGCCGCGGGCCGGCGAGCTTGGCGGCCACGTAGTCGGTGGTCTGCTGCCACAGCTCGCGGGCCGAAACACGGCCGCTGTCTTTTTTGGCGATGAGCGCATCGCGCACGCCGAGCGTGAACACACTGCCGCGCGACGTGGCGATCGATTGTTCGTTGTCGGCGGCGGCCGAGATGGCGACGTAGTTGCTGCTGGTGGCTTCGCGCGTGGTGGGCTTGAAATTGGCGCTGCGTGTGGCGGGGCGCATCAGCGGGTCGCGAAAGACCTTGGGCATGCCGTCGGCCACACCCAGGCGCTGCGAGCCCAGCGCCAGCGAGCGTGTGGCGGTGCCGCTGTGGCAGGCGTCGATCAGCATCAGCACCTGCTTGCTCGGGATCTTGGCCAGGATCTCGGCAATCTCGTCGTCAATGAGCACGCCGGCGAGGGTGTCTTTGCCGTTGCGCATCACGCGGCCAAGGTCGTGCATGGTGAGCGCCTCGTCGAGGCCGTCGACTTCATCGCCGTTCTCGTCGGGCAGCTGTGTGCCGTGGCCGCTGTAGTAGATGAGCACACGGTCGGTCGGGCCGGTGCCTTCGATCAGCCACTCGCGAAAGGCCTGGCGCACGCCGTCGAGTGTGGCCTCCTGATCCATCACCACCTTGATGCCGGCGGGTTTGAAGCCCAGGCCTTCGGCCACCTCTTTCATCATGCCGATGTCAAGGTCGATGCCCGGCAGGTTGGCGCTTTCCAGGCGGTACTTGCCCACGCCGATCAGCAGCGCGCGGTCTTCGGCATGGGCCAGGCCGGCCGCGAGCAAGGCGCCGAGCACGAGGCCGCTGGCCCAGCGGGCGGTGAATGTCTTGAGTGCGAGGTGGGGCATGTTCATGGCAGTTTGGGAAGTGATCGGATGAGGGTGGTGGCGGTGGCAATGCGCACGCCGGGAGTGGAGACGGCGCGCTCGATGGCCGCGAGCAAGGGGCTTTGCAGCGAGAGCGCATCGCGCTGCGGCAGCTGCGCCCAGAAGGCCGGCGGCTGCTCGAAGGCAATGGCCAACAGCTCGTCAGTGCCGAAGGGCGGCGTGACGGCAATCGGGCTATCTTGCGGCGGCGTGATCACCACCACATCGGCGCCGTGCGCGGCCTTCTCGTTGGGCGAATACGGGTAGAGCAGGTTGACCTTGCCTTGCGGGTCGATGGCCAGCAGCAGCACGTGCGCGTGGCGTTGCGAGCGCAGCGCCAAGGTGAAGTGCTCGCCTTCGACAAAGGAGCCGCCGCGCGTGGAGGGCAGTGGCTGCAGCTCAAGCGTGAAGGCGGTCTGCGGCTGGGCCTGGCGGGCCAGGCGGCGCAGCCACAGCGCGGCTTCGAGGCGGCGCTTGACGAGCGACATCTGGGCCAGCGGCGCTTGCAGCACCAGATCACCCGCGGGGCCGAGCAGTTGCCAGTCGCCGGCCACGGCGCGCAGGCTGAAATCGGCACTGCCGGTGTCCATGAGCGACAGGCCTGCGAGCGGCTGCAGGGCCGTGCGCCCCTCGTGCCGGGCCGACGCCTCCAGACGCACCCGCAGTGCGCCATCGGCGATGGGTTCGCGCGGCGCGGAGGCCCCGCCCGGTGGCCCCAGGGGCGGGGCGGGCTCGAAGGCGCCGCCCGAGGGCTGCTGGTCGAACAGGCGCACCCGCGCCATGCGCACGCGGTCTTCGGCAGCCGAAGGCAGCACCTGCGGCGTGTGCGGGTAGCCGCGCGGTGTCATGAAGGTGTTGATGGCGGTGAACAGCTCGGCGTGGTCGATTACACCGTCGCGGTTGCGGTCGAGCAGCAGCTGCCCGGTGAGGGCGCGCAGCAGCGCGTCGGTGAGCGCGCCATGCGGCTGGTTGTCAACGGTGGGCAGCACACGCAGGTCGTCGCGGCGGATGTCCATGGCCTGCTCGCTGTCGCTGGCGGCGGCGACGTAGAACACATGCTCGTAGGGGTACGGTGCCGGCTCGGGGCGCAAGCTGCGCGTGCCGCTTGTGCCACTTGTGCCGCTTTTGCCACTGGAGGCCAAACCCTTGAGCGACACCGAGCGCGGCACCAGGCGCGCGCCATCGGCACGCGGGCCGAGCGAGCGCACGGCCTGGCCCGAGTAACAACTGTCGGACACGACCAAGAGCTTGCGCCCGCCGGCATCGAGCTTCGAGAAGATGGGCCGCAGGTCTCGCTGGCCCACCAACAGCTGCTCGACCATGCGCTGCGGCGTTTGCTCGGTGCGCAAGTCGTAGGGGATGAACGCGCCCGAGGTGTGCGGCAGCGGCAGCGCGGTGTCTTTGTCGAGCGCGCTGGTGCCGTGGCCCGAGAAATAGATGAAGACGTGGTCGCCCGGTGCGGTTTGTGCCTCCAGCGCCTGGAGCGCTTGCAAGATGCCCTGGCGCGTGGCCGCGCTGTCTTGCAACACACGCACGTCGGCCTCACGAAAGCCCCAGTGCGCGAGCAGAGCGGCCTTCACTGCGGCCACGTCATGGCCCGGGCCTTCGAGCGCCGGGATGGCCGCGTCGGCATAACGGCTCACGCCCACCAGCAGCGCCACGCGGCGCGTTTCAGCGGCGGCCTGCGCACTCCACAGGCCCAGCAGCAGGCCGCAGATCAAACCGGCTTGGCGTGCGGAAAGTCTCAGCATTCCGAGCCAATTCAGCCGTTTGGCCGATGGTCGCCTGAATACTTCAAACGTATTATGTTTCCAGTTTTCAGCGAAACCAACCATATACACCTTAATCAAAATCACAATATCAAAAGTCTATATTCAACAGACTCGCGATTGGTGTGTATTTTTTAACAGAATATCGGCAAACGAGAAAACCTCACGGACATCATCATGAGCGGGTTATTCACATGCTGAACAGTATTTTGAGAACGGTGCTGGTGCTTGGGCTCACGGCCGGTTTCGCCGGCGTGGCCGGCGCGCAAGCGCGCTTGGCACTGGTGATCGGAAATGCCCAGTACACCCATGTCGAGCCTCTCAAAAACTCGGTCAATGACGCCGAGCTGATCGCCAAATCTTTGAAGAAGGTGGGCTTCAATGTCACCCTGCTGCGCGACGCCTCGCTGGTGCAGATGCAGAAATCAGCCGCCGAGTTCGGCAAAGGTATTTCGCGCGGTGATATTGCCTTCGTTTATTTTGCCGGCCACGGCGTTCAGCACGGCGGCGAGAATTACCTGATACCGGTAGATGCCAGCATCGACCAGCCCGAAGAATTGCGCCAACGCGCATTCCCGATCAGCCAGCTGTTTGCGGCATTACCGGCCGACGGGCGCTCGTCGAATATCGTGGTGCTCGACGCCTGCCGCAATAACCCTTTTGCCGGCCGCAGCCCGGCTTATTCGCGCTCGCTGGCCGTCAGCACCAACGCAGGCGCCAAACCCGACGCGCGCGGCCTGGCACGGGTGGAGGTGCCAGTGGGCCTGTCGCAGCTCGACAGCGTGCCCGGCAACACCTTGATCGCCTACGCCACCTCGCCCGGCAAGGTGGCGCTCGACGGCGAGGGCCGCAACAGCCCCTACGCCGAAGCGCTGGCCAGCGTGATGCTCGACGAGGGCCTCGAAGTCACCGCCATCTTTCAGGAAGCCACGCTGCTGGTGAAGCGCTCCACGCAGTTCCAGCAAGAACCGTGGATGAACTGGTCGCTCAACGACCGCGTGATCTTCAAGAAGCGCAAGAGCAACACCATCGTCTTCTGATTCCTCGTTCCCTTCTGCCACTCACTTCCACCACACGGAGCATCCGTTCATGACCTCTCGCCTGACCCACGCCCTCGCCGCCACCAGCCTCTTGTGCCTCAGCGCCACCGCCTCGGCGGTTGACTTCCAGCCGCGCCTCGGCGTGCAGGTGGGCAACTACTACGTCGAAGGCGCCGGCACCTCTGAAAAAATGACCGGCGGCCCGATCCTCGGCCTGAGCATGGGCGGCGAATACGGCTTTGCCGACGTGGGCTTCGAAGCCCTGCCGGTCGACGTGATCGGCCCGGGCTCGCGGCTGACGAGCGGCTGGCGTTCTGAAGTGACGGGCACGCTCGGCTTCTTCGTCACCGAAGGTGTGGCGCTGATCGGCGGCTACCGCAGCTCGGGCTACGGCGAGAGCTTCGCGTCGAGCAAATTCGGCACCAACGCCGGCCCCTTCGTCGGCGTGAGTTTTCCTGACCTGCGCATCGGCTCGTCGAACCGCAACCTGCTCACGCTGTCGATCGCCATCCAGCAAACGACCTACACCGACAAGAGCAACAACCTCAAGCTCGACAGCGACACCGGCGTGAACATCCGCGTGGGCTTTCGCCGTGCCGGCAGCCCGCACTCGATCGGCGTGCGCTACCAGAGCTTCGGCTCGCCGACCTACCAGGAGTACCTGACCTCGCTGCAGTACTCGTACGTGTTCGGTAGCTTCTGACCATGCGCGCCCCGCTCATCTTCTGTGCACTCGCGGGTGCCCTGCTGGCCGGGCCGGCTTCGGCCTTCGACCTCGTGTCGGCGGCCGAAGTGCAGCGCGACAACGCTGCGCCCGACGTCTTCGCCAAGGCCTTGCCGGCGCTGGGTGCGCCGGCCATCGAGATCGTGTCACCCGATGTGAAGAAGCCACTCACCGGCGCAGTGAACATCAGCGTGCGCTGGTCGGCCAGCGATGGCGCCACCATCGACACGAGCAGCTTCAAGGTGATGTACGGCCGCCTGCGCATCGACGTGACGCAGCGCCTCGCCGGCCAGGCCAAGGTCACGCCAACCGGCCTGGAAGCCCCCAACGCCACGCTGCCCGAAGGCAGCCACCGGCTGCTGATCCAGATCGCCGACAGCCAAAAGCGCATGGGCCAGCAAGAGGTGGTGTTCGAAGTGGCGGCCAAGCCTTGATTCACTTTCGACGCGCGGGCCTCGCCGCACTGCTGAGCCTGGCCGCAGGGCCGGCCGCGATGGCGCAGGCCGCGCCCTCGGCGCAAGAGATCATCGAGCAACTGAAACCACCCGCCACACGCTCGCTCGGCACGAAGCGTGGCTTCAAAGTGCAAGCGGTGGAGGCAGCAGCCAGTGTGGCCACGGTGACACCCGTCGTCGGCCAGCCGGCCTCCAGCGTGCAGCGCACCGCGGTAGGCCCCACTGCGCCGCCCGTCGCCGAACCCCCGACAACGACAACGACAACAACAACGACGCCGACGCCGCCACCCAGTGTGTCGCTCTCCATCGAGTTCGATTTCAACTCGGCCCGCGTGCGCGCCGGCAGCCTGCCGGTGCTGAACACACTCGCACAAGCGCTGCAATCGCCCACGCTGAAAGACGCGCGCTTTCGCATCGAAGGCCACACCGACGCCGCGGGCCGCGCCGACTACAACCAGCGGCTCTCGGCGCAGCGTGCCCAGGCGGTGAGCGGCGTCCTGGTGGCGCACGGTGTGGCGCTGTCGCGGCTCACCTCGGTGGGCAAGGGCGCAAGCGAGCTCGCCGATGTGGCCCAGCCCACCGCCGCAGCGAACCGCCGCGTGAAAATCGTCAACCTGGAATAAAGCCGCCCACCGTTCGGCCTGAGAGCCTGAGAGCCTGAGAGCCTGAGAGTTTTTCGCTCATGCACGCTGCGCGTCGACAGGCTCAACGCGAACGCAGCACGCTCAAGGTTTGGGCGCCGCCTTTTTCAGCTGCACCTTGGTGACGTTGCCATCGACCACGCTGATCTCGGCGTCGTAGCCGCGAAACGCCAGCCGCTGGCGCAGGCTTTGCACCACCTCCAACGCGGCCGGCAGCATGCTCAGCAGCGCAAGGCTCTTGGCCGACTCTTCGGGCACGGCCTTGACCGTGATCTTGCCGCCGGCGTCTTGCACGTTGCTCAAGAGCTTGGACAAACGCGGCGGCAGGCTGTTGGCCGAGGCCGGCACCATCATCGGGATGTCGACCACCTCCACACCATCACCCACAGCGCCTTGCACCTGGCGCTCAAAGGCATCGGTGTCGATGAACGAGATGCGCTGCGGCACACCGGGCTGGGCCGGCGGTGCGCTGGAGCAGGCACACAGGGTGGCCACGGCGGCGACCAGGAGCGCGCGGGGAAATACAGAAGGGAATGCTGAAGAAAACACAGACGTCATGGCGAGAGACCTTCGGGTGATGCGTTGCACACCATCATCGCCCAGCCCTCTGGCGCCGGTGCGTGCAGATGCCTCACTTTTGGCCACGCGTGCGCACGCAGCCCTCGGCCATTCAGCCGATGCCGGTGGTGAGCGCCTCGTCGATCAGCTCCACCCAATGCCGCACCGGCGTGGCCGTGCCACTTTGCAGGTGCTGAATACAGCCCATGTTGGCCGACACGATCACCTGTGGCTCGCTCGCGGCCAGTGCTTTGAGCTTGCGGTCGCGCAGCTGGTGCGACAGCTCGGGCTGCAACACCGAGTAGGTGCCCGCCGAGCCGCAGCACAGGTGGCTCTCGCTGGCAGCGAGCTTGACCTCGAAGCCGAGTGTGGCCAGGTGGGTCTCGACCCCACCCCGCAGCTGCTGGCCGTGTTGCAGCGTGCAGGGCGGGTGGAACACCAGCTCACGCAGCTTCGGTTTGCGCAGCTTGGTCTTGAGGCGCGGGGCGATGTCGGGCAGCAGCTCGCTCAGGTCGCGCGTGAGCTCGCTGATGCGCCGGGCCTTGTCGGCATAAGCCACATCGTGTGCCAGCGCGTGGCCGTAGTCTTTCACCGTCACACCGCAACCCGAGGCGTTCATCACGATGGCCTCGACCTTGCCCGCCACCACCAGCGGCCACCAGGCGTCGATGTTGCGGCGCATGTCTTTGAGGCCACCCTCGGTGTCGGCCAGGTGGGTGCGCAGCGCGCCGCAGCAGCCGGCATCGTCGGCCACCAGGGTCTGGATGCCGGCAGCATCAAGCACGCGCGCGGTGGCGCTGTTGATGTTGGGCGCCATCGCCGGTTGCACACAGCCCATCAGCAGCAGCACCTTGCGCGCGTGCTCGCGCGTGGGCCACTGGTGGGCGCGTGGGCCGGCGCTCTGGTGTGATTTGGCAGGCACCTTGTTTTGCAGAACTTCGGGCAACAGCGGGCGCAGCATCTGGCCGAGCTTCATCGCGGGGCCCAAGGCGGCCGAGGTGAGGCCTTCTTTCAGCAACCAGCGCACGGCCTTTTCTTTGGCGGGGCGCGGCACACGCGCTTCGACCAGCTTGCGGCCGATGTCGATCAGCTGCCCGTACTGCACACCCGAGGGGCAGGTGGTTTCGCAGTTGCGGCAGGTGAGGCAGCGATCCAGGTGCAGCTGCGTCTTGCGCGTGACGGGCTCGCCTTCGAGCACCTGTTTCATCAGGTAGATGCGGCCACGCGGGCCGTCGAGCTCGTCGCCCAGCAGCTGGTAGGTGGGGCAGGTGGCGTTGCAAAAGCCGCAGTGCACACACTTGCGAAGAATGGCCTCGGCCGCCTCGCCGTCGCGGGTGCCTTTGAACTCGGGCGAGAGTTGGGTCTGCATCAGGCCACCGTGTAGGTGCAAGCCCAGAAGTACGGCCACTGGGTCCAGCTGAACACTTTGGCGCGCGTGCCCAGCAGGCGGCGCAGGTCGTCTTCAGCGGGAAAGTTTTTCAACACCTCGAAGGTCGAGCCATCGTCGAGGCGGCGTGTCTGGTAGCTGTTGCCGGCCTCGTCGCGCCGTGTGATCGGTTGGCTGCTGCCTTCGACGTAGCGGTTGTCGATGAGCACCACACGCGCACCCGGTTGCAGGCAGGCGTGCAGGCCATCGAGCCACTCGTGAGCGCGCGCCAGCGGCACGTGCGACCACCAGAAGCCGGCGAAGGCGGCGTCGAACTGCCGCGGCAAACCGAGCGCGAAGGCATCGGCCAGCATGAACTGCACACGCTCATGCGGCAGCGGCTTGACGCGCGCCAGGGTGAGCACTTCGTCGTTCACATCGGTGGCCGACCAGGAGGCGCACGTCGCTGCGGCAAACGGTGTCCAGTAGCCGGTGCCGCACGCCACTTCGAGCACTGTGCGGCCGTCGAACAGCGGCGGCAGCCACACCTTCACCGCCGCAATGTCGGCCTGGCGCTCGGGCTTGGCGTAGATGCGCTCGTACTCACGCGCGCGCAGCGCGTAGTAGCGGCGCAGGCTGTCGGGGGTGTCGATGCTCATTGGGGCACCCTACGCACTTCGTGCGGTCCCGCCAGGCGGGAATGAGCCCCTTCGGGCGGTCGTGCGTTGCTCATGGTCACAGCCCAGGGTACAGGCGACCGGGGTTGAACACACCCGCAGGGTCAAAGGCTTTTTTCAAGTCGCGGTGAATGCGGTCTAGCGGCGCTTTCAGCGGCGCAAACGCACCGCCCGCCTTGTGTTGCGCCATGAACAGCGTGGCGTGCCCGCCAGCGCGCAACGCGGCCTCACGCACCTTGGCAGCCGAGGCCGAAGTGCACAACCAGCGCTGCGCACCATGCCACTCGATGAGCTGCTCGCCGGGCAAGATGAGCGGCTTGGCCGTGGGTGGCAGCGACACGCGCCACAGCGACACACTGCCACCCGCCACCGCCTTTTGCGCCTTGGTGAAGTATTCGTCGGTGTGGTGGCGCAGGCCGTCCCAGAACGGGCTGGCGTGGGCGGGCTCGATCACATCACCCCCCATGCGGATGATGGCGGCCTGCACGGCGGCCAGTGCGCCGCGCAAGCGCACGAGCAGCGTGCCGTCCCACCAGGCGCTGGCGTTGAGCGGCAGCGGCTGGCCGCCCCACAGGTTGAGCTTGTCGAGCGCGGCCACCTGCTCCAGCTGGAAGCGCAACGTGGCGGTGGCCGGTGCCATGGGCAACACTTTGAGCGAAACCTCCAGGATCACGCCCAGCGTGCCCATCGAGCCGGCAAGCAGGCGCGACACGTCGTAGCCCGCCACGTTTTTCATCACCTGGCCGCCGAAGCTCAGCACCTCACCTTTGCCGTTGAGCAGGCTGGCGCCGAGCACGTAATCGCGCACCGCACCAACCGAAGCCCGCGGCGGCCCCGACAAACCCGCCGCCACCATGCCGCCCACCGTGGCGCCGGTGCTGGCGTGGGTGACAAAGTGCGGCGGCTCGAAGGGCAGGCACTGGCCCCGTTCGGCGAGCACCGATTCGAGTTCGATCAGCGTGGTGCCAGCGCGTGCGGTCACCACCAGCTCGCTGGGCTCGTAGCTGGAGATGCCGGCCAGCGCCGTGGTGTGCAGTGGTTGGCCGAGCGGTGCTTCGCCGTAGAAGCTCTTGCTACCGCCACCGCAAATGTTGAGTGACGTGCCGGCGGCCTGGGCGGCGAGCACGCGGTCGATCAGGTGTTGCAGCGCGGGGTCGGTGGCATTCATGGGTAGGCTATTCTCGCCCGCCGCGCTCGACCTGCTGGCGCAAACCGTCAAGGTGGAGCACGCGCAAACCGCCGTATTCGATGCGGATCAAACCCTGCCCCTGCAGCGCATGCAGCGCTTCATTCACCCGCTGGCGCGACAAGCCCACCAGGTAGCCCAGCTCCTGCTGGGTGATGCGCAACAGGTTGCCCACGCCGGGGTAAAGCAACGGGTGAAAGAGCGCGGCCAAGCTGCGCGCCACACGCACGTCGGGGTCGTTCATGCGGTCGATCTCGCGTGCGCTGATGAACTGGCCCAGACGCTCGTTGAGCTGCTGCATCACAAAGCGGTTGAACGGGATGCTGCGGTCAATCAGCCAGTGGAAGGTCTCGACACTGATGCCCGCCACCACGCTCTTGCGCAACGCCTGGATGTTGTAGCGGTAGACCTCGCGCTTGAGCACCGTGCCCTCGCCAAACCAGCCGCCGGGCGGCACGCCAGTGAAGGTGATGGGCACACCGCGGCTGGAGTCGTTGCTCATCTTCAAGAGACCGTCGATCACACCAAACCAAAAGGTGGCCGGCCGGCCCACGCGACACAGCAGCTCGCCACTCGCCACGTTGACCACCTTGATGTCGGCGACGGCGCGCTCACGCTCGTCGGCCAGCAAGGTTTTGAGCCAGGGGATGTCGGCCAGCTCGGCCGGCGTGGCCTGGCGCGCACGGGCCGCCAGCGGCGGGTGGCTGTGGGTGATGTCGGGTTTGTCGCGAGCGGCCATGGCGGGTGGGTAGCTGGGGCGAGAAGCTGGGGCAAGAAGCTGGGGTAAGAACGGGGGAGGACTGTCCCTAGGATTGTCGTTAGAACGACAGATTGGCGTCAAACTTCTTCTTACAGTCCGCCCAAGAGCAGGGCCCCTGCCGACCCGGAGACAGCGACTGTGGTGACCACGACCTTCCCGCGACTGATGCTGGAGCACGCCGCCCAACGGCCCGATGCCCCGGCTTTGCGCGAGAAAGAGTTCGGCATCTGGCAGACGCTGAGCTGGTCGCAGCTTGCCACCCTGGTGCGTCACATCGCAGGCGGCCTCGCCGCCGCCGGCCTGCAGCGTGGGCAGCACCTGGTGGTCATCGGTGAAAACCGGCCGCGCCTGTATGCGGCCATGCTGGCGGCACAGGCGCTGGGCGCCATTCCCGTGCCGCTGTACCAAGACGCGGCGGCCGGCGAGTTTGTCTTCCCGATCGTCAACGCCGAGGTGGCCTTTGCGGTGGTCGAAGACCAGGAGCAGGTCGACAAGATGCTCGAAGTGCGCGAGCAGTGCGCCGCCCTCACGCACATCTGGTTCGACAACCCGCGGGGCCTGCGCAGCTACAGCGAGCCGGGGTTGGGCTCGATCGACGCCCTCATCGAATCAGGCCGCGCTTTCAACGCCGCACACGCGGGCTTCTTCGACGCCGAAGTCACCCAAGCCCAGACCCGCGACGTGGCCGCGATGTTTTTCACCTCGGGCACCACCGGCAACCCCAAGGGCGTGGTGCACACCCACCTCTCGTTGATCGACCGCGCCCAGGCCGGTGCCCGTTTTGACAAGCTGACCGAGCGCGAAGAGGTGCTCGCCTACCTGCCGCTCGCCTGGATCGGGCAAAACGTGTTTTCGTATGCGCAGTGGCTGGCCTGTGGCTACGTGGTGAACTGCCCCGAGTCGGCTGCCACGGTGCACATCGACCTGCGCGAGGTCGGCCCCACCTACTACTTCGCGCCGCCACGGGTGTTCGAAGCTTTGCTCACCAGCGTGATGATCCGCATGGAAGACGCGGGTGTGATCAAACGCTGGCTGTTCCAGCGTTTCATGGCGGTGGCCCGCCGTGTGGGGCCGGCACGCATGGACGGCAAACCCGTCGGCCCGCTCAACCGAGCGCTGTATGCGCTGGGCAACCTGGTGATCTACGGCCCGCTGCGCAACACGCTGGGCTTGTCGCGTGTGCGGGTGGCCTACACCGCGGGTGAGGCCATCGGCCCCGATCTGTTCAGCTTCTACCGCTCGATCGGCGTCAACCTGAAGCAGCTTTACGGCTCCACCGAAACGGCGGTTTTTGTGTGCCTGCAACCCGACCACGAAGCACGCTCTGACACGGTGGGCGTGCCCATCGACGGGGTGGAGATCAAGGTCGCCGACAACGGCGAAATCATGGTGCGCTCGTCGGGCCTCTTGCGCGGCTACTACAAAAACGACGCCGCCACCGCCGAGGTGCTCACGCCCGAGGGCTGGTACCACACCGGTGATGCCGGTTTCATGGACGCACACGGCCACCTGAAGATCATCGACCGCGCCAAAGACGTGGGTCGCATTGGAAGTGGGCCGCATGCGGGCGACATGTTTGCGCCCAAGTACGTGGAGAACAAACTCAAGTTCTTCCCCTACATCAAAGAAGCGGTGGCCTATGGCGATGGGCGCGACAAGGTCTGCGCCTTCATCAACATCGACGTCGAGGCGGTGGGCAACTGGGCCGAAAAGCGCAACCTGCCGTATGGCGGCTACACCGACCTGGCACAAAAGCCCGAGGTCTACGAGCTGGTGCGTGATTGCATTGAGCGCGTCAACGCCGACCTCGCTGCCGACGACAAGCTGGCCGGCAGCCAGATCAGCCGCTTCTTGATCCTGCACAAGGAACTCGACGCCGACGATGGTGAACTCACCCGCACACGCAAGGTGCGGCGCGGCTTCATCGGCGATCGTTATCAGGTGCTGGTGGATGCGCTGTATGGCGGCAAAAGCTCGCAATACATCGAGACGCAGGTGAGGTTTGAAGACGGGCGCACCGGCATGGTGTCGGCCGACTTGAAGATCATGGATGTGAAGACGTTTCCTGCGATCCCCACCGCCGTTCGGGCTGAGCCTGTCGAAGCCCAGCG
>JBKJJF010000283.1:0-8166 GCA_046598195.1 Rhizobacter sp. | reverse complement strand
GGTTGACCTTGAGTGTGGTCTCGTAGGCCACGTCGCCGGCATAGGCCAGCCACTTGGCGCACTGGATCACGCCGTCGAACAGGTCGCCGTGCGTGATCCACAGGCGGCGGCCGTCAGCGGTCACGTGGATCCAGTCGTCCACCACCTCGACGCCGCCGAAGTTGTGCTGCACGTAGCGGCGCGCGAACTCGTCGTGGTTGCCCGGCACGAAGATCACGCGCACGCCGCGGCGGGCCTTGCGCAGCAGCTTCTGCACGACGTCGTTGTGGGTCTGCGGCCAGTACCACGAGCGGCGCAGCTGCCAGCCGTCGATGATGTCGCCGACCAGGAACAGGTGTTCGCACTCGGTGTGCCTGAGGAAGTCGAGGAGGGCTTTCGCCTGGCAGCCGGGGGTGCCGAGGTGCAGGTCAGAGATCCACAGGCTGCGGTAGTGGCGCTTGTTTTCCCTGGGCGCGTCGTCGTCGACCGGGCTGACTGCGGTGGTCCATGCGCTCAAGAAGGCGGCGTCTCTTTGCATGGGGATGCATGGTCACGCTTTGGTGTGACGTGGGTGTGACCGAGACCTGCAACAGATAATGCGCTTCATGCACCTGCTGATCCCCTTCGCCTCGGCCCACTCCGAGCGCGGCACGCACACCCTGCGCACCCTGAAACTGCCCCACCTGACACAGCTGCTGGCCCACCTGAGCCCCACCGAAAAACTCGGCAGCGACGAATACAGCCTCACCCCACCCCACGAACGCGCCCTCGCACAAGCCCTCGGCTGGAAGGGCGACGACGGCGCTCTGCCCTGGGCTGCGCGAAACGCTGAACAAGATGGCATCAACATCGGCACCCAGGCCTGGGGCCAACTCACACCCGTGCATTGGCTTGTGGGCGCCGACCACGTGAGCCTGCCCGACCCGCAGCTGCTGCACCTGAGCGCACAAGAGTCACACACCTTGTTCGAAGCCGTGCGCCCGCTGTTCGAAAGCGAAGGCTGGGTCATGGCCTGGGGGGGGCCCACACGCTGGTACGCCGCGCACGACTCGCTCGACGGCCTGGCCAGCGCCTCGATCGACCGCGTGATCGGCCGCAACATCGACCTGTGGATGCCCACCACACCCCAAGCGCGCCTGATCCGCCGGCTGCAAAACGAAGTGCAGATGCTGCTCTACCAACAGCCGCTCAACGACGCGCGCGTGGGCCAAGGCGCACTGCCGGTCAATTCGTTCTGGCTCAGTGGCTGTGGCCGCGCCCAACCCAACACCACACCAGCGGGTCTGGTGCAAAACGACAGCCTGCGCGCACCGGCCCTCAAGTCGGACTGGGCCGCCTGGGCCGACGCCTGGCATGCACTCGATGCAGGCGAAGTGCAACAAGCGCTGAAGCTCGCACGACAAGGCGAGCCGGTCACGCTCACGCTGTGCGGCGAGCGCTTCGCTCAGAGCTTCACGCTGCAGTCGCAGCCCCTGTGGTCGCGTTTGGGCAAACGCCTGTCGCCGCCGCCCGTGTCGCCTGTGTTGGAGGCCCTGTGAATACACCCCAAAGCGCGCCCAAGATCACCCTGCGTGAGGTGCCACCCCGCACGGTGTGGGCGCTCGAACAAGCCGGTGTGCACCCGCTGCTGGCCCGCCTGTTTGCCGCACGCGGTGTGCGCAGCCCCGACGAGCTCGACGACGGCCTGGCCCGCCTGTTGCCCCCCACCGACCTGCTCGGCACCCAGGCAGCCGCGCACTTTCTGGCCGACGCCATCGCTGCCCACAAACGTGTGTGCGTTGTGGCCGACTACGACTGCGACGGCGCCACCGCCTGCACCGTGGCGCTGCGCGGCCTCAAGCTGCTGGGCGCACGCGCTGACACGCTGCACTACGTGGTGCCCGACCGCGCGGTGCACGGCTACGGCCTCACACCCGCCATCGTCGACCTGGCGATGCAGAAAAAGCCCGACGTGCTGCTGACCGTGGACAACGGCATCGCGAGCCTGGCCGGTGTGGCGCACGCACGCGCACTCGGCCTCGCCGTGGTGGTGACCGACCACCACCTGCCGGCCAAGGAACACGACGTCATCGTGCTGCCCGACGCCACGGTGATCGTCAACCCCAACCAGCCCGGTTGCAGCTTTTCCAGCAAAAACCTCGCCGGTGTCGGCGTGATGTTTTACGTGCTGCTCGCGCTGCGCACCGAGCTGCGCGAGCGCGGTGTGTTCACGCCCGAGAACCAGCCGCGGCTCGATGCGCTGCTCGACCTGGTGGCACTCGGCACCGTGGCCGACGTGGTCAAGCTCGACGCCAACAACCGCCGGCTGGTGGCGCAAGGCCTCAAGCGCATTCGCAACGGCAAGATGCAACCCGGCGTGGCCGCGCTCTTCACGGCGGCGGGTCGTGACGCCAAACGCGCCAGCGGCTTCGACTTCGGCTTTGCACTCGGGCCGCGCATCAATGCGGCGGGCCGTTTGTCCGACATGTCACTCGGCATTGAGTGCCTGCTCACCGACGACCCGGCGCGTGCCAGCGAGCTGGCGCAGATGCTGGATGGCATCAACCGCGAACGGCGCGACGTGGAGAGCGGCATGCGCGAGCAGGCCGAAGCCATGCTGGAAACCTTGATGCCCGAAGGCGAAGCGCCGCCCGCGCTGGCCATCTACGACCCCGAGTTCCACGAAGGTGTGGTGGGCATCGTGGCCTCGCGCCTGAAAGACCGTGTGCACCGCCCGACCTTCGTGTTTGCCCTCGGGCAAGACGGTTTTCTCAAGGGCTCGGGCCGCTCGATCCTGGGCTTTCATCTGCGCGACGCACTCGACCTGGTGAGCAAACGCCACCCCGGCGTGCTGAAGAAGTTTGGCGGCCACGCCATGGCCGCCGGTTGCACCCTGGCCGAAGAAGACTTCGACACCTTCGACACCGCCTTTCAGCAGGTGGCAAGCGAGTGGCTCGACGCCGCCACACTCTCGCGCACGCTGATGAGCGACGGCCCACTGCCCGCGCAATATTTCAACCTGGAGACCGTGCGCTCGCTCGACGCGCAGGTGTGGGGCCAGGCCTTCGAGGCGCCGGTGTTCAGCGACGAGGTTGAGGTGATCTCGCAGCGCCTGGTCGGCGAAAAGCACCTCAAGCTCGCGGTGCGCCATGCCGGCGCGGTGCGCGACGCGATCTGGTTCGGCCACAGCGAGCCGATCGGCAACAAGGTGACGCTGGCCTACCAGTTGCGGGTGGACGAGTACAACGGCCAGCAGCGCCTGCAGATGATCGTAGAGGCGGTGCGCTGAGCCATCGGCTTGCGAGTCACGTCACGGCGCTGGCCGGCGCGTTTTCTGCGGGCTGCTTGTTCAACATCAGCAGATCGACGATGACCTCGGCGGCCACCGGCCGGCTGTAGAAGTAACCCTGGGCACAGTCGCAGCCCAGGCCGATCAGGAAATCGCGCTGGGCTTCGGTCTCCACGCCTTCGGCCACCACCGTCAGCGAGAGGCTGCGTGCCATCGAGATGATGGCCGAGACGATGGCGGCGTCATCGGCCGAATCGGGCAGGTCTTTCACGAAGGCGCGGTCGATCTTCAGCTTGCCGATGGGCAACCGCTTCAGGTAGGCAAGCGACGACAGGCCGGTGCCAAAATCGTCCACCGCCACCTGGATGCCGAGTGCGCGCAAGGCGGCGAGCTGGGTGACGTTGCTGTCCACGTCTTCCACCATCGAATGCTCGGTGATCTCGATTTCGAGGTGGCGCGGGTTCACGCCCGAAGCGGCGAGCGCGTCGTCGATCTGCCTGTTCAGGCCGCGGCGGATCTGCTTGGCCGAGACGTTCACCGCCACGTAGAAGCCGCGCTGACCGGCGTCGTTCCAGGCCTTCATCTGCTGGCAGGCGGTGTGCAGCACCCACTGCCCGATCTCGACGATGACGCCGCTGTGCTCAGCCACTGGAATGAACTCGACCGGCGAGATAACGCCCAGCTCGGGGTGAGCCCAGCGCAGCAATGCCTCCACGCCGATCAGCCGTTGGGTGCGCAGGTCGATGATCGGCTGGTACAGCAGGCGGAATTCGTTGCGGCCGACCGCTTCACGCAGATCGTTCTCCAGACGCATGCGCTTGGCGGCGTCGCGGTGCATGTCGGGGTGGAACAAGGCGTAGGTGTTCTTGCCCATGCCCTTGGCCTCGTACATCGCGGTGTCGGCCGCACGGATCAGCGCGGCGGCGCTGTTGGCATCGTTCGGGTAGTGCGCCACGCCCACGCTGCCGCGCACATGCAGCTCTTGCTGGCCCACCTTGAGCGGCTCCCTGAAGGCGAGCATGGCGGCCTGGCCCAGCAGCTGCAGGTACGTGCGGTCTGACACGCGGGGCGACAGGATCACGAACTCGTCGCCGCCGAAGCGGAAGGCCACGTCGGAGGGGCGCATGAACTGCGTCAGCCGCGTGGCCAGGGCGCGCAGCAGTTCATCGCCGGCACTGTGGCCCAGGGTGTCGTTGACAACCTTGAAGTCGTCCAGATCGAGCAACAGCAGCGCGAAGCCTTCACTCGATTTGCCCACGGTGGCGATCAGGCGCTCGATCTGCTCGTTGGCGGCGTGCCGGTTGCGCAGGCCCGTCACCGGGTCGAAGTAGGCCAGGTAGTCGAGCTTCTGCTCGGTCTGGTCGAGCTCGCGGCGAATGCCGATCACCAGCACGAAGGCCAGCGCAAAAGCCAGCAGGCTGGCGCCCAGGGTGATGCCCACATAGGCCGCGACGCGCCGTTGCAGCGGCGCGAGGCTGGCGCGCAAGTGCACATGGCCGACCGTGCGCCCGCCTTCGCGCACGGGCTGGGTCACACGCAGATGACTGCTGGTGAAAACATGGCCTTCCACCGGCTCACCCGCATACATCTCAACCAGGCGAGCCTCTCGTGTGGGTGCGGTGTAGCTGGCCACCACGCGCCCGCCGATGTCCAGCAGATCGGCGCGCTCGATCGCCGCCGACGCCTGCAGGCCCGCCAGGGTTTGCGTGGCCGCGGCCACATCGCCGAAGAGGATGGCGGCCGAGCTGTTGTCTGCGGCGATTCGCGCCTGGGCCGTCAGGTCGTCGACCAGCGTCGAGCGCAGCGTGACGTACGCGAACACGTCGAAGATCAGGCCCGACACCAACAGCGCCGTGCACACGCTCACCACCACCGCTCGGATCAGCCGTTTCCCGAGTTGGGGGCCGTTGCTCACGCGGAACGGGTCCCTGCGGCGCTCGATCGGCGACGTCATTCCTTGACCTCCCGCGCCAGGCGCAACAACTTGGAGCTCAGCTGCAAACGAGACTGGCGCGCCGACCCGAGGTTGACGTCGAAGCCGATGCGTGCGCCGATGCGCCGCAACACGATGGTGGCCCACGGCGAGGGCTCGGGCAGGTCGTCGCTGATCACCAGGGTGTCGGTCCAGCCAGTCGCTCGCGCCGCGCCGGCGGTGCGCGCCGGGCCGCTGGCGTCGGCGTACACCGCCTGGCAGGTGGACCACGCTGCGCCTGGCGCCAGGTCACGCACGTCCAGGCGCTGGCTGCGCACCGCGCGCCCCTGCAGCGCCTTCAAGGGTGCGTTCAACATGCTCGCGGGGCCGACACACAGCACCAGGCTGTCGCGCGCCGCAGCGCCTGCCTCGACCGGCCACTCCACAAAAAGCAGCAGGTTGAAGACGATGGCCGCCTTCAACTCCTGCTCGTCGAGCGCGTGCGCACAAGGGCAGGCCAGCGCCCCCAACAGCGCCAGCAGGAAGGTCCGCCTCCAAGGCATGGACGTCATCGTCAGAAGGCCAGCTTCAGCTCAAGCCGCCAGCTTCGGCCGTCTTGTGGCGCCACCGGCTGCAGCACCGAATCGCTGCCGGGATCGTCGGGTTGACGGTCGAACACATCACGCACGCCCAGCGACAGGTGGCAACGGTCGCCCTTCCATCCGCGAGACACGTTGAGGTGGGTCACCCCGTAGCCGGCGACGTCACCACGGCGGCTGACCAGCAGGGTTTGTGCGCCCAGCGTCCAGCCGCGTGCCAGCGGCATGATCGCCGTGAGCTTGCCCAGGCGGGCCGCTGTGCGGTCGGCGAGGCCGGAGTTCGAGGCGTCGCGCGCACGCTGCACGCTGTAGCTGCCGCGCAGGTGCAGGCCGTCGGCCCAGACCTGTTCGCCTTCGAGTTCGGCGCCCCGCACATACACCGCACCAAGGTTGCTGAAGCTCAGGCTGCTGTCGGTGGCATCAAAGCTTTGCACCAGCAGGCGCTCGGCGCGGGAGTCATGCGCCGTGACCGTCCAGCGGCTGGTGGTGGAGGGGCGGTACTCCAGCACCGCCTCGGTGCCGCGCACCCGTTCGTTCTCCAACGACGCGTTGCCTTTGTACGCAATGTCGCCCTCGATGGCATAGAAGCTCTCGAAAGCATTCGGGGTGCGAAAGGCCGTGCCGTGGATGAGCTTCACGGTCCAGTCGTCCAGCGGCCGGGACACCAGGGCCAGGCGCGGGCTGAGCTGGGTGGAGGTTTTCTCGGCGACGATGCGGTCGTAGCGCAAACCGGCGGTCAGCGACACCCGGGGCGACAGCGTCCACTGGTCTTCGGCGAACACAGATTGACGGCGGCTGCTGCGGCGGTCGTCGAGGGAGAGCGCAGACGCCGGCTCAACGTCGCCATTGCTCTGGTCGCGCCGCGGCGTGGCCTGCAGGTCGACCCCGACCACCAGCTTGTGGCCGGCAAACGTGTGCGTGAGCAGGTGGGTTTCCACGCCCCACCAGCGGGAGTCGACCAGGTCTTGGTTGAGGGTGACCGGCGGGTAGTCGATCGCGAAGTCACCGCGCATGGCGTACTGGCCGCCGTAGACGCGCAGCTTCCACAGGTTGTCGTGTCCGAGGGGCTGGGCGAGCGCCACATCGGCCAACGTCACCGCATCGCGGTAGAACGAACGTGTGTCGCCGAACACCGTGCCGGGCATGGCCGTGATGCCCTTGCTGCGCTCACCATGGATCAGCGAGGCAGTGACTTGGGCTTGCTCATACTTCATGTAGAGCTTCTGGCCGCGCTCGTGGTCGGTGCGGCGGCTGATGCCACCGCCGTTGCCAGGCGTGTCCAGCGCGGCGTAATAAACGTCGGTGCCGGCGGAACGCTGGGTTCCGGCCGACACCAGCAGGCGACCGCTCTCGCCCAGCCGCAGGCTGGTGGTGGCGCGCACATGGCGCAGCACGCCGCTGCCCGAGGCCACTGCAAGCTCGCTGCCGACCGAGGCCGCCGCGCTGCGCGTCACCACGTTGACCACGCCGAACAGCGCGTTGCCACCGTGCACCGCCGAGCCCTGGCCGGGAACGAATTCGATGCGCTCGACCAGGCTCAGGTCGAGCGGGAACTCGCTGCCGAGAAAGGCCTGATCGAACACCGTGTCGTTGACACGGTTGCCGTCGATCAGCAGAAGAATGCGCGTGTTGTAGTCGCCGGCAACGGCGTAACCGCGCACACCCAGGTAGGCATAGGTGCGGTCAGACGACACCACCAGGCCTCGCACCGAAGCCAGGGCTTCGGCCAGCGTGCGGTAACCCAAGGCACGGATTTCATCGGCCCCGATCACCGTGGCCGACGAGGGGGATTGGCTGATGCGCAGCGAGAACCTCGACGCACCAGACACCTCCAGGTCAAGCAGTTGTTCGAGCCCGACCGAGGCCAAGTCTTGCGCCCGCGCCGCCCCGCAGGCAGCAACCACAAGCCATGCAGCGGCGCTGCGCCGTGATGTAAGTGATGTAGGGATCATGTTTTTCATTGCCAACTGTCCGCCCGCCGATGTGCTGGCCTCATAGCCCATATCGGCTTCTTGGCCGGGTTATTGACCCATCGCCGGCCAGGGTCTGTGGCATCCGTCACCGCTTCGGGCGCCAGGCAGGTGCTACGGCGGCAGGCCCGGTTGCAATCAGTTGCGTGACAGGGTGCACACCCTGGCCTACTGGGCGCTGTTCCACCTACGAATCGAAGAGACCCCATGAGTGATTCGAGCAAGACCCGCCTGCCGACCCTCAACCCCAACCGCCGTGCGAGCCTGCTGCGCCTGGGCGCGCTGTGGGCCTCGGCCACGGTGCCCCTGGTGGCCTGCGGGGGGGCCGATTCGCCGTCGCCCTCGCCGACGCCCCCACCTCCCGGCCCCCCGCCGGCGGGGGCGGCCCGCACGACGCTGATCAACAGCACCCTGTCGAGCCCCTGGGGCATGGCCTTT
>JBKJJF010000235.1:0-10583 GCA_046598195.1 Rhizobacter sp. | reverse complement strand
TTCTTCGGGGCCGGCTTGGTGGGCTTGACGGGTTTGGTGGGTTCCTCGGCCTTCACCAGCTTGGCCGGACCGGTCTCCATCTTGAGCTTGACGGGTTTGTCACCCCAGATTTCTTCGAGGTGGTAGTAGTCGCGGATGGCGGGTTGCATCACGTGAACCACGGCTGCGCCGCAATCAACAATGATCCACTCGCCGTTGCTCTCACCTTCGGTGCGCAACACGGGGAAACCTTTGGCTTTGACGGCATCGCGCACGCTGGCGGCCAGCGCCTTGGTTTGCCGATTCGATGTGCCCGAGGCAATGATCACCCGCTCAAAGAGCGGTGAAAGGTGCTCGGTGTCGTAGACCTGAATGCCTTGGGCTTTCACGTCTTCCAGACCATCGACGATGGCGCGTTGCAGTTTTCGGATGTCCATTCAGCTCCCAGAGGGGCCTCGGTAGAGGTGGTGTTGGTCAATATAGCCTGCCACGGCGGCGGGTACCAGATTGTCTATCCCTTGGCCCGCTGCAACGCGCTCGCGGATCTCGGTCGATGAAATATCCATCATCGGCAGCGCCACCACCCGGTGCGGGGCACGCTCCACGTCGGGGTGGGCCTGTGGATTCATGCCGGGGCGGTTGGCCACGGCCAGGGTCACGCGGGTGAGCAGCTCGCGCCAGTCGCGCCAGGTGTGCAGGCCAGCGTACTGATCCTGCCCAAGGATCAGAAACCATTCGTGGCCGGGCTCGGCGGTTTGCAGCTCGCGCACGGTGTCGAGCGTGAAACTGGGGCCACGGCGTACCAGCTCGCAGCGATCAAGCACAAAGCGCGGTTCACCCTCGATGGCCACACGCACCATGGCTTCACGATGCTGGGGAGGCGCCAGCTGGCGGGACTTTTGCCAAGGCTGGCCGGCAGGCACCCAGCGCACTTCGTCGAGTTGCATCTCCGACAAGGCCAGGCGGGCGAGCGCCACATGCGCGCTGTGCACCGGGTCGAAACTGCCGCCAAAAAGGCCGATCCTCATGACGAAGCCTCATCAAACGAGTACGTTCGCCGATCCCCCAAGGGGATGCGGGCCGGCTTGGGAGCGGCCCGGCGCTGGGGCCGCGTCATTCCTGCGCCTCCCCCGCCCAATCACGCGGGCGCAGGAAGTCGCTGTAAAGCTGCGCCTCGGGCGTGCCAGCCTCGGGCGCCCAGTCGTAGCGCCAGGTCACCACCGGTGGCATCGACATCAAAATGCTCTCGGTGCGCCCACCCGATTGCAGGCCGAACAAGGTGCCACGGTCGAACACCAGGTTGAACTCGACATAGCGGCCACGCCGGTAGGTTTGAAAGTTGCGCTCACGCTCACCATGGGGCAGGTTTTTGCGGCGCTGCACGATGGGCAGGTAAGCGGCCACGAAGGCGTCGCCCACCGAGCGCATCAGCGCAAAGCTGGGCTCGAAGCCGCCTTCGGCAAAGTCGTCGAAGAACACACCCCCAATGCCACGCGGTTCGTTGCGGTGTTTCAAGAAGAAGTACTCGTCGCACCACTGTTTGAAGCGCGGGTACTTGTCGGCGCCAAACGGCGCCAGCGCATCACGGTTGACGCGGTGAAAGTGCTGCGCGTCTTCTTCAAAGCCGTAGTAGGGCGTGAGATCCATGCCGCCGCCAAACCACACCACCGGCTCGCGGCCAACAGGCAGGGCCGCGAACATGCGCACGTTCATGTGCACCGTGGGAACGTAAGGGTTGCGCGGGTGCATGACCAGCGACACTCCCATGGCCTCGAAGGGCGCGCCCGCCAACTCGGGGCGGTGCTGCGTGGCCGAAGGCGGCATCGCCGCGCCTTTCACATGAGAGAAATTGCACCCGCCACGCTCCAGCAGCTGGCCGCCTTCGATCAGACGAGACAGGCCATCACCTTGCAAGCGCTCGCCGGGCGGGCGCGTCCAGCCATCGGTGATAAAACGCTCGCCGCTCTCAGCTTCCATCGCGCCGATGATGTGGTCTTGCAGGCCCAGCAGATAGACACGAACCTCGTGGGTATTCATGTCATCGGCGCGAGGCGAGTGGGGCCATCGAGCAACTCCGGGGAGCCGCCCCTCGGGGGCAGGAGCAAAGCGACTGGGGCGTCACCTCTTGATGGCCCGGTAACCAATGTCGTGGCGGTACTGGGCGCCGTCGAACTGGATGTCTTGCAACACCTCGTAGGCGCGCGCTTGGGCCAACTTCACCGAGTCGCCCAGGGCGGTGACACACAGCACCCGGCCACCGGAGGCCACCACGGTGCCTTGTTGCGTTGTGGTACCGGCATGAAACACCATCGCATCGGGTTCTTCGGCGGGCAGGCCGGTGATGGCATCGCCCTTGCGCGGGTTGAGCGGGTAGCCGGCCGCGGCCATCACCACGCCCAGCGCCACACGGCGGTCCCATTGCAGTTCGATCTGGTCGAGCGTGCCGTCTGTGGCGGCCATGAAGACGTCGAGCAGGTCGGTCTTGAGCCGCATCATGATGGGCTGCGTTTCGGGGTCGCCCATGCGGGTGTTGAACTCCAGCGTCTTGGGCACACCTTGTTCGTCGATCATCAGCCCGGCGTACAAAAAGCCGGTGAAGGGGATGCCGTCTTTGGCCATGCCTTCGATGGTCGGCAAGATGATGTCTTGCATCGCCTTGGCATGCACGTTGGGCGTGACCACCGGTGCGGGCGAGTAGGCGCCCATGCCACCGGTGTTGGGGCCCTGGTCGGCGTCTTGCAGGCGTTTGTGGTCTTGGCTGGTGGCCAAGGGCAGCACGTTCTTGCCGTCGCAGAGCACGATGAAACTGGCTTCTTCGCCTTGCAAAAACTCTTCTATCACCACCCGCGCGCCGCCGGCGTTGTGTTGCACACCGAGCTTGTTGTCTTGGGCGTCATTGGCCAACATCCAGTCGACGGCTTCATGCGCTTCGGCGAGCGACATGGCGACCACCACACCCTTGCCCGCCGCCAGGCCATCGGCCTTGATGACGATGGGCGCACCCATCTTGTCAACGTAGGCATGTGCAGCTGCAATGTCGGAGAAAGTCTCATACGCCGCCGTGGGAATGGCGTGGCGCTTCATGAAGTCTTTGGCAAAGGCCTTGGAGCTTTCGAGCTGGGCCGCCGCTTTTGTGGGGCCAAAGATGCGCAGGCCGCGCGCACGAAACTCATCGACCACACCCGCCGCCAATGGCGCCTCGGGGCCTACCACGGTGAGCCCGATCTTCTCGGCCACCGCAAAATCGGCGAGCGCTTTCACATCGGTGATGGCCACGTTCTTCAGGTGCGGGCTCACCGCTGTGCCGCCGTTGCCAGGGGCCACGTAGACCATTTGCAGCTTGGGCGACTGGGCCAGCTTCCATGCAAGGGCGTGTTCACGGCCGCCGGAGCCGATCACGAGAACCTTCATGACAGCACCCCGCTCGCCGAGTACGTCAAGCGACCCTCCAGGAGGGTCGGGCCTTGCTCGGGGCGGCCCAGCGCGGCGGCCCTCATTCGTTGATCACCGCGTTGTGGAAGACCTCTTGCGTGTCGTCCAGGTCTTCGAGCACATCGAGCAGCTTTTGCATGCGCTGCGCGTCATCACCACTGAGGTCGATCGTGTTCTCGGCGCGCATGGTGACCTCGGCAACTTCGGGTTTGAGGCCAGCGGCTTCGAGCGCGGCCTTCACGGCTTCAAAGTCGTGCGGCGGTGACAGCACCTCCAGCGAGCCATCGTCGTGTGTCACCACATCGTCGGCACCGGCCTCCAGCGCCACTTCCAGCACTTTGTCTTCACTCGTGCCGGGTGCAAACAGCATCTGGCCGCAGTGTTTGAACTGAAACGCCACCGAGCCTTCGGTGCCCAGGTTGCCGCCGTACTTGCTGAAGGCATGCCGAACCTCGGCCACGGTGCGCACCTTGTTGTCGGTCATGCAGTCGATGATGACGGCCGCGCCGCCGATGCCGTAGCCCTCGTAGCGGATCTCTTCGTAGTGCACACCTTCGAGGTTGCCGGTGGCCTTGTCGATGTTTTTCTTGATGGTGTCCGACGGCATGTTGGCCGCCTTGGCCTTCTCCACCGCCAGGCGCAGCCGCGGGTTTTCTTTCACATCACCGCCGCCTTGGCGGGCCGCGACCATGATTTCACGGATGACGCGCGTCCAGACCTTGCCGCGCTTTTCGTCTTGGCGGCCCTTTCGGTGCTGAATGTTGGCCCACTTGGAATGTCCCGCCATGAAACGAAGCTCCGTCTGCTGTGTCGCGGTGCGAGGGTGCACCGCATATTCAATACACTGCGATTTTACGTGTCTGCCCAGGGAGCACTTTCATGGCCGAGCCCATCCTCATCGCCAAGCACGACAAGATCGAGTGCTTTTTGCTCCCTGCCCTGGCCAACCGCCACGGCCTGATCACCGGCGCCACCGGCACCGGCAAGACCATCACCCTGCAGACCCTGGCCGAAAACTTGAGCCAACGGGGGGTGCCGGTTTTCATGGCCGACGTGAAGGGCGACCTCACCGGCATCAGCCAAGCCGGCAAGATCGGTGACAAGCTGGCCGCCGTGCTGAAAGAGCGTGGCCTGGAAGCCCCGCCGTCGGCCGCCTGCCCCGCCACCTTGTGGGACGTATTCGGCGAAAGCGGCCACCCGGTGCGCGCCACCGTCACCGACATGGGCCCGCTGCTGCTCGCGCGCATGCTGGCGCTCAATGAAACGCAGGCTGGCGTGCTGAGCCTCGTGTTCAAGATCGCCGACGACAACGGCATGCTGCTGCTCGACCTGAAAGACCTGCGCGCCATGCTGCAGCACGTGGGCGAAAACGCCAGCCAGTTCACCACCGCATACGGCAACGTGAGCGCCGCCAGCGTGGGCGCCATCCAGCGCGGGCTGCTGCAGATAGAAGAACAAGGCGGCGACAAATTCTTCGGCGAGCCAATGCTCAACATCAGCGACTTCATGCAGACGGTCGATGGCCAGGGTGTGATCAACATCCTCAGTGCCGACAAGCTGATGAATTCGCCGCGCCTGTACGCCACCTTCCTGTTGTGGATGTTGTCCGAGCTGTTCGAGCAGATGCCCGAGGTGGGCGACCTTGACAAGCCGAAGCTGGTGTTCTTCTTCGACGAGGCCCACTTGCTGTTCAAAGAGGCGCCCACCGCCCTGGTCGAGCGCATCGAGCTGGTGGTGCGCCTGGTGCGCAGCAAGGGCGTGGGCGTGTACTTCGTGACGCAAAACCCGCTCGACATCCCCGACACGGTGTTGGCCCAGCTGGGCAACCGCGTGCAGCACGCGCTGCGCGCCTTCACGCCACGCGACCAGAAAGCGGTGAAAGCGGCGGCGAGCACCATGCGCGCCAACCCTGGCCTGGACATCGAAACCGCCATCACCGAGCTGGCCGTGGGCGAGGCGCTGGTGAGTTTTCTTGACGCCAAGGGCCGCCCCTGCGTCACCGAGCGGGTGTTTGTGATCCCGCCGGGCAGCCAGATCGGCCCCATCACACCCGAGCAGCGCAAGGCCTTGCTCGCCAGCTCGTTGGTGGCCGGTGTGTATGAAAAAACGGTCGACCGCGAATCGGCCTACGAGAAGATCAAGGGCCGCACCCACGTGAGCGCCGACCAGGCGCAGGAAGCCAAAACCCAAGCTGGCAAGACCCCCCCCACGCAAGAAAGCTCAGGCGGTGTGATGGGCAGCTTGAACGACGTGCTCTTCGGCACCACCGGCCCACGCGGCGGCAAACAAGACGGCCTGGCCCAAACTCTCGCCAAGTCGGCCATGCGGACCATGGGCTCGACGGTGGGCCGCGAGATCATTCGCGGCGTGCTGGGCGGCATCTTCGGCGGTGGGAAAAGACGCTGAGCGTTTGACAGCCCACAGCCCCTTCAGGGCATCACGCTCAGCTTGATCCCCGGAAGCGCCGTCACACGGGCCTGCTTGGCCAGGCCCGTGATCACGCCTGCGCTGAGGTAACTCGCCGGTGTGTCGGGCTCAAGCGCCGCCACCACCAGACTGGCCAGCGGCTGGGTCAGCGGCACGTAGTAGCTGCCTTCAGGCACGTCGAGCAAGACAGGCGTGGCCTTGATCTCAGGCCGCGCCTCGACATAACTTTCACCCTGCACCACCCCCTTGGCGAGCGCCTGCTCCACGCGCACACCCAGCAGGCGCAAGCGGGCCACCGCGTCGGCCTGGTCGGCGTCCAGCCAGTAGCCACACGGCCGCTTGCGCACCTTCAGTTCACGCAGCACCAGGGCCGAGTCCCAGTTGACGGTGAGGGTCTTGTCAGCGCCGGTGACGGGGTCGAGCATCTGCAGCGTGTACTCGGTGGCCGTGGGGCCAGCCTCCACCACCACCTGGCCTTTGCACGCCTGCGCGCTCATGTCGGCGTCAACGTACTGGCGCAGCTTGAGCAAGTCGCCGCCGCGCTGGGCGGCGTTTTGCAGCACGCTGGTCATCGCGACCACTTGCGTATGAACACGGCGCTTGAAGTGCATGCGGCCGAGGCCCCCGCCACGCGTTGCGATCACAAGGCTGACCACGTTCTTCAGGCCTTGCACGTTGCGCCCGTTGTCGGCCAGGGGGCCACCCATCGAGAGCCGTTTGTCGGCCAGGTCGTTGGTCGTGCTGTGCATCCACTGCACGCTCAAACCATGCTGCTTGAAGCTGGCGAACAGGGGTTGCTTGAACCACTCTTCAGCCGCCTTGGTGAAAAACGGCGGCAGGTTGCCCGTGGTGGCGTACTGCAGGTGCGCGTCGTCGCGCTGCACCGCAGCAAACTTCTGCGCATACAAGCCGCTGACCGCGTATTCACCCGCCTCGGCCACCACCAGCGGCTGGTAGTCGCGCACCAGCCTGGCCAGTGCCTGTGCCTCGGGGGTCTTGAGCAGCAGGTGGTCGCGGTCGATGTCGACGCCATTGGCGCTGTTGCGCAGGCCGGCCTGCGCACCATCTGGGTTGACACGCGGCAGCACCACCACGTTGACGCGGTCGAGCAGGCTTTGCAAACGGCCGCGCGTGAGCTCTTGCGCGAGCACGATCAAGGCTTCGCTGCTGGCGGGCTCGTCACCATGCTGCTGGCCCAGCAGCAGCACCAGGGGCCGTCCGCTGCGCTGCAGCGATGCGGGCGTGGCGTCAGCATTGCGTGAGAACAACAAGGCCTCAATCGACACACCGCTCTGCGAAGCGCCCAGGTTGAGCAAGCGCACGACCGTGGGCGCGTCGCGCACCAGGCCGCGCAGCACGGCCTGCAGTTCGGCATGGCTGGTGAAGTCATTGCGGCCGGCCTGCAAGGCCGGCGTGCGGTAGTTCATCACCGGGTCGGGAAAGCGTGCTGCCACGGCGTCGCTCAAGGGCGCGGGCGGCGGCAACACCGGAGCGGCCACGGGCGGCGCCGCCAGCACCGGGGCCGGTGGCGCAGCGGGTTGCGGCGGTGTGCCGCAGGCCAGCAAGCCGGCCACGCTCAAGAATGCCGTGGCCCAACGCATCGCCGGGCGAAAAGAGGCCTGAAACATTCGTGTCTCCGCAACCGTGGGGCGTCGACTATAGCCACCGGAGGCCACGTTTGGCACCGCGCTAGCGCTGTTTCGCGCCGCTGACAGGCGCTTCGTCGCAGCCGCGTGGTCATCGTCGGCGTGCCTCGGCACAGTGGTGCCACAGCCCGTGACCCCTCGCACTCGCAAAGTAGACTGCCCCATGCCGCCCTTCACCGAAAACGGCCCCCTCTCCTTTTTGCGCCATGGGCTGATCGTGGCGGCTTTCAACGTGGTGATCGCCATTGGCCTGTCGCTGCGCAACGGCGACGCCGACATCCAGATGGCCTATTCGCAAGCCATCGGCCTCAGCATCTGGGCCTGTGTCGACTTCGGGCGTTTTGCCTTCAAGCGTGACCCCGCAAGCAACTGGCCGCTCGGCTGGCGGCGCTGGGTGTTGCTGCTGCTCGGCATCGCGGTGGGCTATGTGATAGGGGTGCTCATTGGCGACGCCTACTGCGGCTGCTCGAAGTGGGAGCAGCTGTCGCACTCGCCGCGCCTGTTCATGGCCTACCTCTTCCTGGCGGTGGCGGTCAGCACCGGCATCAGCTACTTCTTTTATTCGGTCGGGCACCGCCAGACGCTGGAACAACTGGTGGCCACCGCCCAACGTGACGCGGCCGAAAACCAGCTCAAGCTGCTGTCGTCGCAGCTGGAGCCACACATGCTCTTCAACACGCTGGCCAACCTGCGTGTGTTGATCGGCATGGACCCACAACGCGCCCAGCTGATGCTCGACCACCTGGTCTCGTTCATGCGCTCCACGCTGAGCGCCTCGCGCAACATGCTGCACCCGCTGGCCGACGAGTTCGCGCGCATCAATGACTACCTCGCGCTGATGAAAATCCGCATGGGCGAACGTTTGCAGACCGAGGTCGCCTTTCCCCCCGAGCTGGGCGAGTTGGCCGTGCCCACCTTGCTGCTGCAACCGCTGGTCGAAAACGCCATCAAACACGGCCTGGAGCCGCACGTGGAAGGTGGCCACCTGCGGGTGAGCGCAAGCCGTGATGGCAACGACCTGGTGCTCAGCGTGCGCGACACCGGCGCCGGCCTCTCAAGCGTGGCCAACGATGGCACACACTTCGGCGTGAACCAGGTGCGCGAGCGCCTGTCCACGCTCTACGGCCCCTCAGCCGCGCTCGTGCTCAGCTCGCCAGACGACGGCGATGGCGGCACGCTGGCCACCGTTCGCATCCCCCTGAACCGCACCGTGTGAACATCGACACCCGCGCCATGAACACCACCGCCCTCATCGCCGAAGACGAACCCCTGCTGGCCGCGCACCTGAAGGCCGAGCTGCTGCGCCTGTGGCCCACGCTCCACATCGTGGCCACCGTGGGCCATGGTGAGGCGGCGGTGCAGCAAGCACTGGCGCTGCGCCCGAACATTCTCTTTCTCGACATCCGCATGCCGGGCCTGAGCGGCCTCGAAGCCGCGCACGCGCTGGCCGAAGACTGGCCCGAGGGTGCGCCCTTCCCGCTGGTGGTGTTTGTGACCGCGCACGACCAGTACGCACTTGAAGCCTTTGAACGCGCCGCCGTCGACTACGTGCTCAAACCCATCTCACCCGAGCGCCTGGCGCAGACCTGCACCCGCCTGCAACAGGCGCTGCGCCAGCGAGAGCAAACCACCCTGCCCGACGGCGCACTCGACGCGGCGCTGACCCAGCTGCGCAGCCTGCTGGGTGCCTCGGCACCCGACAGCAACGCGGTGAAGTTGAGTGTGATCCAGGCTGGCGTGGGTGCGGCCATCCACATGGTCAAGGTCGACGAGGTGCTGTATTTCGAGGCGACCGACAAGTACGTGCGCCTGGTCACGCCGGAGCGTGAGCACCTGATCCGCATCTCGCTGCGTGAGCTGCTGCCGCAGCTCGACATGCAGCGTTTCTGGCAGATCCACCGCAGCACCGTGGTGCGTGCCGACGCCGTGGCCACCGCCGTGCGCGACGACTCGGGCAAGCTCACTCTGAGCCTGCGCGGCCACGCCGACAGGCTGGCGGTGAGCCGCCTTTACGCCCACCTTTTTAAGGCCATGTGATGGGCCGCCCGCACCTGCCTCCCGACAGCATCGAAGCGCGCGCCGCGCGCCGCGTGCGAAAAAAGATCGGCTTGTACATCCACGCGCTGGTGTTCGTGCTGGTGAACCTGGGCTTCGTGCTCATGCACTGGGTCAACGGTCGTGGGCCTGGCTTCATCTGGGGCTGGAGCATCGGCCTCGCGATCCACGGCCTGTTCACCTTCGTCAGCCTGCAAGGCGAAGGTGTGCGCGAACGCATGATCCGTGAAGAGATCGAGCGCATGAAGCGCGACAAGAAGTAAGCCGCACGCCATGAAAAAGGGCCGCTGTGACGCGGCCCTTTTCAGCTCAGCGCAGATCAGTGGTGCTGGCGGCGGTCGTCGCGGCGGTCGTCGCGGCGGTCATCCCTGTGGTCATCACGGCGGTCGGCGCCACGTTCATAACGGTCGTAACGGTCATGGTGTCGATAGTGGCCATGGCCATGCCGGTGGTTCGAGTAAGGCACGGCCCAACCGCTGCGGACCACCACCGGCGCGCCGTAATACTGCGGGGCATACACCGGCTCAGGGCGGTACACCACCTGCGGGGCCGGCTGGTACACCACCTGCGGGGCCGGCTGGTACACCACCACCGGGGCCGGCTGATACACCACCACCGGTGCGGGCTGCACATACACCGGGCGTGGGTCGTAGTAGCCCGGCGCGTTGGAAATCACGGTGCCGATGTTCGGCAGGTTGATGCCGACCGACCAGCGCACGTCATTGGCGTGCGCAGCGCTGGAGACCAGGGTGCCCAAGGCAATCAGGCCAGCGGCAAAAGCAGATTTGCGGTTGAACATGGTGTGCTCTCCTTCAAAGAGCCGGCAGCAATCGGCCGGTCTGAGCACACAACGGGCCGCGCCACCGGGCCGTTCACAAGCGATAGGTTATTTTTGTGTTGCTGTACGTAAAGCCACCGGGGTCGCCGCTCAGAGCCTGAGAGTATTTCGAGCGTGACCGAGCAGCGCGCCAAAAGGCACCCAATCTAGGCGCAAAGCACAGCCATAGCTCGGGCTATGGCGAGCATTTGCAACGACGAGTGGGG
>JBKJJF010000107.1:0-4557 GCA_046598195.1 Rhizobacter sp. | reverse complement strand
GCCAGGGCGCACAGCACCCAGGCGAGGGCCGTTTTCGGTAGGCGAAGTGGGGATGGGTGCATGAGCGGGTGGTGTCGCAAGCCGCGACGATATCGTGGTGACAAACCACTGATACGCCGTGGTGGGCCGCCTGGATGCACCCAGCGCGGCGGCCGCCTCACACCCACCCGTCAAGACGCGCGCGCCGCCGCCTCCCAGCCACCGCCCAGTGCGCGGATCAGGCCCACCGTGGCCTCGTACTGCGCGGCCCGCACCTGCAGCGCTTGGCGGCGGTTGGCCAGCTCGCTGCGGCGTGCGTCCAGCAGCTCCAGCTGGCTGACGTAGCCGTTGCGGTAGCGTGTGTTCGAGAGCACGGTGGCGCGGCTGGCCCACTCCACCGCCTGCGCTTGTGCGTTGGCCTGGTCGGCGAGCAGGCTCAAGGCCGAGAGCTGGTCTTCGACGTCGCGAAAGGCCACCAGCACCTGCTCGCGGTAGCTCGCCGCCGCGGCGTCCCACTGTGCGTTGGCGCTTTGCACACCGGCCTCGCGCCGCCCGCCGTCGAACACCGGCAGCGAGAGCAGGGCGCCCACACCCCAGGCGCGTGCCGACCACTTGAAAAGATCGCTCAGCTCGCTGGAGGCAAACCCCGCCGATGCGGTGAGTGCGACGTCGGGAAACCATGCACTGCGTGCCACGCCAGCGCGCAGCTGCGCGGCTTGCATGCTGCGCTGTGCCGCGGCCACGTCGGGGCGTCGTGTGAGCACGCTGCTCGGCAGGCCCGCTGGCACGTGGGGCAATGCGCCGGACCAGTCGGCCTCGGCCAGCGTGAAGCCGCTCGGCAGCTCACCGAGCAGCACCGCGAGCGCGTGTTCGAGCTGGGCGCGGCGGCGGTCGAGTGCGAGGGCCTGCGATTCGGTGGCCACCACTTCGGTGCGCACGCGGGCGAGGTCAAGCTCGCTCACGTCGCCCGCCTGAAAGCGGCGCTCGATGAGGCGCAGCGTGTCGCGGTAGGCCGCCACGGTCTGGCGCACCAGCGCACGTTCGGCGTCCATCGCACGCAGCACGAAGTAGGTTTGTGCCACGTCCGACTGCACCAGCAGCCGCGTGCTCTGCACCAGCGCCTCGCGCGATTGCGCGTCGAGCGTGGCGGCGTCGCCCGCTTTGGCCAGCCGCCCGAAGAGGTCGGGCTCCCACGACACGCTGGCTGCGGCACTCAGCGCGGTGGCGGCCTGGCCGGGTGCGGCGCCGCTGCCGGGTGGCAACGTCTGGCGTGTGGCCGAAGCGCCCAAGCCCACTTGCGGCAGGCGATCGGCTCGCGTCGAGCGCACCAGCGCGCGGGCTTGCGCGAGGCGCGCTGCTGCCAGCTGGATGCTGGAGTTGTTGCGGTCGGCGCGGCTGACCAAGTCGTCGAGCAGCGGGTCGGCAAACGCCTTCCACCACTCGCCGCGGGCCTGCGACTCGGCGGGTGCCAGCGCAGCCCAGCGGCCGTCGACGGACTTGAAGGCCACCGGCGCTGCGGGCGCGGCGGTGGGCTCGAACGGTGCGCTGGCGCAGCCGGCGAGCACCATGGCGGCGAGCAGCGGGGCGAGGCTTCTCTTGAAAGGGGTGTTCATCTCGATTCCTTTATTCATGGCGGCTGACAGGTGCAGCCGGTTGCGGCTTGACCGAGTGGCTGCCGCTGCTGTGGGGCGGGATCACCGGCACTTCGCCGTGCTGCTTGAGCGGCCGGTTGCCCGCGAGCTGGCGCAGCAGCACATAGAACACCGGCGTGAGGAAGATACCGAAGGCGGTGACGCCGATCATCCCGGTGAACACCGCCACGCCCATGGCCTGGCGCATCTCGGCGCCCGCGCCGGTGGCCAGCACCAGCGGCAGCACACCCATCACAAAAGCCAGCGAGGTCATCAAGATGGGGCGCAGGCGCAGGCGGCTGGCTTCGATGGCGGCCTGGATCGGCGTGCGGCCCGCAAACTCCAGCTCGCGCGCAAACTCCACGATCAGGATCGCGTTCTTCGCGCTCAGGCCCACCAGCACCATCAGCCCGATCTGCGTGAAGACGTTGTTGTCGCCCCGCGTCAGCCACACGCCGGTCATCGCCGCGAGCAGACCCATCGGCACGATCAACAAAATCGCCAGCGGCAGCGTGAGGCTTTCGTACTGCGCGGCCAGCACCAGAAACACCAGCAGGATCGCAATGGCAAAGATCCACAGCGCCGAATCGCCGGCAATGATTTCCTGGTAGGTGAGGTCGGTCCACTCGTAGCTGATGCCGGGTGGCAGCGTCTCGGCGGCGATGCGTTTCACTGCGTCTTGCGCCTGGCCCGACGAGTAGCCGGGCGCCGCGCCGCCGTTGATGTCGGCCGAGAGAAAGCCGTTGTAGCGCATGGCTCGCTCGGGGCCGAAGGTGGGCGTGACCTTCATCAGCGCCGACAAGGGCACCATCTCGCCGCTGTTGGAGCGCACCTTCAGCAGGCCGATGTCTTCGGCGCGCGCGCGATGGGCCGCGTCGGCCTGCACCCGAACCGAGTAGGTGCGGCCGAACTTGTTGAAGTCGTTTGCGTACACGCTGCCGAGGTAGATCTGCAAGGTGTCGAAAATGTCGGTCACCGGCACACCGAGCTGGCGCGCCTTGGTGCGGTCGATGTCGGCATACAGCTGCGGCACGTTGACCTGGTAGCTCGAAAACAAACCCGCCAATTCAGGCGCCTGGTAAGCCTTGGCCATGAAGGCCTTGAGCGCGTCGTCGAGCCCCTTGATGCCATGCGAGCCGCGGTCTTCAAGCTGCAGCTTGAAGCCGCCGGTGGTGCCCAGCCCCTGCACGGGTGGTGGCGGGAACATCACCACAAAGGCTTCTTGGATGGCGCCGAATTTCTGGTTCAGCTGGCCGGCGATGGCACCTGCGCTCTGGTCAGCACCTTTGCGCTCGTCGAACGGTTTGAGCGTGGTGAACACGATGCCCGAGTTGGAGCTGTTGGTGAAGCCGTTGATCGACAAACCGGGGAAGGCCACCGCGTGCTCCACACCCGGCTGCGCGAGTGCGATCTCGTTCATGCGGCGGATCACTTCTTCGGTGCGGTCGAGCGTGGCGCCGTCGGGCAGCTGCGCAAAGCCGATCAGGTACTGCTTGTCTTGGGCCGGCACAAAGCCACTCGGCACCAGCTTGAACAGCCCGACCGTGGCCGCTGCGAGCAGCAGGTACACCGCGATCATCACGCCCTTGCGCGAGATGGCGCGTGTGACGCCACCGCTGTAGCTCGCCGCGCCGCGCGTGAAGAGCCGGTTGAAGCCGCGGAAGAAGCCGCCGAATACACGGTCCATGCCGCGGGTGAGCGCGTCTTTGGGTGCGTCGTGGCCTTTGAGCAGCAGGGCGGCCAGCGCGGGTGAGAGGGTCAGCGAGTTGATGGCCGAGATCACCGTCGAGATCGCGATGGTCAGCGCAAACTGCTTGTAGAACTGCCCGGTGAGCCCGCTGATGAAGGCCAGCGGCACGAACACCGCCACCAGCACCAGCGCAATCGCGATGATCGGGCCCGACACTTCGCGCATGGCCTGGTAGGTGGCGTCTCGCGGGCTCAGGCCCGCTTCGATGTTGCGCTCCACGTTCTCGACCACCACGATCGCGTCGTCGACCACGATGCCGATGGCCAGCACCAGGCCAAACAGGCTCAGTGCGTTGATCGAAAAACCGAACACGCCCATCACCGCGAAGGTGCCCACCACCGCCACCGGCACCGCCAGCAGCGGGATGATGGAGGCGCGCCAGGTTTGCAGGAAGAGGATCACGACCAGCACCACCAGCGCAATCGCTTCGAGCAAGGTGTGCACCACCGATTCAATGGAGGCCCGCACAAACTGCGTGGGGTCGTAGACGATCTCGTAGTCCACACCTTCGGGCATGGATTTTTTGATCTCGGCCATGGTGTCGCGCACGCCGTTGCTGATGGCGATGGCGTTGGAGCCGGGCGCCGCAAAGATGGGCACGGCCACCGCGTCCTTGTTGTCGAGCAGTGAGCGCAGTGAGTAGTCGGCGGCACCCAGCTCCAGGCGGGCGATGTCGCGCAGGCGCGTGACCGCACCGTCGGCGCTGGTCTTGACGATGATGTCGCCGAACTCTTCTTCGTTTTGCAAACGGCCTTGCGCGTTGATCGAGAGTTGCATGTCGACACCGGCCAGGCCCGGCGATGCGCCCACGATGCCGGCCGCGGCCTGCACGTTCTGCCCACGAATGGCGGCCACCACGTCGCTCGCCGAGAGGCCGCGCTGCGCCACCTTCTGCGGGTCGAGCCACACGCGCATCGAGTAGTCGCCCGAGCCGAACAGCTGCACGTCGCCCACACCTTCAACCCGCGCCAGGCGGTCTTTCACGTTGAGCACCGCGTAGTTGCGCAGGTAGGTCATGTCGTAGCGGCCGCTGGGTGACAGCAGGTGCACCACCATCGTCAGGTCGACCGAACTTTTGATGGTGACCACGCCCAGGCGTTTCACTTCTTCGGGCAGCCGCGCTTCGGCGCGCGCCACGCGGTTTTGCACCAGCTGCTGCGCCTTGTCGGGGTCGGTGCCGAGCTTGAAGGTGACGGT
>JBKJJF010000099.1:0-2599 GCA_046598195.1 Rhizobacter sp. | reverse complement strand
CGACGAGGCCGAGCGTGCTCGTGTGGTGAAAGAGTTCGTGGTCGATGTGTTCAAGGTCAACGAACGTGGCAACCCGGCCAACAACGAGTTGCGCCAGTTGCCCGCCGAGCAGCTGGTAGAACGTGGAGCACGCCTGATCGACACCAAGTTTGCCGGGCAACCGCAGATGCAGGCCGAACTTTATGGCGTGGTGGCAGGGCTGTTCGTTGACATGGGCAGCCCGCGGCTCGCGGTGGAATACGCCACCAAGCAGGTCACCGCCTTGGTGGCGGTGGGCGCCAGCGAAGCAGACCAGGCGGTCGCACTGCTCTTGCTGGCCAAGGCGCAGTGGCGCGATAGCAAGCTGGCCGATGCGCAGGCCAGCGCCGAGCGAGCGATCGGTTTTGCGCCTGCGGGGTCGATGCTGGCGGTGCGGGCGCGCTTGATGCTGGCTGAGATCTTGATGCGCCGTGCGCAGTTCCCGCAGGCGGCCAAGACACTGGAGTGGGCCGAGCAGGACCGAGCTTCCATCGCGGGCTCGCTCACCATCGAAGAAGCCCGCATCGCCGGCTTACGCGCTGAGCTGGCGTACAGCAACGGTGATCTCAAGAACGCGGCCCCGCTCTATGAGCACGCCATCGATACGGCCCTGCGGGCCGAGGGGCCCTTGTCGGCCGCTGCCGTCGCGATGCGCTTGCAGTATGTGTTGGTGCTGGCAGATTTGTCGAAGACCAAAGAGGCCCGGGCCCAGCTGGCGGCCGCGCTCGCCGCGATGCGCGCTTCAGGCGGTGACGACGACCTTGTCGCCGCCAAGGCCGAAGTGGCGCACTTGTCGTATTTGGCCGACCTGTATCTCATTTCAACCGAAGAAACCATCGCCGCAATTGATCGCGTGCGCAAGTCGATGGATACCCACGGCCGAAGTGTGCCGCCCTCCGTGCGGGCCCGTCTCGATCTGTCACTTTCGCGCAGGCTCAGCACCTGGGGCGCAGCAGAGCGTGCGTATGCCCTGGCAAGCCACGCCACGGCGGTCTTGCGGCCTCATACCGACTCGCCCGCGATACAGCTGTCCGTGGCCTCAAACATGGGCATCTTGGCAGCCAATGCTGGGCACCACATCGAAGCCGACACGGAGCTGCAGAAGACGCTGCTGCTGATGAAAGCCATCGACGCCAACAAGCCCGAAGGCGCCGCCATGGCAGCCCGGTTCGCCGCCTGGTTCCTCATGATGCAAAACAAGTTCGACGAGGCCACAGCCATGATGGAGAACGCGCCAGCCGTCAGCGGCCCACACGATCCCAGCGCGCAGCCTGCCATGCAGGTGACCGCCAGTCTCGCCCAGTTCAAGTACCTGGGGGGCAAGCCCAAAGAAGCCCTGGCAGTGCTGGATCGGCATGGCCCCATGCCTGACTACGGCACAGAGGCAGGCTCGGAGAACCCGGAGTTCACCCGCGCAGCCAGCGAGTGCGCGCTCGATCGAACCCGCGAGGGTTTGCCAAAGATGGAAGAGCTGACAGAAAAGCTCGTCGCGATGTCCTACGCCCACTCGCCCGATGTGGCACACATGCGCAGCTTGACGGGCTTGTGCGCGCTCCAGGCAGGCCAGACCGCGCGCGCCAAAGAGTTGGCCGGCCTGGCCCGACACGCCTTCACCGAACAACCGGGAGTTGCCGAATTCTTCAAGACCCCGCTGCGCCAACTCGAAGCCAAACTGCGCAAGCGCTGATGAGGGTGCGCTGAACCGGTTTGTCCGGTTTTGTCGCCGATTCCCGTCCGGGCTCCTGAATCGCACTCAGGAGCTCCCATGAAACACCTCTCCGCTGCCCTCGCCGGCATGGTCAGCGTCGTCTGTCTCGTCTGCCTCACCGCCACGGCAGCCGTCAGCACCGCAGAAACCACCGTCAACCTGCACATCGCCGACGCCCAAGGGCCTGGCGCCTCGGTCGGCACGGTGCGCATCGTCGAAACGCGCCACGGCCTGGCCTTCTACCCGGCCCTCAGCGGCCTGCCGCCAGGCCTGCATGGCTTTCATGTACACGAAAAACCATTGTGCGCACCCGCACAGCGAGACGACGTCGCCGTGGCCGCGCTCGCGGCTGGTGGCCACCTTGACCCGCTGGCCAGCAAGCGGCACGGCGAACCCTGGAGCGACGGCCACCTGGGCGACCTGCCGCCCTTGTACGTGTCGGCCGACGGCACCGGCAGCCATCCCGTGCTGGCCCCGCGGCTGACGCTGGCCGACGTGAAGAACCGCTCGCTGATGGTGCGCGCCGACGGTGACAACCACGCCGATCACCCCATGCCCTTGGGCGGCGGCGCTCGCGTCGCGTGCGGTGTGATCGGTGGGTGATGTGCCAATCGATCGTGCCCAGGGCAACCACATGACCAACACCTCACCCGCAGGCCCCCAGCGCCAGTTGCTGATGGATCTGGAGGCCGGCGCCCACGGGGTTGCTGACCCCGACCTCGATTCACCCCGCGGCAGCTCAGGTTAGGAGTGGGCGGCGATCGTGCTGCTGGTGCTCGTCGCGTTGTTCGTGGCCTTGCTGGCCCACAAACCGTGAACAAACCAACGCTCTCTTGATGCGCAACAAGAGCTTGCCTGAACACACCTGCTGGC
>JBKJJF010000004.1:0-23222 GCA_046598195.1 Rhizobacter sp. | reverse complement strand
GCCACCACCGCACTCACGAGGCTGGCGCCGCCGTCCTTCCTGGCCGGCACCACCTTCCACTTCAAGCAGAAGGCCAAGCTCAACGAAGCGGCATTGAAGGCGCAGCTCACGCTGGCCGGCTACACGCATGTGAGCCAGGTGGTGTCGCCAGGTGAGTACGCGGTGCGCGGCGGCCTGATCGACCTCTTTCCGATGGGCTCGCTCGTGCCCTACCGCGTGGACCTGTTCGGCGACGAGGTCGACAGCATCCGCACCTTCGACCCCGACAGCCAGCGCAGCCTCTACCCGGTGCCCGAAGTGCGGCTGCTGCCCGGCCGCGAGTTCCCGATGGACGACGAAGCGCGCGCCGCCTTTCGCGCCCGTTGGCGCGAGAAGATGGAAGGCGACCCGACCAAGGTGCGCCTGTACAAAGACATCGGCAGCGGCATCGCCACCGCCGGCATCGAGTACTACCTGCCCTTGTTCTTCGACAGCACGGCGACCATCTTCGAGTACCTGGGCGCCAAGGCCACGCTGGTGCTGCACGGCGAGATCGACGAGTCGCTGAAACGCTTCTGGACCGACACCCGCGAGCGCCACCGCTTTTTGCAGCACGACCGCGAGCGGCCCATCCTGCCGCCCGAAGACTTGTTCTTGCGGCCCGAAGAGTTCTTCACGCTGGCCAATGCCCACGCCACGCTGGTGGTGCGTGGCAAGGAGCCCGTCGAGTGGGCACGCCCCCTGCCCGACCTGAGCGTGGACCGTGGCGCGCCTGAGCCATTGAAGAAGTTGCAGCTGCACGTGGGCACCACCCAGCACCGCGTGCTGATCATGGCCGAGAGCCAGGGCCGGCGCGAAAGCCTGTTGGAGTTGCTGCGCGACAGCCGAATCGAGCCGCCGAGTGTCACCAGCCTGGCCGAGTTCGAGGCCGGTAGCGAACGGTTTGCAATCGCCGTCGCGCCGATGGCGGAGGGGTTTTTCTGGACCGAACCGGGCATCCAGTTTGTCACCGAAACCGAACTCTTCGCCACCTCACCCACCGCCAGGCGCCGCCGCAAACAAGAGCAGGTGAGCGACGTCAATGCGCTGATCAAAGACTTGTCGGAGCTGAAGGTCGGCGACCCGGTGGTGCACGTGAACCACGGCATCGGCCGCTATGTGGGCCTGAGGACGATCGACCTCGGGAATAACGAAGGCGGGCCCAGCGAGTTCCTGCACCTCGAATACGCCGACAAGGCCACGCTTTATGTGCCGGTGGCGCAGCTGCACCTGATCAGCCGCTACACCGGCGTCAGCGCCGAAGAGGCACCGCTGCACCGCCTGGGCTCGGGCCAGTGGGACAAGGCCAAGCGCAAAGCGGCCGAACAGGTGCGTGACACCGCGGCCGAGCTGCTCAACCTGTATGCGCGCCGCGCAGCACGTGAAGGTTTCGCCTTTCGTTTCACCCCGCACGACTACGAAGCCTTTGCCGCGAGCTTCGGCTTTGAAGAAACACCCGACCAGAAGGCGGCCATACACGCCGTCATTCAAGACATGGTGTCGCCCAAACCCATGGACCGGCTCATCTGCGGCGACGTGGGTTTTGGCAAAACCGAGGTGGCCTTGCGTGCCGCCTTCGTCGCGGTGACCGGCGGCAAGCAGGTGGCCATCCTCGCGCCCACCACGCTGCTGGCTGAGCAGCATTTCCAGAACATCTCCGACCGCTTTGGCAAGTGGCCAGTACGCGTCGCCGAGATCTCCCGCTTTCGCTCCAGCAAGGAGGTCAAGGCCACGCTCGAAGGGCTGGCCGACGGCACCGTCGACATCGTGGTCGGCACGCACGCGCTGATCAGCGACAAGGTCAAGTTCAAACGCCTGGGCCTGTTGGTGATCGACGAAGAACACCGCTTCGGTGTGCGCCACAAAGAGGCCATCAAGGCCATGCGGGCCGAGGTCGATGTGCTCACCCTCACCGCCACGCCCATCCCGCCCACCCTGGGCATGGCGCTTGAAGGCTTGCGTGACCTGAGCGTCATCGCCACCGCGCCGCAGCGCCGCCTGGCCATCAAGACCTTTGTGCGCAACGAAGGCAACAGCGTGATCCGCGAGGCCGTGCTGCGCGAGTTGAAACGCGGCGGGCAGGTTTACTTCTTGCACAACGAAGTAGAGACCATCGAGAACCGCCGCGAAAAGCTGCAAGAGCTGCTGCCCGAGGCGCGCATTGCCGTCGCCCATGGCCAGATGCCCGAGCGCCAGCTGGAGTCGGTGATGCGCGACTTTGTGGCCCAGCGTCACAACGTTTTGCTGTGCTCCACCATCATCGAGACCGGCATTGACGTGCCCACGGCCAACACCATCGTGATGAGCCGCGCCGACAAGTTCGGCCTCGCGCAATTGCACCAACTGCGCGGCCGCGTGGGGCGCTCGCATCACCAGGCTTACGCCTACTTGCTGGTGCCTGATGTGCAAGGCCTGACCAAACAAGCCGCGCAGCGCCTGGAGGCCATTCAAAGCATGGAAGAGCTGGGCTCCGGCTTTTACCTCGCCATGCACGACCTGGAGATTCGCGGCGCCGGCGAGGTGCTGGGCGACAACCAGAGCGGCAACATGATGGAAGTGGGATTCCAGCTCTACAACGAGATGCTGTCCGAAGCGGTGCGTTCACTGAAGGCAGGCAAGGAACCCGACCTGCTCTCACCCCTGAGCGTGACGACCGAGATCAACCTGCACGCCCCCGCCCTGCTGCCCACTGACTACTGCGGCGACGTGCAAACCCGGCTCAACCTCTACAAGCGCCTGGCCACGGCCGAGAAGCCTGAAGCGATCGACACTTTGTTGGAAGAAATCACCGACCGCTTCGGCAAGCTGCCAGCACAAGGCCAAACGTTGTTCGATGTACACCGCTTGCGTGTGCTGGCCAAACCGTATGGTGTGATCAAGATCGACGCGGCGCCTGCGCTCATGATCATCAGCTTTCGCCCCAACGCGCCGGTTGACGCCATGCGCATCATTGAGCTGGTGCAAAAGAACCGCCACATCAAGCTGGCCGGCAACGACAAGCTGCGCATTGAGCGCGAAACCAAAGAACCGAAAGACCGTGCACTGCTGATCCGCGATGTGCTGCGCTCGCTCGGCGCGCCCACCACCTCTGCAACCGCCTGATTCCCATGTCGACAGAATTTGCCCCCGGCCTCGTCATCCAGCACTTCACGCCGCCGCTGACTTTGCGCGATTTCAAGCTGATCGCCTTCGACATGGATTCGACGCTGATCAACATCGAGTGTGTGGACGAGATCGCCGATGCGGCCGGCCGCAAGGCCGAGGTGGCAGCCATCACCGAGGCGGCCATGCGCGGTGAAATCACCGACTACAAAGACAGCCTGAGGCGGCGTGTGACCCTGCTGAAGGGCGTGCCGGTGTCGGCCATGGAACAGGTGCTCAACGAGCGCTTGCAGCTCAACCCCGGCGCGCAAGCCCTGGTTGAGGCCTGCCAGGCGGTGGGCATGAAAACGCTGCTGGTGTCGGGCGGCTTCACCTTTTTCACCGACCACGTGCGTGACCACCTGAAGATCGATTTCACCCGCAGCAACGTGCTTGAGGTCTCAAACGGCGCGCTCACCGGCCACATGATCGACCAGCCTTGGGGCGACATCTGCGACGGCGAAGAAAAGCGCCGCATGCTGCTGGCCACCTGCGCTCAACTGGGCATCAAGCCTCAACAAGCCATCGCCATGGGCGACGGCGCGAACGACCTGCCGATGATGGGCGAAGCGGGCTTGAGCGTGGCCTATCACGCCAAGCCCAAGGTGCGCGAGCAGGCCATGGTGGCCATCAACACGGGCGGCCTCGACCGCCTGCTGGAAGTTGTGCTGCGCTGATCAGCCGAGCTTGAAGACGCTGACCGCCTGGGTCAGCGCCTGGGCCTGCTGCTTGAGGCTCTCGGCCGCGGCCGAAGACTCTTCGACCAGCGCCGCGTTGTGCTGGGTGGCCGTGTCCATCTGCGTGACCGACTGATTCACCTGCTCCAGGCCGGTCGATTGTTCGACGGTCGCTGCGGCGATCGCCTTGATCGTGCCCGAGACCTCGCGCACTGAAGCCACCACCTCTTGCATGATGCGGCCGGCGTCGTTGGCGAGAGTGGAGCCCGCCTCGACACGCTCTTCGCTGTTGCGAATGAGCACCTTGATTTCTTTGGCCGCAGCCGCCGAGCGCTGGGCCAGGCTGCGCACTTCGCTGGCCACCACCGCAAAGCCACGGCCTTGTTCACCGGCGCGCGCCGCTTCTACCGCGGCATTCAGCGCGAGGATGTTGGTCTGGAAGGCAATGCCGTCGATCACCCCGATGATTTCGCCGATGCGCTTGGAGGCCGCAGTGATCTGCTCCATCTGCTGCACCACCTCGCCCACCACGGCACCGCCCTTCTCTGCCACCTCGGAGGCACCCGCCGCCATGGCGGTGGCGGCGCGCGACGAGTCGGCGTTGTGCCGCACCGTGCTGGAGAGCTGGTGCAGCGTGGCCGCCGTCTGTTGCACGTTGGCCGCCTGCTTCTCGGTGCGTGACGACAGGTCGAGGTTGCCGCTGGCCACCTCGGACGAAGCGGTCGAGATCGACTCCGCCCCCACACGCACGCCCGAGACGATGCCCGAGAGGTTGTGCACCATGCGCTGCATGCTGGCCAGCAGGCTGGTGGTGTCGTTCTTGCGCGTGCTGATCTTCACCGTGAGATCGCCCGACGCCACCCGCTCGACCACACCCGCCGCATAAGCCGGGTCGCCGCCCAGCTGGCGCAGGATGGAGCGTGTGATGGCCGCCGCCATGCCCAGGCCGAGCAGCACCGACAGAATCACCCCGCCCAACAACACGGCGCGGCCGATGTCATAGGTCTTCTGGCTGCTGGCACCGGCTTCATTGCCGCCCTGGGTGCTGAGCTCGACCAGCCGGTCCATGCGGCCTTCGATCTGTTGCGCACGCGGCCGGGCCTCAACGTTTTGCAAGGCGATGGCCGCTTCGGTGCCCTCTTTGCTCGACACCTCCAGTACCTGCTTGGTGACGGCGACAAAGGCTTCGTTGAGGGTGCGGATTTCACCCAGCAGCTTGCGTTGTTCTTCCAGCGTGACCAGGGCCAGGAACTCGGCCTCGTGTTTTTGATACTGCTCGGTGGCCGCCGCCACCAAATTGCCGTGGCGGCGCTTTTCGCGCTCGTTGGCGGCCATCGCGTGCTGCAAGGTGGCCAGGCGGATCGTCTGCAAATCGCTGCGCCACTCGAGCGCTGCGCGCACCGCCGGCATCCATCGGGTCTGCAGGTCGGTGGCCGCCGCGTTCACCTGCCGCAGCTGAAGGAAGGCGATGCCACCCAACACCACGGTCAATACGATCGCCACGCCAAAAGCAGCGATCAAACGATGAGACAGCTTCAGCCGGTCAATCCATGCCATGGGGTTCGCTCCGAAAATGACCATTCCACCCTCGTTGCGAGGGGTCGTTCAGGTCATATCGGCCGGCGGGGCCAGGTCTGAAGCGGCGAGGTGCGGCAAATGCCCTCAGGAAACTGAGCCGGCGGCAAAGCGCGCGTCGCTGCGCGTGGTCAGTGCGGTTTCCAGCATCAGGTGCAGGCCGCCCGCCAGATCGGGCAGGCCGAGCACCGACAGGTCGGGCACGTGGACAAACCCACCGCGCGTGCCCTGCAAGCGGGGCTCGGTCGCAAGCGTGTGCATCAGCCCATAAAAAACATGGTTGCAAACGAAAGTGCCTGCGGTTTGCGACAGCTCGGCCGGCAGGCCATGGCGGCGCAGCGCCTGCAGCATGGCCTTGAGCGGCAGGCTGCTGAAGTAAGCCGTGGGCCCGCCGACAACCACCGGCGTGTCGATCGGCTGGGCGCCGTGGTTGTCGGCCAAGCTGGCGTCGTTGATGTTGATCGCCACCCGCTCCAGCGACAAGGCTTGGCGCCCGCTGGCCACGCCCACGCACAGCACCAGCGCCGGGGCCGGCGCATGCAGTGCCAGCCGTTCATGCAGTTCACGCAGCGAGGTGTCAAACACCGTGGGCAGGCGCGCGGCCACCACGCGGTGGCCGGCAATCTGGCGCCCGTGCAAGGCCTGCGCGGCCAGCCAGCTCGGGTTGAGCGTGGCGCCGCCGAAGGCATCAAAGCCGGTCAGCAGCACGGTCGGGGCACTCAGGCCACGCGTGGGCATCGGTTTCCTCAGGCTCTCAGGCCGGGGCGGCAGTCACCACGATGCCGTCTTCGTCGGCATACAGCCAGTCGCCGGGGCGCACCCAAACACCTTGAATCTGTACCGCAACGTCGCGCTGGCCCTCGTTGCGCTTTTCGGTGGGCAGCGGCATCAGGCCCAGCGCGCGAATGCCGAGGTCGCACGCCGCGAGCTCGGCGCTGTCGCGCACACAAGCATCGACCACGATGCCGGCCCAGCCGTTCTTGGCGCCAGCCGCACCGAGGTTGCCGCCGACCAGGGCCCGCCGCAGCGAGGCGCCACCGTCGACCACCAGCACGCGGCCTTCACCGGGGGTGTCGAGCGCGGCCTTCACCAGCGTGTTGTCTTCGAAACATTTCACGGTGCTGACGACGCCGCAGAACTTGAGGCGTTTGCCGTAGTCGCGAAACGCCGGTGGCAGCACGCGGAACGTGCCGTCGCTGCTGTTCTTGTGGGTGTCGCAGAGGTCGCAGGTGGCGAAGTCGGCGGGGGGGCGAGCGAGGGTCATGGGCGGGCTACCTTCTCAAGGTGGATGCAATGCCACGCCACCACCCGAAACGGTGGCGCGAAACAGTCTTGAGAGTTTGCCATCGGCGCCCACGCTCGGTGGGCGCTCAAGCACGCCGTGTCAGTTTTGGGCGACTTGCAGGCCGCTGGATTCCCACTCAGGCAGGCCGCCGCGGAACCAGTAGACGTTCTTGAAGCCGCTGGCCAACGCCACCTTGGCGGCCTTGTACGACTTCCAGCACTCGGCGCCGTTGCACGAAAAGATGGTCGGCTTGTCTTTGTTGAGCTTGGCGAGGTCGCGGAAATCGTCTTTGGCCGGGTCGAAGGCCACATCTTTCAAGCTCTTCTCGTGATACGGGATGAAGACCGCGAGCGGAATGTGCTTGGTCTTGAATTCCTTCTCGGAGCGGGTGTCGACAATCACCGCACCACCGGCCACCAGCTGGCGCACTTGCGCGGCGCTGACCACCGTGACACCTGGCAGGTTGGTCGGCGTGAAGTAACCCAGCTCGGCCACAGCCTTGTACATCGACGCGTCAGCCCGCTGCGACACCGGCTTCAAGCCCGAGGCCGTGCTCGCGGTGGCGAACCACTGTGCGATGCGCTCGCGGGCATTGGCCGGCAGGTTCTTCTTGACCACCACCGACAAGCCACCGGGCACCGGAATCGAGGTGCCCACCGCGTGCAGCGCCTGGCCACGCGCCTTGACCCAATCAGCCCACTCACTCTGGCGCACCACGGTTGCGTCGGCCAGACCCATGTCCACCGCAACCAGGCCCGCGCTCGGCCAACGGCCGAACTCGATGGTCATGTTTTGGAACGACAGGCCGGCTGAGTTGAGCATGCCGCGCGCCACATAGGAGTAGATCGAATCTTGCTGCGGCAGGTAGAGGCGCCCGCCATTGAGCGACGCCACCGTCGCGTAGTCACGGCGCGACACCAGCACGAACTGCTCGATGGGGCTGGTCGACCCGATCAGCTCAAAGCCACGCGCCATCGCCGAGGCTGCCACTTGCGGCGGGCCGATGTACACGTCGACCTCGCCCGTGCGGGTAGCGCGCATCACATCGCTCAGGTCTTCGTTGAACGAGACCTTGGCGACCTGCTTGCTGGCCTTGCTCAGGGCGTCTTCCACCACGGCGAGGGCCACGGTGAACGATTCTTTTCTTGACGAGGGCTCGACGGCGATCGTCGCTGTCAGCTGGGCGTGGGCAAGGCCCGCCGAGCAGAGAAACAAACCCGCGATAAGCGTGCGAAGGGCTGTCATGGGGTGCTTCCTCAACAAAACGTGGCGGTGGCGTGGCGCGATGGCGTGGCACGCCCCTTTTTGATTTTCGGCGCAGGCGCGTCACGCTTGATGGTTGGAGCGCACGCAGGTGTAAGCAAGCGATACCGCTGCGGCCTGCGGTAGAAGTTCCTCCGCACTGTCACCCATAGGAATGTCATTTTTCACCGGCTATCCTTTCAGCGCCTACAGCGTCAGGCGCTGCCGCGTTGGAGCACCCCCTTGAAGCCACCTTTGGAGCCTTCCACCACCATGCCTACGTCACTGCCCATCCGCCGCCGCCAACTGCTTGCCGGCACCGCTGGCGCCATTGCGGCTGCGCCACTCGCCAGCTGGTCCGGCGCTGCCGCCGCCCAGGCCAAACCCCTGCCGGCCTACGCAGCATGGAAAGACGCCGACAGCCTCATCGTCCACAGCTCCAGCACACTCGAAACCAAGCGCAGTGCGATGGGCTCGAGCATCGTCACGCCAGCCGAACGCCTGTACATCCGCAACAACCTGCCGGCGCCGTCTGACGCCATCCTGGCCAACCGTGACGCCTGGCAAGTGGCGTTTGACGGCGTTGCCACACCCGCCACGCTCACGCTCGGCCAGTTGAAATCGATCGACGTGACGACCGTTGCAATGGTGCTGCAGTGCAGCGGCAACGGTCGCGGCTTCTTCCCGAACAAGCCGAGCGGCACGCCCTGGACCGTGGGCGCGGCCGGTTGTGTGATCTGGAGCGGCGTGCCCTTGCGCGCCGTGATCGATGCGCTGGGGGGCGCTCGCGACGGCATGCTCCACATCACCGGCACCGGCGGCGAAAAGCTGCCCGATGGGGTCGACCCGCTGAGCGTGGTGGTCGAGCGCTCGGTGCCCATCGCTGCGCTGAAAGACGCCGTGCTGGCCTGGGAGATGAACGGCACGCCGCTTTCGCTCGCACACGGCGGCCCGCTGCGGCTGGTGCTGCCGGGCTACCAGGGTGTGAACAACGTCAAGTACGTCAAGCGCATCTCGCTCAGCGCCACCGAAAGCCAGGCGAAGATCATGTCGCACGGCTACCGCATGACGCCGATGGGCGAGAAGGCCGACCCCAAGCAGGCCTCGGTGCTGTTGATGAACGTGAAGTCGTGGATCAACTCGCCGCTGCCCGCCGAAGGTGCCAAGCTCGGCGCGGGCACCACGCAGATCCTGGGCGTGGCGTTCAGCGGCACCGGCCCGGTCAAGCGGGTCGAGGTGTCGATCGACGGCGGCAAGACCTGGCGTGATGCCAAGCTCATCGGCCCCGACCTCGGCCCCTTCGCGTGGCGGCAGTTTGTGCTGCAGGCCACCCTGCCGGCCGGCACCCATGTGCTGGCCAGCCGAGCCACCGACGTGGCAGGCAATGTGCAGCCGCAGCAGCGCGAAGAAAACACCGCGGGCTACGGCAACAACAGCTGGGCCGACCACTCACTGAGCGTTGTCACCGCGTGAGCGGGCCAGGCATTTTCGCGGCGGCGCTGCTGTTGTGCAGCGCCGCCGCGTCAGCTCAAGGGCTCGGCGCACCCGAGCGTGAAGCCGGGCGCCGGCTGTTCACCAGTGGGGCCGCGCCCTCGTGCGCGATCTGCCACACCTTGCGTGACGCGGGCGCCGCAGGCGAGGTGGGGCCGGCGCTCGACGAGTTACTACCCGACGAAGCGCGCGTGGCCAAGGCGATTCAAAACGGCCTGGGCGTGATGCCCCCGTTTCGCGACAAGCTGTCGGCGCAAGACATCGCGCTGCTGGCGCGCTACGTGTCGCAGGTGGCCGGAGCGCCGCGCTAGGCTTGTTTCGATTTGGCCAACGCCGCTTGGCGGATGGCCGACAGCGTGGTGCGCGGGGTGATCACGTCGCTGTCGAGCTTGAGGTGCAGCAGGCTCGGTTCACCACTCGCGAGCGCCTGCGCAAACGCGGGCTCGAACTCGGCCGTGCTCAACACCCGCTGCGCCTGCCAACCGTAGGCCCGCGCCAGCGCGGTGAAGTCTGGGTTGAACAAATCACTGCCACTCACCCGACCGGGGTACTCGCGCTCCTGGTGCATGCGGATGGTGCCGTAGGTGCCGTTGTCGACCACCACGCTGATCAGCTTCTTGGCACCGTAGCCGGTGGCGGTGGCAAGCTCCTGGCCGGTCATCAAAAAGTCGCCGTCGCCCGCGATGTTGACCACCGTGCGCTGCGGGTACAACAAGGCCGCGGCCACGGCCGCTGGCACGCCATAGCCCATCGCCCCCGAGGTCGGTGCGAGCTGGGTGCGGCCGTGGTGTTGCAGGCCCGCATAACGGCAGTAGCGGTGCAACCAGCCGGCGTAGTTGCCGGCGCCGTTGGTGTAGACCGTGTCGGCGGGCGCCAGTCGCTGGATGGTCTTGATGACCACCGCCAAATCGAGCGGCTCGACCGGCGGCGCCACGAGGTTGGCTTCGTAGTCGGCGTGCGCCTGCGCCGTCCACTCATCCCATGGCAACTGCGTCGGTGCGGCCAAGCCTTCCAAGGCCTTGGCCGCGGCCGCCATCGACGACTGCAACAACAAATCGGCCGCGTACACACGCCCCAGCTCTTCAGCGCCCGCATGCACGTGGATCAGCTTTTGCGCCGGGCGCGGGGGCTGCAGCAGCGTGTAGCCGCTGGTGGTCATCTCACCCAAGCGTGGGCCGATGGCCAACACCAGATCGGCCTGCTTGATGCGCTCGGCAAGCTTGGGGTTGAGGGCGATGCCCACGTCACCCGCGTAGTTGGGATGCGAGTTGTCGAAACAATCTTGAAAGCGGAAAGCGCAGCCCACCGGCAGCTTCCAGTTCTCGGCAAAACGCTGCATCGCCGCGCAGGCCGCCGCATCCCAGCCACTGCCGCCGACGATGACGAAGGGGCGTTGTGCCGCCAGCAGCATGCTGCGCACCTCGCGCAGCCCGCCGGGCGCCGGCCAGGCGTGCGCGGGCGCGGCACGGGGCAGCACCGGCGCGCTGGTGAGCCGCGTCAGCATGTCTTCGGGCAACACCAGCACCACCGGGCCGGGGCGGCCTTGCAGGGCGGTGTGAAAAGCGCGCGAGATGTATTCGGGCAGGCGATCAGCGTCGTGCACCTCGCCAACCCACTTGGCAAAACCCAGCGTGCCGGGGCCAAACATCTGCCGGTAGTCAACTTCTTGAAACGCCTCGCGGTCGCGCTGGTCGCTCGCCACCTGGCCGATGAACAAGACCATCGGCGTGCTGTCTTGAAACGCGGTGTGCAGCCCGATGCTGGCATTGGTGGCGCCCGGCCCGCGCGTCACAAAACACACGCCTGGCCGGCCACTCAGCTTGCCTTGCGCCTCGGCCATGAAAGACGCACCTCCCTCCTGCCGGCAGGCGATGAAGCGGATGCGTTCACGGTGTTCGTGAAAGCCGTCGAGTACCGCGAGGTAACTCTCGCCGGGCACGCCGAACACGGTGTCCACACCCTGCGCGATCAGGGCCTCAACCAGCACGTGGCCGGCGATTCGCGAAACAGAAGGCGTCGTCATGCGGCGACTTTACGACCCCCGCGCTGCGCAATGCCAATGCCCACCAGTGAGGCCGAGGCCACCCCCAGCGCGAGCGTGAGCGCCGAGCCGTAAAACACGCTGCTGGCCGAGCCGTGGTCGAGCAAGGCGCCGAACACCGGCGCGGCAACGGCAAAGCCGAGATCGAGCCCCGAGTACACCGTGCCGTACACCCGCCCGGTGGCCCCCGGCGGCGAGGCCTGCTTGATCAGCATGTCGCGCGACGGCCCAGCCAAACCGGCGCCAAAACCCGCGATTGCCGCCACCGCTGCTGCCAGCAAGCCTGGCAACAGGCCACTGCCCACCAGAGCCAGCAGCACCGCCGCGCCCAGCAGGCAGGCGCCGATGATGCGCTCCAGCCGCTCGGCCCGTGCCGCCAGAAAACCGCCCACGACCATGCCCGCTGCGCCAAACAGCATGTAGCCGGTGACCACGAAGGCGGTGATGGACAGCGGCAGGCCGTACATGGCCTGCAGCGCCGGGCTGGCGAAGCCCTGCATCGCACTCAGCGCGCAGGTCGACCAGAAGAAGAACGAAAAACACAACCACACCGAAGGCAGGCGCAAAAAGGCCATCGGGTGCTCGGCCTTCACCACGACACCACCCTTGGCGGCAGCCGCCTCATGGCCCCAGCTGCCGGCCTTGTCATCGATGGCTTCACGGTTGATCCACAACACCACGATCACCAGCAGCGCCCACACCCCCATGCCGGCCGCGGCGATGCGCCACGAGCCAGTGGCGGCCGTCAGCGCCGTCAAGAACACCGGCGCAGCCGCCCAGCCCAGGTTGCCGGTGATGCCGTGCACCGAAAACGCATGGCCGAGGCGCGGTTGCGACACCCTCTTGTTGAGGATTGTGAAATCGACCGGATGGAAGGGCGAATTGCCCAAACCCGCCAAGGCTGCCGCCAGCATCAGCCCGCCGTAGCTGTCGGCCGTGGCGGTGGCGAGTGCGGCCAGCACGAAGCAGCTCAGTGCCACGAACAACACCGGCCGGGCACCAACACGGTCGACCAGAAAGCCGGCCATGGCCTGGCCCACACCCGAGATCACGAAGAACGTGGAGACCAACAAACCCAGCTCGGAGTAGCTGAAACCGAAGTCGCGAATGAACAACGGGAACAGTGGCGCAAGCATCATGTGAAAAAAGTGCGAGGTGCCATGGGCGAGGCCGATCAGGCCCATGGTCATGGCGTCTTGGCGCAGGGGGATGGAAACAGAGGTCATGCCGCACTCTAGGCGGGCCCTGTTCGGCCGAGTTACGATAGTTTGTCAATTTCTATCGAGATTCGGACATGGCCACTTCCACCCCTCGCCGCCACACCAGCCTGCCGCCGGTCGACCCCCAGCGTTACGCCCCCACCGCCGATTACCCGGTGCGCGCCAAGGCACGCCGCCTGGCCGCCGACACCCACATCGAACCGCACAGCCACCCCTGGGGGCAGCTCGCGTTCTCGGTCACTGGGGTGGTGCGCATGACGGCCGGGCGCGGCACCTACATCGTGCCGCCCTCGCGTGCGGTGTGGATCCCGCCGCAGGTGGAGCACGTGGTCACGGTGGTGGAAGACGCCGAACTGCGCACGCTCTACCTGCACCAAGACGAGCGCCACTGCGGCCCCGAAACCGACCCCGCACCCGATTCCCCCTGGCGCGAGTGCCGGGTGGTCGAGGTGTCGAGCCTGTTGCGCGAGCTGGTGATGCACCTGTCGGTCGAAGCCGGCGCCCTGCTCAGCACCGAGCGCGAGCGCCACCTCAGCGCCCTGGTGCTCGACGAGCTGCGCCACGCCTTGCCCGTGCCCATCGGAGTCGACCTGCCGCAAGACAAACGCCTGCGCGCCCTGTGCGAGGCCGTGCTCGACGACCCCACCCGCTGGTCCACGCTCGAAACCTGCGCCCGCAACGCCGGGGCCAGCCCGCGCACGGTGGCGAGGCTGTTCCGCAGCGAGCTGGGCACCACCTTCTTGCAGTGGCGCCAGCAGGTGCTGCTGGCCAAGGCCTTGTCGATGGCGGCGCGCAAAATCCCGATGGGGGTGATCTCGGCCGAGCTGGGCTACGCCAGCGCCAGTGCCTTCACGGCCATGGTCAGGCGCTCGGTGGGGGCGCCGCCCAGCCGATTTTTCAGCTAGCACCTGTTCACCCCCCCCGAAATAGATGCCCCTTTTCAACCAATGGTTTCACCGTGCGGGATGGAGAGCCTGTGACTGGAGCCTAGACTGCGAAGCAACCGCGCCGTTCGATGCGCGAGGGAGAAAACAACATGCTTTCATCGCTCTTTGGTGACCTGCGCACCATCCGAGGCAACGGCCAACAAGCGCCCGAAGAACGTGACCAGGGCTTTGCCGCCACCGCCATCCTGGAAAGCGTGGCCACCGAGGTCAACGAACGCGGCCAGATGGTCGACAGCCACTTGCGTGACCTGGTCGTCTCGGGTTCACCTGCGCAGGCCATCCGCGACCACTTCGCCTCGACCCGCGCCGACCTCGAAACCGCCAGCCGCCTGATCGCGCTGTACGACCCGACCGGCGTGTGGGCCGCCTCCGTCATCAAGGCCTTGTCTGATGCCAGCGGCCGCCCCATCGAGCGCCTGCACCTGCGCGAGCAAGGCACGCTGCGCACGCTGGCCATGATCGAGCGCACGACCCTGGAGCGCCGCAACGAAGACGCGCTGCGCATCTACCACGCCGATGTGCGCGCCCCCGGCGCCAGCAACGCCGCCGTGCCGCTGGCCCTGATGGAGCGCAGCCACATGACGGCGGTGATCGTCGGCGCCATGCAGCCACACGACATCGACGACATGCTGCAAACGCTGCAAACCGCCGTGAACAACGCCAACTGGCGCTGCCCCACCCTGCTCTTCATGTTGCCGCCCAACGCGGTCTGGATCGCCAACAAGATCGGCATGACCGAGTGGCCGGCTCGCCTCAAGGTGCAGGTGCTCAACGAAGCGCTGACCAGCGCCTCGGCGGTGTGGAATTCACTGCTGGGCATGTGGAACCGCGTCAAGAAAGAGCCTGTGTGGGCCCCGCCCCAGGCACCCGCCGGCGCGGGCCTGGGCGGCTTTCAAATCAAGGTGGCCGATCTCGCATCGGCACCCACCCTGCCTTCAGGCGCCAAAGTGACGCCGTCGGTCAACCAGCCCAACGGGGCAGCGGGCATCGGCCGCCGCCCGGCGCTCGACCCATCGCTGGCCTCGCAAGTGCTCGAAACCTTAGGCAGCCTCGACGGCGTGTTTGCCTGTGCGGTGGTTGATTCGAGCACCGGGCTCATCCTCGCCAAGCAGGCCCGCGCCGACCAACCCATTGATCTGGACCTGGCTGCCGCCACCAGCGCCCAGCTGCTGCGCGCGCACCAGCACGCCACGCGCCAACTCGGCCTCACGACCGAGGTCGACGAGGTGATGACCAGCGCCGGCCCGCGCCACCATGTGATGCGAACGGTGTCGCGTCATCGCGGCCTCTTTCTGTTTGCGGTGCTCGACAAGCAGCGTACAAACTTGGCGCTGGCCCGCTACAAGCTCATGGAAGCCGAACAGAACTTGAGCTGAGACCCCGGCCGCCTCGGTGCGGCGGGCTGCGGGTACCATGTTTGGCCTGGGTCAAGAAGGCCCGCCACACACGCCGCCATGAGCCAAGTGCAGTTCGACTACCCCCTGCAAGACGCCAGCGGCGCCACTTGCACCGCCCACGCGTGGGCCAAGGTTCCCGAGCCCCTCAGCCCCGAAGGCCGCCAGCAATGGAAGGCCAAAGCCAAGGCCTTGCTCGCCCAGCACAACGCGGTGCTGGTCGCCCACTACTACGTCGATGGCGACCTGCAAGACCTGGCGCTGGAAACCGGCGGCTGCGTTTCTGATTCGCTGGAGATGGCCCGCTTCGGCCGCGACCACGCGGCCAAGACGCTGGTGGTTGCCGGTGTGCGTTTTATGGGCGAGAGCGCCAAGATCCTGAGCCCCGAAAAGCGCGTGCTGATGCCCGACCTCGACGCCACCTGCTCGCTCGACCTGGGCTGCCCCGCCGACGACTTTGCGCGCTTCTGCGACGCCCACCCCGACCGCAAGGTCGTGGTCTACGCCAACACCAGCGCCGCGGTGAAGGCCCGCGCCGACTGGATGGTCACGAGTTCCTGCGCGCTTGCCATCGTCAAGCACCTGAAAGACCAGGGCGAAAAAATTCTGTGGGCGCCCGACCGCCACCTGGGCCGCTACATCCAGGAAGAAACCGGCGCCGACATGCTGATGTGGAACGGCGCCTGCATCGTGCACGACGAATTCAAGGGCCTTGAGCTCGACCTGCTGAAGGCGCAGCACCCCGGCGCCAAGGTGCTGGTACACCCTGAGTCGCCCAAGAGCGTGGTCGAGCTGGCCGACGTGGTGGGCTCCACCTCGCAAATGCTGAATGCCGTGGTCAACATGGACGCGCAGACCTTCATCGTGGCCACCGACAACGGCATGTTCCACCGCATGCGCCAGCTGGCGCCGGGCAAGACGATCATCGAAGCGCCCACCTCCGGCAAGAGTGCCACCTGCAAGAGCTGCGCACACTGCCCGTGGATGGCGATGAACGCGCTGCAAGGTGTGGTCGCTTGCCTGGAGCAAGGCAGCGGCGAAATCCACGTCGACGAAACGATTCGCCAACAAGCCCTGGGCTGCATCGACCGCATGCTCGACTTCGTCAAGCGCAACCCCACCGTGACCCAGAAGCCGGGGCTGGTGCCCAACGTCGGCGCGGCCTGAGAAAGATTCATGTTCGACTTCAACGAAACCCTGGAACAAGCCCGCACCCGCAACATCCGCGACGCGCTGATGGAAGACATCGGCCGCAACGACTGGACAGCCATGCTCGTGCCCGCCACCCAGCGCGTGAAAGCCCGCGTGCTGGTGCGCGAAGACGCCGTGCTGTGCGGAAAAGAGTGGTTCGACGGCTGCATCCATGCGTTGGACAACACGGCCCACGTTCAATGGCACGTCGACGAAGGCGCCAAGATGAGCGGCGATACCCTGGTCTGCCACATCGAAGCCAACGCCCGCGCGCTGCTCTCGGCCGAGCGGCCCGCGCTCAACTTCCTGCAGCTGCTGTCGGCCACCGCCACCGTCACCCGCCGTCACGTGGACGCCATGGCCGGCGCTTCGCCCAACCCGAATGGCTGCGCCGTGCTCGACACGCGCAAGACCCTCCCCGGCCTGCGCCAGGCGCAGAAATACGCCGTGCGCGCCGGTGGCGGGCAAAACCAGCGTATGGCGCTTTGGCACGGCATCCTGATCAAGGAAAACCACATTGCCGCGGCCGGTGGCGTGGGTGCTGCACTGCGCAACGCGCAGGCCCTGCAATCGGGTGTCGACATCCAGATCGAAGTCGAGAACCTGGTGCAGCTGCGCGAGGCGCTCGACAACGGCGCCTCCAGCGTGCTGCTCGACAACTTCACCGAGCCGATGATGCGCGAAGCGGTGGCGCTCAACGCCGGCCGAGCGCTGCTCGAAGTCTCGGGCAACGTACAACTGGGGCAGATTCGTGACATTGCAGCCACCGGCGTCGACCGCATCTCCATTGGCCGCTTGACCAAAGACGTGAAGGCGGTCGACTATTCGATGCGGGTGCTCGAACGCATTTGAGTCGAGCGCTCGCCCACCATGAGCGCAGACTTCGAATCCATCCACAACCATTACGAGCGGATCATCTTCGAGGCCGTGTCGACCTCGGCCAACCACTACCCGCAAATCCCGCGTGACCTGTTGGCCGACGTGGTTTGCGTGGCACTCAACCGGCTGCCACCTCGCTACATCCGCCACGACGTCGACTTGGTGTTTTACCTCACCGAAAACGAACGCGCCCACAACGAGGTGGCCATCGCCGAAGCGGTGAAATACGCATTCGAGTTCGTGCAGGCGCGCAGTGCGATGCGCGCACGCAGTTGAGGTTCAGCGCCCCTTGAACTGAGCCGCTCGCTTCTCGACGAAGGAGCGCACGCCCTCGGCCCAGTCTTCACTCGCGAAGATGCGTTGGCTGATGGCGCCGAAGTCGGCCACCGCAGCCGCCGGGCCTTCTTCCACCGCCTTGATGGCGTTGAGGCGCGTGGCCGTCACCGCCAGCGGCGCTTGCGCGGCAATGCGCTGGGCAATGGCCAGCGCTTCATCCAGCACCTGCGCATTCGGCACCACCTTCTGCACGAAGTTCAAGCGGAAGGCGGTCGCGCTGTCGAACTCGTCGCCGGTCAGCAGGTACAGCATGGCGTTGCCCAGGCCCGCACGTTCCGACATGCGCAGCGTCGCACCGGCGCCAGGCATCAGGCCGCGCTGCACTTCCTTCTGGCTGAAGCGACAGTCGTCGCCGGCCACCACGATGTCGGCCCCGAACATCAGCTCGAGGCCCACCGTGAAGCAGATGCCCTTTACCGCCGCAATCACCGGCTTGGTACGGCGGCGGTAACCGGGCTTGCCGAAGTCGTGCGGCTCGACCATGCCTTCGGGGATCAGCTTCTCGCCGCGCTCCAGCGCCGCCTGCACCGAGGGCATGTCGAGCCCCGCGGTGAAGTGCTCGCCCATCGCGTGCAACACACCCACCCGCAGAGCGGGCTCGTCGTCGAGCCGGGTGTAGGCCTCGCCGAGCTGGCGAAACATCTCGGGCGTCCAGCCGTTGCGCTTGGCCGGGCGGTTGATGCCGATCAGCAGCACGTTGCCAACGACCTGCGTGTCGATGCAATCTTCGGGTGGCGGCGTGGTGGCGAGGATGTGCATAGGGTTTCTAAGTAGGAGCTGAGGGAAGCCAAATCATCCGACACCACCGGCCAAAACGGTGACCCCCACGCGACTGCGCCGCTCCAGGCTTCGGCCTATTCTTGCGCTCTCTGCAGCTTGCGTTGAAAGGCCCCGCGATGACCGCTCCCTTCCCCGAGACGCCCCCCACCGCGCTGTGCGGCCCGCTCCGCAAGCCACACCAGATGCTGGCCGACCAGACCTACGACGGCCACCTGTCGATCCATGACGACAAAACCGCCGAAGACCTGGGCTTGCGCGCCGGCCCGATCGAAGGGCCCACACACTTCAGCCAGTTCGACCCGCTGCTGTACCAGCTCTTCGGCCAAGCCTGGTTCGAAAGCGGCTGCATCAGCTCGCACTACCAGAACATGGTCGTCGAAGGCGAAGAGGTGCGCGCGTTTGTGCAGCCGCCTGCAGGTGATGAAAAGCTGGTGCGCATTTGGGCCGAAAAGCGCGATGGCACGCCGGTGCTCACCGGCACCGCCTCGGTCGGTGCTGTGCCCGACACGGTGCACGAAATCCCGCAGCGCATCGCCAAGCTGCGCCCCGCCACCGGCCTGGTGATCAACCGCGATTTGAAGGTCGGCCAGCGCGGCGCGGCCAAAGAAACCATCGCCATGGGCTTCGACCAGCACATGGGCGGCCACTACCCGTTCACGCTGGCGAACAAGCTCAAGGTCATCACCGAGCCCTCGCCCTGGTACACGCCCGAGGGCGGCGCTGCATCGCCGTGGGGCCGCGCGATCATTCCGATCGAGATGATCAGCGTGCTGCTCGGCAGCTCGGTGGACAAGGCCGAATTCCGCGGCCGCAGGCCGGCGGTCGGGCTGTTTGCCGGCCAGCAGATCCGCCTGGTGCATGGCCCGCTGTTCGTCGACCAGGCTTACGACCTCGAGCGCGAGATCATCGCGCTGAGCGAAAGCGCGCGCACCGAGTCGTGCTGGATGCGCACCCAGGTTTACGAGGCCGGCACACGCAAGCTCGTGGCCGAGATGATTCTCAACAGCGCCACGCTGAAGGCCTCATACGCCAACTACGAACAAGACGCCCGCGAGCTGGGCCTCGCCAAGTGAACTGACGTGAACCCCGGAGACACACCATGACCCCCCTCGACACCGGAACCCCCGACCTGCTGGCCGACCTCAATGAAGGCGTGTTGACGCTGACGATGAACCGCCCCGACGCCCGCAACGCGCTCTCGCGCCCCATGGTGCTGGCACTGCAACAGCAGCTGGTCGAGGCCGAGTTCAACCCCGCCGTGCGCTGCATCGTGCTGACCGGCGCGGGCAAGGGCTTTTGCGCCGGTGGCGACGTGAAGGGCATGGCCGCGGCCGGTGACGGCACCGTAGGCCAGCGCACGATTGACGAAGCCATTCACCAGCAGCGCCACAACCAGCGCGAAACGGCGGGCCGGCTCTTCAAGATGCCCAAGCCCACGATCGCCGCCATCCCCGGGCCGGCGGCCGGCGCCGGGCTGGCGCTCGCATTGGCCTGCGACCTGCGCGTGATGGCCAGCACCGCGATCATGACCACCGCCTTCGCGCGCGTGGGTTTTTCGGGCGACTACGGCGGCACCTATTTCATGACGCAACTGGTCGGCGCGGGCAAGGCGCGTGAGTTGTTCTTGCTGAGCGAGCGTGTGTCGGCCGAAGAGGCGCTGCGCATCGGCCTCACCAACTGGGTGTGCCCACCCGAAGCCTTGGCCGATCGAGCCCGCGAGATCGCGCGCCGCCTGGCAGCCGGGCCTACCGTGGCCTACCGCTACATGAAAGAAAACCTCAACCGCGCGATGGCCGGTGAGGTGGACGAATGCCTGGACCTCGAAGCCACACACCAGATCCACACTGGTCAGACCGAAGACCACCGCGAGGCCGCGCGCGCCTTCGTCGACAAGCGCGAGCCAGTGTTCAAGGGCCGCTGATGCAGCCTCTCATGCAGCCACTCACCCGCGCCGCGGCGATCGCCGCCCTCACCGCCCCCGGCCAGCCGGGCGAGCTGGAAAACATCGTTGTCAACGGTCGCCGTTTGCGTGCCTTCAAGCACGCGCCGCCCACGCTGCGCGCCTATTACGAGGCCTACGTCACCGAGCTGCCGTTCCTCATTTATGAAGACGAGCGGCTGACGTTTGCACAGGCCTGGCAGCAGGCCTCACGCATCGGCCATGTGCTGGTGCACGAGTGCGGTGTGCAACCCGGTGACCGCGTCGCCATCTCGATGCGCAACTACCCCGAGTGGATGCTGGCCTTCAGCGCCATCACCTCCATCGGTGCGGTGGCGGTGGCGATGAACGCGCACTGGCAGGCCGACGAGATGGCCTACGGCCTCACCGACTGCGGCGCCAAAGCGCTGTTCGCCGACTCCGAGCGGCTCGATCGCCTGGCCCAGCGCCCGCCCATCGAGGGCCTGCACGTGCTGGCGGTGCGAGCCGCCAAGCTGCCACCCGGCGCACACGATCTGAAGGCGGCCACCGAAGCCCTGGGCGACGTGCCCATGCCGCCGGTTGCCATACAAGCCGACGACCTGGCGATCATGCTTTACACCTCGGGCTCCAGTGGGCGGCCCAAGGGGGTGCCGTCAACGCACCGCATGGTGCTGTCGGCCCTGCTCTCGTGGGAGCTTGATTACGCCATTCTCGACGCGGTAAACGGCGTCGAACGCCCGGTGCCGACCGAACAAGGCGGCACGCTGCTCGCCGTGCCGCTGTTCCACGTGACCGGGCTGCACTCTTCTTATCTCACCAGCTACCGACTGCAGCGCCGCATCGTCAGCATGTACCGCTGGGACGCCGACCGCGCCGCCGAGCTGATCGACCGTGAGCGCCTCACCTCGCTCACCGGCCCGGCCGCCGTCACCGGCGACCTGGTGCGGGTGGCGCAATCGGGCCGCTACAGCCTGGCCACCCTGGCTGCGCTGGGCGGCGGTGGCGCACCACGCGCACCTGAGCAGGTGCGGAGAATCAAGTCAAGCTTCACCCAGGCGGCGCCCAACATCGGCTGGGGCATGACCGAAACCAATGCCATCGGCACCGGCATCGTCGGCGAAGACTATGTGGCCCACCCGAGCAGCTCGGGCCGGTGTTCTCAGATGCTGGAGATCCGTGTCACCGACGAAATCGGCCGTGTGTTGCCACCCGGTGAGCGCGGTGAGTTGTGGGTGCGCGGCACCTCGGTCTTCACCGGTTACTGGAACCTGCCCGAGGCCAATGCGCAGGCCTTCGACGGCGACTGGTTCCGCACCGGCGACGGCGCGGTGATCGACACCGAGGGCTACCTCTACATCGTCGACCGCATCAAAGACTTGATCATCCGCGGCGGCGAAAACATCGGCTGCGGCGCCGTTGAAGCCGCGCTGCTGATGCACCCCGATGTGTTTGAGGCTTCGGTGTACGCCGTGCCCGACGAGCGCCTGGGCGAAGAGGTCGGCGCCACGGTGCACGGCACGCCGACGCTCGACCTTGATGCACTGCGCAGCTTTCTCGAAGGCCACCTGGCCCGCTTCGAAATGCCGCGCTACATCCTGAAGTCTGAGCAGCCTTTGCCGCGCACGCCCTCGGGCAAGATTCTCAAGCGCCAGATCCGCGAAGCCGCAGTCAAACAACTGATCGAACCCTCACTTTCAAAGGACGCTTCATGAAAACACGCATCACCGAAATGTTTGGCATCCAGCACCCCATCATCCAGGGCGGCATGCACTACGTCGGCTTTGCCGAGATGGCCGCGGCCGTGTCGAACGCCGGTGGCCTGGGCCTCATCACCGGCCTCACGCAGCGCAGCCCCGAGCTGCTGGCGAAAGAGATCGCACGCTGCCGCGAGATGACGAACAAACCCTTCGGCGTGAACCTCACCTTCTTGCCCATGGTCAACACACCCGACTACCCCGGCTACGTGAAGGCCATCATCGACGGCGGCGTGAAGGCGGTCGAGACGGCTGGCAACAACCCGCAGAAGTGGCTGCCCGCGCTGAAGGAAGCCGGCGTCAAGGTGATCCACAAATGCACCTCGGTGCGCCACGCGCTGAAGGCCGAAACCATCGGCTGCGATGCGGTCAGCGTTGACGGCTTCGAGTGCGGCGGCCACCCCGGTGAAGACGACGTACCCAACTTCATCTTGCTGCCGCGCGCGGCCGAAGAGCTGAAGATCCCGTTCGTGGCCTCCGGTGGCATGGCCGATGGCCGCTCGCTGGTGGCCGCGCTCGCGCTCGGCGCTGATGGCATGAACATGGGCACACGCTTCATCGCCACCCAAGAGGCGCCGGTGCACCAGAACGTGAAAGACGCGATCGTCGCCGCCAGCGAGCTCGACACCCGCCTCGTGATGCGCCCGCTGCGCAACACCGAGCGTGTGCTGAAAAACGCGGCCGTTGATCGCCTGCTGGAAAAAGAGCGCACGCTGGGCGCCGCGCTGACCTTCGAAGACATCGCCGCCGAGGTGGCCGGTGTCTACCCTCGCATCATGAAAGAAGGCGAGATGGATCTGGGTGCGTGGTCATGCGGCATGGTGGCCGGCTTGATCCACGACGTGCCCACGGTGCAGGCGCTGATCGACCGCATCATGGCCGAGGCCCACATGATCATCAGCCAGCGGCTGGCGCGTTTCGACGCGGCTTGACTGACTAGCGCCAATACAGTTCAGTTAAGCCACCCGACCCCCATCACTCCGTTCGGGCTGAGGTATCGAAGCCTGCGCAGGCCTTCGATACCTCAGGCCGGACGGAGTTACCTGAACAGCATGGGGCAGTCATCAGCGCCAGAGCCCTGTGGGCCCGCCCCCAAGCGGCTGCGGCTCTCGCCGCGTGCGGCCGGCCGGCCGCATCAAGATCGTCGGGAAGCTCACCGGCAGCGTCTGGGGGAAGTCGCGGCTGTAGTGCAGGCCGCGGCTCTCGTGCCGCGTCAGCGCCGAGCGCACGATCAGCTCGGCGCAATCAACCAGGTTGCGCAGCTCCAGCAGGTCGCGCGTGACGCGAAAACTCCCGTAGTAATCGTCGATTTCGCTGCGCAGCAAATGAA